>VAZM01000042.1 GCA_005883135.1 Alphaproteobacteria bacterium
GCGACCATGCTCGGCTCGAAATTCTAGTTGGATTGGCAGGGCGTATTCGCTGCGAATCCTTGCCGCGTGCTCGTTCGGGTGAATGCCGCAGCGCGCGGGAGGCACTTTGCGCTGTCGCAGCTCCCACGGTACTGTCATCGCGCATAGCGGCTTGAGCGCTCACGGGTGACATCTGCGTCTACAATCAGGGTTGGCGTCGACATCGGCGGTACGTTCACCGACGTCGCGCTAGAAACGCCCGAGCGGCGATTCACGGAGAAGATTCTGACCACCGCGCAGGCGCCGGAAGCGGGCGTGCTCGCCGCCTTGCGCTCGGTGATTGCCAAGGCGGGAGTCGAGGCTGGCGAGGTCGGCCTGATCGTCCATGGGACAACGCTCGCCACCAATGCGCTGATCGAGCGCAAGGGCGCCAGAACCGCCCTTCTCACCACCGAAGGATTTCGCGACGTGCTCGAAATCCGGCACGAAAATCGGTTCGAGCAGTACGACATCAATATCGACTTGCCGCCGCCGCTGGTCCCGCGGCGGCTGCGGCTGCCGGTGCGCGAGAGGATCGATGCGCAGGGCGAGGTTCTCGTCCCGCTCGATGAACCCAGCGTGGTGCGCGCGATCGAGGCGCTCGCCGCGCAAGAAGTCGAGGCCGTGGCGGTCGCCTTCCTGCACAGCTTCACCAATCCGGATCACGAGCGCCGCCTCGGCGAGGCGATCGCCCGCCGTTTGCCCGACGTTGCGGTGACGCTCTCCAGCGAGGTCTCGCCGGAGATGCGCGAGTATGAGCGCTTCTCCACCGCCTGCGCCAACGCCTACCTCCAGCCCCTGATCGGGCGCTACCTCGGCAAGCTCGAGCGCGAGCTGGCAGGCGCGGGCTTCCGCTGTCCCTTGCTGCTGATGACCTCGGGCGGAGGGATCACGACGACCGAGACCGCGATCCGCTTTCCCGTGCGACTGGTCGAATCCGGGCCGGCAGGCGGCGCGATCTTCGCCGCCTGCATCGCGCGCCAGCACGGGCTCGATCAAGTGGTGTCGTTCGATATGGGGGGAACGACCGCGAAAATCTGCCTGATCGACAAGGCGCAGCCGCAGACCGCGCGCGCGTTCGAGGTGGCGCGGATGTACCGTTTTCTCAAAGGCAGCGGGCTGCCGCTGCGCATCCCGGTCATCGAAATGGTCGAGATCGGCGCGGGGGGCGGCTCGATCGCGCGCGTCGACACGCTGGGGCGCATCGCCGTCGGCCCGGACAGCGCCGGCTCGGAGCCGGGACCGGTGTGCTACGGGCGCGGCGGCAAAGAACCCACCGTGACCGATGCCGATCTCATTCTCGGGCGCATCGATCCCGCCGCGTTCTCGGGCGGCAAAATGCCGCTCGAGGTCGCTGCTGCCGAGCGCACGCTCGCCGCAGCGATCGCAGCGCCCCTCAAACTTGCGACGGAGCATGCGGCCCTCGGGGTCAGCGAGATGGTGGACGAGAACATGGCGAATGCCGCGCGTGTGCATGCCATCGAGAGCGGGAAAGATCTTGCTCCGCGCACGCTGATCGCGTTCGGGGGCGCAGCTCCGCTGCACGCCGCGCGCGTCGCCGAGAAAGTTGGCATCGGCCGAATCCTCGTCCCGCTCAACGCCGGCGTGGGCTCGGCGGTCGGCCTTCTGCGCGCCCCGCCGGCCTATGAGATCGTGCGCGGCCGGCTGATGCGGCTTGAGAGCTTCGACGCCGCCTTGGCCAATCGCCTGCTCGCGGCGATGCGCGCGGAAGCAGAGGCGATCGTGCGCCGCGCCGCGCCGGCCGCGCCGCCCCAAGAGCAGCGCTCCGCGTTTATGCGCTACCGCGGCCAGGGGCACGAGATCGCGGTCGCGCTGCCGGTGCGCGAGTTCACTTCCGCCGATCGGTCGAGCATCAGGGAGCTATTCGAGGCGGCCTACCGCCGGCTCTACAGCCGCGCGATTCCCGGCGTCGAGATCGAGATCCTGAGCTGGGTCGTCGCGGTGAGCACCCCTTCGGAAGGCCATCTCGGCACGCCCGCCGTCGAGCGGCCGAGCGAGCCGAAACCGGTGGCGCGGCGGCCTATCTTCGACCCCGAGATCGCTGAGTTCCGGGACGTCGATATTTATTGGCGACCGGATCTCACACCGGGAGCCCGCATCAGTGGCCCGGCGGTCATCGCCGAGGACGAGACGTCGACCGTCGTCAGTCCGCGCTTCGACGCGCGCATCGATCGCTTCGGCTATATTGAGCTCACCCGCAAGGAGGCCTGAATGGCGGTCGCTCGCCCCAACGCCGCGCTCGCGCAGATCCACGTGCAAATCATGTGGAGCCGGCTGATTGCCGTGGTGGAAGAGCAGGCACAGACCATGCTGCGCACGGCGTTCAGCACCTCCGTGCGCGAGGCGGGCGATCTCTCCGCCGGCGTGTTCGACCGCCACGGCCGCATGCTGGCGCAAGCGGTCACCGGCACACCGGGTCACGTGAACTCCATGGCGAACGCGGTGCGGTATTTTCTCGAAGTCTATCCGCTCGCGAACATGAAGCCCGGCGACCACTACATCACGAACGACCCGTGGCTAACGTCGGGCCATCTGCACGACATCACGGTGGTCACGCCGAGCTTCTACCGCGGCGAAGCCGTCGGGCTGTTCGCAAATACCATCCACGTCGTCGATATCGGCGGGCTGGGCATGGGTCCGGACGGACGGCAAGTGTTCGAGGAGGGGCTGGCCATTCCGATCATGCCGCTCGCCCGCGAGGGCCGCATGAACGACGATCTGCTGCGCCTGGTGCGCGCGAACGTGCGCGAGCCGCTGCAAGTCGAAGGCGACATCTACGCCGCAGCGGCCTGCAACGACGAGGGCAGCCGCCGGCTGATCGAGATGATGGACGAGTTCGAGATCGCCAATCTCGATCGGCTCGGCGGCACCATCATCGAAGCCTCGCGCGAGGCGACGCTCGACCGCATCCGTGCGCTGCCGAAGGGCACCTATCGCAACAGCATGACGATGGACGGCTACGACAAGCCGCTCGTGCTCAATGCCGCTTTGACCATTTCCGACGACGGCATCCACGTGGACTACGGCGGCACCTCGCCGGCGTCGTCGCACGGCATCAACGTCGTGTACAACTACTGCCTCGCCTACACTGCGTTCGGCGTCAAATGTCTGGTGGCGCCCGAGGTGCCGAACAACGCGGGCTCGCTCGCCCCGATCAGCGTCAGCGCGCCGGAAGGCTGTGTGCTCAATGTCAGGCGGCCGTGGCCGGTCGCTGCCCGCCACACGGTCGGGCAGATGCTTCCGGACGTCGTGTTCGGCTGTCTGCAGCAGGTGATGCCGGGCGGCGTGCCGGCTGAAGGCGCGTCCTCGCTGTGGAACCCGCAGATCTTCGGCGGCGGCTCGCTGGTCGACGAAGTGGAGGAGGGGACCGACGCCAACGCGCTGCCGGAATTCAGTACCGTGATCTTCCACTGCGGCGGGGCGGGCGCGCGACCGACCAAGGACGGCCTCAGCGCCACCTCGTTCCCCTCGGGCGTGCGCACGATCCCGGTGGAAGCGACGGAGAGCGTAGCGCCGGTGGTGTTTTATCGCCGGGAGTTTCGCGAGAGCTCGGGTGGCGCCGGTCGACTGCGCGGCGGCCTCGGCCAAGTCATCGAGCTTGGCGGCGCCGGGGCGGCGCCGATCGCGCTCCTGTGCAATTTCGAGCGCGTGCACAACCCCGCGCGCGGGCGGGCCGGCGGCGGTGCGGGCGCGGCCGGCGCGGTGTCGCTGCGTTCAGGACGGCCGATCCGGCCCAAGGGACGTCAGACCGTGCCGCCGCGCGACGCGATCCGCCTGGAGCTGCCGGGCGGCGGCGGCGTCGGCGATCCGCGCACGCGCGATCCGCAGCGCGTGCTGGACGACGTGCTCGACGGATTCATCACCGCGGAGGAGGCGCGCCGCGATTATGCCGTCGTCGTTGATGCCGACGGACGACTCGACATGGCCGCCACGCGCCGCCTGCGCGACGGCGATGCTCCGGCAAAACCAACACTCTAGATTATGTTTCGGCCATCGAACCATAACCGCGTCATGGCCGGGCTTGACCCGGCCATCCGCGTCTTTCTCAGGCCATCAAAGACGTGAATGCCCGCGCCAAGCGCGGGCATGACGGGAAGAGAGTGGAGCCTCTAGCTCGCGAACCTCGCGCGATCGTGCGGCGCCAAGAAATCGAGCTGCGGTCCGAGCGGCACGATCCCGGTCGGATTCACCTGGCGCTGGCTGGCGTAATAGTGCTGCTTGATCTGATCCAAGTTCACCGTCGCGGCGACGCCATCCTGCTGATAGAGGTCGCGCAGGTAATTGGCGAGGTTCGGATAATCGATGATGCGGCGCAGGTTGCATTTGAAGTGGCTGTAATAAACCGCATCGAAGCGAACGAGCGTGGTGAAGAGCCGCCAATCGGCCTCGGTGATGTCGTTACCGACGAGGTAACGCTGGCGCGAGAGCCGGCGCTCGAGCTCGTCGAGCGCGCCGAATACCGCCCGGAAGGCCTCTTCATAGGCTTGTTGCGAGGTCGCGAAACCCGCTCGGTAGACGCCGTTGTTGAGGTTCTCGTAAACCAGCGCATTGACGCGGTTGATCTCTTCGCGCATCGCCGGCGGATAATAGTCCGTGCGTACGTTGGTGAATCGGCCGAAGGCGTCGTTGAGCATGCGAATGATCTCGGCCGATTCGTTGTTGACGATGGTGCGGCGCTCCTTGTCCCATAACACCGGCACACTGACGCGGCCGGTGTAGCGCGGCTCCGCGCGCAGATAGATTTCGGCGAGCTCGCGCGCGCCATTGACGGTGTCGGGCGTGGTGCCCGCGCTCGCGCCGAACCGCCAGCCGTGCGGGCCGTAAAGCGGCTCGAGCACCGACATCGACACCGCGTCCTCGAGCCCTTTGAGCACGCGCATGATCACGGTGCGATGCGCCCAGGGGCAGGGAAGCGCTACGTAGAGATGGTATCGATCCCGCGCGGCGGGAAATCCCGCCTCGCCGGTCGGCCCGGCGCTGCCGTCCTGTGTCACCCAATTGCGAAAACGCGTCGCCGGGCGGACGAAGTGCCCGTCGGGCGTGCGCTCGCCGGGTTGCTCGTCCCGCCAGATGCCGTCGACCAGAAGGCCCATGCCGTTTTCCTTTAAGTTGCGCGCCTGGGGCTCATCTAATCATGGGGGCGGGCGCTTGCACCTCTTCCCGCGAGCGCCGGCCCGGCGCGCGGCGATGGACCTTCCGCCTGCCAAGTGCTAAGCGCGCGGGCTTAGGCGAATGACCGACCTCTCGCTCACCATCCTGCCGGAGACGGCCGACGACGCGGTGCCGATCGAGCATCTGCACGAGCGCACGTTCGGTCCGGGACGCTACGCCAAATCGGCCTACCGGCTGCGCGAGGGCATGGGGCATCGGCTCGATTTGTCGTTTACCGCGCGCATCGGCACGCTGCTGATCGGCTCGGTGCGGCTTTCGCCGAGTCGCATCGGCGACACCAAGGCGCTGCTGCTCGGCCCGCTCACCGTCGAGCCGGCGTTTCGCGAGCGCGGGGTAGGCTATGCCCTGATCGAGCGGGCGCTGGCTCAAGCGAAAACCAAGGGTCACCGGCTGGTCCTGCTGGTGGGCGATGAGCCCTACTACGGCAAGTCCGGCTTCAAGCCGATCCCCAAGGGCCGCGCGTCCATGCCGGGCCCGGTCGATCCGTCGCGGCTGCTCGTGTGCGAGCTTGTCGAGGGCGCGTTCGACGGCGTGTCCGGACCGATCCGGCCGGACTGGGACGCGGCGTGAGGGCACGTCGGAGTTGCCGAAGGTGAATCCTCCGCCGAGGAACGCCGATGGCACTTTCGCGGTTGCTGCGCGTCCGAATTGACCTGCGCGCGCTAATGCACGAAGATTGCGCACCAAGCCTTCGGGCCATCATCGATGATCACGCTCCCCGAGCTGGCAGCAGAAGCTCTGGGTTCGTTTCTCGCCTCCGATATGAAAGATCGGTTCGGGTCGTCGCATGCCCGCTTGGCGGAACTCATCCCGTTTGCCGCTCGGCTGGCGCTCGAATGTATCGGCAACAGCGACGCGCTTTATCACAACGTCGAGCACACGATGCTCGTTACGCTGGCGGGACACGAGATCTTCAAGGGCCGTGCGCTGTTGAAGCCTTCCACGCCGGCCGATTATTCGAACTTCATCGTCGCCTGCCTTGCGCACGATATCGGCTACGTCCGCGGTCTCCTCAAAGGGGACGACGATCATAGCTACGTCGTCGACGCAACCGGCCGCAAGGTTTCGTTGCCGCGCGGATCCTCCGATGCCGCACTTGCTCCATATCACGTCGAGCGATCGAGACTGTTCGTGTTGGAGCGCCTCGCGACAGTCGGGGAAGTCGATAGCGCACGGATTGCGCGGGCAATTGAGTTCACGCGCTTCCCATACTCATCGGGGGTAGATGACGAGAAGGAAGGAATTGACGAGGAAGTATCGCTGTTACGGGCCGCGGATCTCATCGGCCAGCTTGGCGACCCTCACTATTTGAGAAAAGTAAATGCCCTTTATTACGAGTTTGAAGAAATCGGCTTGAATAGGCAGCTCGGCTATGCATCGCCGGCGGATCTCGTGGACAAGTATCCGCAATTTTACTGGAACACCATCTCTCCGCATATCCAGTGCGCGATCCGTTATCTCAATGTCACGTCGAGCGGGCGCCGGTGGATCGCGGGCCTCTACAGTAACGTATTTCGTGCCGAGCGTGATCCGCGCCTTTCGGGACCACAGCCGTAGCTTCGGCTTTGGGCCGTCGTCGCCCGTTGGATCTCGTTTCGAGTCGGCCCGATAGGTACCGGCGTCTCGCGCGCCAATGCTCCCGCCATGGGCCGTTACGGCGCGGACCCAGAGTCATCCACGGACGCGAACAGGCTTATTCTCCCTGCGCCCTGCTGAACTCTTCGAGCGCTTCTTCATGCAAGACTTGAATTTGCGCCAAGTATCCTTGCGCTTCTTCGATGTAGCGCCCGACCGCGTCCAGCTCCTCCTGCACCGCGATCTCGCGCGCCTGGTTTAGCGAGGCTTCAAGGCGCTCGATGCGAAATGCGGTACACGCGGCAAAGGCATTTCGCTTTTGCACTCCGTCGCTGGTTGACATGATTCGATCCTCCAGCTTCCCCGCGCCCCCAGGGCGCCGTCCGTCGGGTTCCATATCCGGCCGTCTGCGCAGATTGCCGGTATGACCATGGTGGGCCATGAAGCAGCATGACCGAGAGTGGCCTTAAGCGTCCTTGGGCGAGATCTGAATTGTTCTGAATCGGGCTGGGCGGCCGCGGGCGGGCGGAAGCAGCGGCCCTGACCCCGAGTCACGGCCGCATTTCGGAGAGATGGTCAGCGCAGCCGAAGCGACACGTGTACTGCTTGGAAGTCGTGTTTCCTGCTCGTGGGAAGTCCACTGTTCTCGAAGACTTTCAGCATCGGAAGGTTGTCAGGCAGGACCTCGGCGATCAGTTCCTCCTTCCTCCCGTCCATCGCGCAGCGTCTCGAATGCCGAATAGTGGGCTACCTCTGACATGATCGGCAACTCGTTCACTGAGCAATACGACCGATGCGCCCCGCCGCCGCTTTCGCCGGCTACACGGACCCCCACCGTAACGTGGAACTAATCCTTGCGAGTCGCGAGGCAATCATCGATCGTACGATGCGCGACAATCGAACCGAGATCCTGGTCCGCGCCGATAAGTTTGAGACTTTCGACGACCTCATCGCGCAGCTCCGCAATCTCTACGTTGATGCCGCGAGCTTTCAGGGTGCGGACCAGCCCACGCAGGGTAGCGTCGAAGCCGGCCCGAATCGAAGGCCGAATAGGCCAGGCTGATGATCGCCACCGGCGCGAGTTGATCACCGTCCCCATGAGGTATAAGGACAATATGGGCGAGGAACGAAACAAAGAACAAGGAGGAGAGCGATGAGACGAGCCTTGATCGCTGTGCTGCTCGCCGGCGCAGTCGCCGTGAGCACGACGAAACCGGCGGAGGCCCGCTGGGGTTGGGGCTGGGGCCTCGGCGCGTTCGCCGTCGGCGCGTTGATTGGCGCGGCGCTGTGGCGGCCGGCCTACGGCTACGGGTATGGCTATCCGGCCTATGGCTACGGCTATCCGGCCTACGGCTACGGTTATATCCGGCCTATGGCTACGGCTACGGTTCCCCGTACGGATACGGCGGCGGCTACTATCGGGCCTACTACGGCTATGCCTATCAGCCGTCACGCCGGGTGCGGCGGGCGGTCTATCGGTATCGCTAGCGATCGCTCGGTTTCGGTTAGGGTCTAACGGCAAGCGTCGCGCTTTGCCGCAAAGCGCGACGCAGCGATCTGTCGTTTGTATCGGGGGCCTGCGCCCCGCCGCGTGGCCGACCTGCGACGGGCCCGCTCATAGCGTCAGCTTCTCCATCGTTCCCGCGCGCTATTGCTATTTTACTTCCGGCAGAACGTACGGGAGTTTTTGACGCCATTCGGTCGGCAGCAATTCGAAAGGATTGGGCAATTCGATCCCGAATGCATGTCGAAAGATCATGATGACTACTCCATACGCGATGAGCAGCCACAACGCGGTGTAGAGCAGCCCCATCATGCTGGCCATCAGAGTCAAAAAACTCACTCTGCATAGGCGCTCTCCCAACAGTTGCAGACGAACGAGCGTGTTTCTGAACTTTTGTTGTAGCCCTGAGGGGGCGGGCATGCAGAAACAATACCTCGTCGTTATAATTGCTTCCTGATTGTCGGATTGGCGCGGGCGCATCGGACGATCGATGACTGCCTCGCGACCAGCAAGCATTAGTTCGGTTGGTGGAAAGCGCGAACGCCACGCGGCACTAAGTTCATCTGCCTTCCATGCCGGGCCGCAGCTTGTACCGCCCCCTGGAGCGGTAATTGTTCCACGGTCCGGCAGGTGCGTTTTTGAGATTGCAGTACCATCTCTCCTGCACGACACCGCCGTTCGTGCAGCGCACATTAGCGCCGCGGCGTCCCCACGACTGGGCGGAAGCATCGGATACATCGATTATGGTGGCGATGGTAGACACCACGGCCATCATGACCACAAGCTTCTTCATGAACACCCCCTTTCGCTCGCAGTGACAATTCCGAACGCCGGCGCGTTCACCGTGATCGACCTCGCCGAGCAGCGCAGACAATTTGCAACGAGTTCTGCCATCTAACCTCCACGCCAATCCCTGCGTGGATTAGCTCGTAGTTCTTCTCTGGTGCGCCTCCGCGCGCCGGCGGGCGTGAGACCTTCCCCTATAAGTTTGGAGTCCGACTCGAAGGGACGGTTAGCCGGATGCAACTAAGCCTGCCATGGGCTTCACATCGGCGCTGCCGGGAAACACGTCGGCCGCGAGCAAACGATCATCCGCTCGAAGATGATCCTTCAGCAATCCTTTGAGCACGCCGCGTACATCGATGGTCGACTTGAGATCGCGGTTCTCGAACAAGTCCGCCGGCTTCAGCCCAGGCCAGTCGGCGATGACGCGGCCGCCGTTGAGCGCACCGCCGGCGAGTAGCATGACAGTGCCAGTGCCGTGGTCGGTACCCTCGGTCCCGTTGATGCGCGCCGTGCGGCCGAACTCGGTGACGAGCGCCACCACGGTCTCGCGCCACGCCGGTCCCATGTTCTCCTGGACGGCGACGAGAGCCGCGTCGAGCGCGCCCAGCAATTGCGCCAGCCAGCCGGTCGCGATGCCTTCGTTGTAGTGCGTGTCCCAGCCATCAAGGGCGAGCGCGCCGACGCGCGGGCCGTCAGGCTGCGCCAGAAACTTTGCGGCGGTGCCAACGGCCTCCGCGAAGTAGGCGCGCAATTGCGGGATGGTGGGGCCGGAAACGGGACCGGAAACCGGTCCAGTCGGCTTCTGCTCCATGGCGCCGGCCGGTGCAATTGCCGCAAGCTTCATGCGGCCTTCGAGGACGCGCGCGAAGTTGACCTCGGTATGGCGATAGAGATCGAGCAATCGCGCGATCGTGTCGTCGCTCGCCGGCGGAATTCTTCGCGGCGACCATGCCAGCATCGGCGCGGGTCCGCGAACGACCAACGGCGTCACCGGTCCGACCGCAAATACCCTGCCGCCATTCGGACTGACACGGTCCCCGGGCGCAAGCCCCACAAGCAAACGGTTGAGCCAGCCGGTGCGGGTCGTGCCCGGCTTTTCGACACCGCTCTGGAGCACGTCCTGGCCGTCGAAATGCGAGCGCTCGCGATAGGAGGTGGCGGCGGCGTGAACGATGATCGCCTCGTTCGCTTTGAACATACGGGCGAGATTCGGCATTGCCGGATTGAGGGCGAAGAAATCGTCGAGCTTGAGTGCCGGCGTCTTGCCCTCGAGCGTCAGCGCATTGTCGCCGCGCAGCGAAACCCAATCCGGGTCTCCCACCGGGGCCACCGTGGCGAGCCCGTCGAGCGCGCCGCGCAGCACGATCGTAAGAAAGCGCGGGTCTCGCCCTTCGGCCCGCGCGAGCCTCGGGACATAGCTCCAGGCGAACAGCGTCCCCGAGGCGAGCAGCAATTCTCGGCGTGATGGTGCGTGTGTCATGATTTATCTCCGCAGGAATTCCGGCGCCATCAGCAGCAAAACGAGCGCTTGCCCGCGAGTTTGCGCGCGGGCCACCGTGTTGCGCGTGTCGGCCGAGGCCAGCGGGCCGAGTCCGGCTTCGACGAGCGCTACCGGGTCCAGCCGCTCCGCCGCGCGGCTGGCGAAATCGTCGGCGATGTCGACGCGTTGCGACAAGCCGTCGATCCACGCCGACTCGTCATCGGCGAAGCCGTTGGGTCCCGGCGGACGCCACAGCGGCTCGCCGAGCAACCCATGGCTTCCCAAGACCCGGCCGATCGCCCATTGCGCGCCGCTGAGGCGCAGCGCGGATACGATCCATTCGGCTGGGCGCTTGAGCTTCGTGCGCTCGAGCGTCCATGACTCCTCCGCCGCGATCAGGGTCTTGGCCAGCTCCTTCAGATTGCCGTCGCTGTCGGTAAAACTCTTCGTCAATTTATCGACTAGCGGCGGTGGAGGCTGGTCGGCGACGAAATGCCGGGCAAATTTATAGGCGATATGCGCCGCGGTCGCCGGTTGCTGCGCCAGATCCGCGAGTACCGCGCGTCCCTGATTCATTCCCGTATCGGGATAGGCCTTGCCGACGACGGTTTGTTCGCCCGGCTCGTGCATACGCTTGACGAAGGCGAACTCCCCGCCATGACTGGGCTCGTTAAACGCAATCCAGGTCCAACCGGTGAGCACATTGGCGAAGCGCGTGACGTCGTCCTGCGAGTAACCAGTGCGGACGCCGAGCGTGTGCAGCTCCAGAATTTCGCGGGCGAGGTTTTCGTTTAGGCTTTTGTCGCGGTTGATGCCGGCGATTGAATTCGGTCCTATGGACAGCCCGTTGTCGAGGTAAAACAACATTGCCGGATGGGTTTCGACCGCGGTCAGCATGTCGACGAAGCGGCCCAGAACGTGCGGCCGGATCGCCTCGCGCTCGTAGGCGCCGGCCATCGACAAGATCTTGTCGGTCGAAACGCAGAAATGATTCGACCAAAACCAAACGAGCCGCTCGACGAAGCCGATTTCGGCGGCGACGGCGGCTTCGATGCGGACTTTGCCCTCGTTTTGCACGAGCTGTACCGGCAATTCCGGTGGCGGGTTTTGCTGAGTCTGAGCGGCTTGCGGCACGGGCGCCTGCGCCTCCCCGTCCGGGTTTGGCGCATTGGCGGCGGCTGAACCCATGCCTTCCGCCTCGGCCGCTTTCTTGGCGCGCTGCGCCAGTTTTTCCTTCGCCCCCCGTTCGGCGCGGAATTCGAACAACGCACGCGCCGCCTGGGCGCTGTTGGGCAAATGCGCCGCGGCGACGCGGCCGGCGCCCGGTCGCTCGAGATCGGCCAGCAGTGCGCCGCGCGGGTCGTCGGCGATCGCGGCAATCGAGCCGGCAACCGGTCCGAAACCGAACCGGTGCAATGCGAGTGCTGCTTCAAGTTTTCCAGCGGTCATGGTCCCGTCTCGGGCGGTTCATCGGTCGCGGCCCGTACGGCGGCGTGCGAGCAGCTTTCAGCGCAGCGACACTGGCATGGTTGTGGTCAACGCGGCGTCATGTCGGCGTCAAAGGAAAGCTTTAAGTGAATGAGGCACTTATCCGATGCGCAAGGGGTCTGAAGCGGCCGCCGTCCCAGCCCTTCCGGTTGAACGTGGTGCGCACGCCGCAAGCGTGATAAATTTGCTGCCTTGGTTGACGCGGTCGACCGATGACCAGACTGACCCACGTCACATTGCGTGTGCTCGGAACGTTCGCCCTCGAAGCGAATGTAGGCCGCCCGATTGCGCTTTCGATTCGATCCAGAAAGGCCCGCGGGTTGCTCGCCTATCTGGCGATGAAACCGGACTACCGCGCCAGGCGTGAAGAGCTCGCGACGCTGTTTTGGGGCGACAATCCCGATGCGCTCGCGCGCCAGAGCCTGCGGCAGTGCCTCATTTCGCTGCGCCAGGATTTATGCCTGGCATCGCAGATCCTTGTCGTAGATCGAGAAACAATCGGGCTGCGTGCTGAATTTCTTTGCGTCGATGCGCGCAGCTTCATCTCGCTCGCACGGTCGGCCGGGCCGGACCAACTCACGAAGGCTGCGGAGCTGTGGCAGGGAGCGTTTCTACCGGATCTCGTTCTGGACATCGAAGAGTTCGATCTCTGGCATCGTCAAGAAGCCGACCGGCTTTCCGCGATGGCGGCGGAGGTGTTCGAGGCGCTTTGCCGGCGCGCCGATGCGAATGGCGACGGCGAGCGCGCGATTGCGGCGGCTGAACGGTTGGTTGCGCTCGAGCCGACGCGCGAGGATCGACAGCGGACCGCGCTGAAATTGTTTGCGCGGCATAAGGGCCGCGAAGCCGCACTGAGCCGGGCAAAGCTGCTTACCGATATGCTGCGCAGCGAGCTTGGCGTCGCTCCGGAAGGGACGACACGCGCCCTGATCGACTCGATCAAACGGGGCGATTTTGAACCTGCGCAGGCGCGCGACCGGGAGGAGCCGGCGGCGCAGAGGGTCCTCCAGCCGGCCAGCGCGCCGGCGCCGGCAGCGCCTTCACCTCCGGTCCCGGCGGAGGCGTCTTTGCTTCCCGCAGCGCTTATCGCCGCACAAGCGTCCCGCAATACGACCCCGGTCACCTCGCCGGTTTGGCGTCGCCCGCCGCTCGCCGTTGCGGCGGTGGTCGCGGCCTGTCTCGCCATCGGCACCATCCTCGCGCTCGAGCTTACGGTCGTGCCGAAATCGCCGCTGCCGGCCGAGCTGCGGCAGGGCCAGGCCATCGCGGTTTTGCCCTTCGCCGTCGATGCCTCCGGTCGGCCCGACGATCCTGCCTTGGCCCGCCTCATCACCCATAACTTGATCGGGTATCTCAGCCGCTTCGGCAAGCTGCGGGTGATCTCGGAGCAGACATCGGGCTCATATCGCGATCGTCAGATCGACGTGACCCGCCTCATGACAGATTTTGGCGTGCAATACGCGATCGCCGGTCACGTTCAAGGCAATGACGGCGCGTTGAGAATAGATTTCCAATTGGTGGACACGGCGACGCGTACGAATGTCTGGTCGGACCATCTCCAGCGGGAGCGCAGCGACCCGACGCAGGTCGCGGATGAAGCAGCGCGTGGAATGGCACGCATGCTGGCGATCGAGATCAACCGTCTCGGAGCGCTGCGCGTGCACGCCAAACCGAGCTCCGAGCTCACGCTCAGCGAATTGATTGCACGCGGCTACTTGGCTTTGCAGCGGGGTGCGACACGGGAAAACCTGACCGATGCCCTCACGTCGTTCGATGAGGCTTTGCGACGCGATCCGCACTATCAGCCCGCGCTGCTGGCGGTCGCACGGGTGCACATCAGCGCGGCGATGAATTTCGTCGACCTTGATTTTTCGCCCAACCTCGGCAAGGCGGAACAGCTGTTGAACGAAGCGTTGGCCAAGTCTCCGAATTCGATTTCCGCGCTCTACAGTCTGGCGCTCTTGCAGAAGTATCGCCGTCAATACCAGGCGAGCATGCAGTCGCTGCAACGGTGTCTCGAGCTCAACCCGAGCTTCCTTCCGGCATAGGGCCAGATCGCAAACGTCCTCACGAGAATGGGACAACCGCAGAACGGATTGGAGCAAATCCTGCAAACGATCCGTGTCGCAACCGCCAATGATCCGACGATGGGCTACTGGTATCTTTTCGCCGCCGAGGCAGAGCTCGAGCTCGGCCACGAGCGGGCCGCTTTGGACTGGGCGCTGCGCGCCAACGCGTTCATGCCCGGGTCTCCTCTCGTGCAGGCATGGTTGGCATCCATTTACGCCACCCTCGGCGACAGAACGAATGCCGCGAAATCCGTTGCGGCGTTGACGAAAATGGCGCCGGGCCGCACGCGGCTGTTCATGAACCGGCCGAGCGAAGATACCAATAGCGTCAGCGGTCGGCACGGTCCGCGCATCTTCGACGGGCTGCGGCTGGCGCTCAGGACCTGATTCGCCTCAGACGGCCCTGCCCCCGCTATCGCCGCGCTTGACGTCCCGTGTCGGACGCGCGCGCTGCCAATAGGCGCCGTCGGCGATCTCCCAATCGATGCGCCGACTTGCACGGGCCTGTTCTCGGGCGAACCACGCCGTGACGCCGACTAAGATCCTGCTAGACGCAGGCATTGGTACATCAGCGCGCGACGCGCGTCGAATGACACTCGCGCTGCATCCGCCTTGCGACGACAGCCAGGCACTCTTCGTTCGACGAACGCAAGAATGGCGGCGCGAGAGGGATACGAAGGTTGTACGACCAGGCACGGATAACCGCTGTACGGGATACCGGCCTGGTCACTGATTGCCTCCTCTTCGTCTAGCTCGTCGCCCAGCCGATCGCCCGCCCGTTGTAGCTCCAGCGCCAAACCGGGCTGGTGGTAGCGAATTGCCCGATTTGCGAGCCGCGCGAGCTCCACCATGACCGCCTCGCCCGCGCGCATGGTGGGACAGTAGCTCGCCGGCGGCGGCGTCGCCCCCGTCCAGCGGTGGAAAGCGTGGATGCGCGCGGCCAAGGCGTTGGCGCGCCCGATCACGCTCCCGCCCGCTGGTTCGGTGAATGGCTGCGCCGCCGCCGGACCGAAAATGACGATGATGACACCCGCAAACAGGAAAAGGATCCAATAGTGTCGGATGGCCGATCTGGTATCGCGTCGGAACTCATCCAGCTTTGCCGTCGCCATGGCTCTCCTCTATTTCCCGGCGGCGCGCGT
>VAZM01000043.1:0-14391 GCA_005883135.1 Alphaproteobacteria bacterium
CGTGGTAGGCTCGATCGCGCTGGCGTTGATCCTGTTCGACGGCGGCTTGCGCACGCGGTTTGCGACCTTCCGCAGCGTGCTGGCGCCGGCCGTCACGCTCGCGACCGTCGGGGTATTGCTGACTGCGGCTTTGACCGCGCCGGTCGCGAAATATCTGCTCGGCATGAGCTGGACCGAGGCGTTGCTGGTCGGCGCGGTCGTGGCCTCGACCGATGCTGCGGCGGTGTTCTTTCTCATCCACGCGCGCGGGCTGCGCCTGCGGCCGCGGGTCGGCGCGACGCTCGAAGTCGAATCCGGCAGCAACGATCCCTTCGCGGTGCTGCTGAGCATCTCCTGGCAGCACGTGCTCGCCGTGTTCGCCGAGCAGTCAGTGCTCGGAACCGTGATCGGCGTCCTCGGCGGGTGGGCGATCGTCGTCGTGCTCAACCGGCTGACACTGGCGCAGGGGCTGCACGCGCCGTTCGTGACGACGAGCGCGCTCGTCATCTTCGGCCTCGCCTCGGCAGTGCATGCCTCGGGCTTTCTCGCCGTTTATCTCGCCGGCCTCGTGGTCGGCAACCGGCCGACGCGCGCGCGCAACACGGTGGGGGTTTTTCTCGATGCGGTGACCTGGCTCGCACAAATCGTCATGTTCGTGCTGCTCGGCCTGCTGGCATGGCCGATGCGCGTCATCGAGAGCATCTTGCCGGCGCTGGCAGTGGCGGGTGTGCTCATGTTCATCGCTCGTCCCGCCGCCGTGTTCGCGTGCCTCGCGCCGTTTCGTTTCGCGTGGCGGGAAAAGGCTTTTGTTGCATGGGTTGGCTTGCGCGGAGCGGTGGGCATTTTCCTCGCCTCCATCCCGATGCTCATCGGTTTGCCGAACGCGCATATCTATTTCGACATCGCCTTCGTGGTAGTGTTGAGCTCGCTCCTGATCCAAGGCTGGACGATCGCTCCAGCCGCGCGGCGGCTGCACATCGCGCTGCCGCGGCACGATCCGTTGCCGCGCCGAGTCGAGCTCGACCTTCCCGGCCAGCTCGAGCAGGAGATCGTGGGCTATCCGGTCCAGGCCAACAGCCCCTATTTGAAGCGCGGCCTGCTGCCGTCCTGGGCGCGGCCGACGCTCGTCGTGCGCGAGCAGAAGATTTTGAGCCCGCTCGAATCGCAGCCGGTGAGGGCGGGCGACTACGTTTATGTGCTGGCGCCGCCCGAGAAGGCGCAGGCGCTCGATCGCTTCTTCGTCGACATGCCACCGCCGACCGCGCCCGATCCGCGGCTGCTTGGTGATTTCTTCGTGTCCGGGGACGTCACGCTCGGTGCGCTCGCCGACATTTACGGGCTGTCGATCGCGCCGCAGGACGCGGACATGACGCTGGCCGATCACTTCGCCGATGAGATCAAACGCCGGCCGAAGCAGGGCGACGTCGTCCCGCTGGGGCCGATCGCGCTGGTGGCGCATCGGGTCGCGAACGGGCGCCTCGCCAGCGTCGGCTTGCGGCTGGCGGAAGACGAGGAGCCAGCCACGCTTGCGGCCAAGCTCAAGAAAGCCGCGCGCGATCTATGGTCGCGCCTGGAGTGAGGCTTGTCGCGAGTGAATGTCGATTCGGGAGAACAGAGCGCGTGCGCTCCACCAGCCGCCGAACAGGAGCGCGGTCCAGAACATGTCGCCGAGGACGGTATTGCGCAGAAACGGCAGCGCCGCGACGTAGCAACGAACGAGCCCGTCGAGATCTGCCGCGTACATGCCGCTCGACGCCCACACGGCGAAATTCGTGCTCGCGAAGAAGAACAAAGACGAACCGAGCGCCAGCGGAGCGAGCGTGGCCGCGCTGCGCGCGCGTGCCCACATGCCAAGCAACGCGGGAAGCGCAAGCGCGCCGTAGACGGTGCCTATGACGATCCAATCGTGGTAACCGAGGACGAGGTCGCTGAGGAGCATCGCCGCAAGCGGCACCGCCAGGGCCAAGGGGCGGCTTGCCAATACCGCCCCGGCAAACAGCGCGCTGGCGGCGAGCGGCGTGAAATTCGGGGCATGCGGCGCCAAGCGCGCAACCACGTCGAGCGCCACGAGGCTCAGCGCCAACGCGAGTTCAGTTGCGGACGGCGCGGGGCCGCCCAGCGCGCATCGGAGCCTTGCCATCAAAGCCATTGCGATCATTTCCTTTCCTGCATCGTGAAGCGCCAGAACACCACGTCCAGCGGCTGCACGTCGTGAACAGCGAAGCTCTTATCAGCATAGCTCGTGTTGACCCAGAGCTGCCAGTTTTTCTTACCCCCGCCCTCGTTGGCGATGTCATCGATCTGGGTGAGAAACGCGAAGGCGCCGCTGCCGGTATAGCCGAAGCTTATTCCATGCGGGCGGCTCTTGGCCGTGTTCATCACATCGAGCACCGTGCTGCCTTTCGTCCGGGAAGGTCGGTGATGGTTTTGATCACTCCGTCGCCATAGTCGATGACCAGGCGAACGGTTGCGCTCTGCGCCTGCGCCCGATCGCCCGCCGCCGCAGCGAACGAGAAGGCCGCTAGCAGAATCGCGGCGGCGCGGCGAGTGAGGCGATTGCAGCGGCTCGTTGCCATCATCGAATTATCCTCATCATCCGCATGCTAAGTGTGCCGCCGCCCATTCCTCGATGATGGCGGCGAGCGCGTCGAGGCCGTCGGTCAACGCCGCCGGCCCTGGCTGTAGAATGAGCGGCGATTTGATCTCGCACAGGAAGCCCTCGCGCACGGCGGCAATCTCGGCGAAGCCTGGGCGCACCGCGACCTTTCCCGGCACGAACTTCTTCCCGCACCAGGAACCGATGATGATGTCGGGGTTGGCGGCGACCAGATCCTGACTCGATACGATGCGGTCCTTGGCGTTCTTGCGCTGGGACAGCGCGGGGAATGGGTCGATGCCGCCGGCAATCTCGATGAGCTCAGCGACCCAGCGGATGCCGGAGATCATCGGCTCGTCCCATTCCTCGAAATAGACCCGAGGATGTCGAAAAAGCGCGGCGGCGCGCTCGCGCGCCTGTGCCAGCCGCCGCTCGAGCCCCGCCGCGAGCGCATCGGCCTTCGCCGCCGCGCCGACCAGCGCGCCGAGCGTGCGAATCATGTCGAGAATGCCGGCGACGTCGCGCTGGTTGAAGGCATGGACCGCGACGTTGCGGCGGATCAGCTCGGCGGCGAGGTCGGCCTGCAGGTCGGAGAAGGCGAGAACGAGGTCGGGTTCGAGCGCCAGGATTTTGTCGAAATCGGCGGAGATGAAGGCTGAGACGCGCGGCTTTTCCCGGCGCACCCGCGCCGGCCGCACCGCATAGCCGGACACGCCGACGATGCGCCGTTCCTCGCCGAGGAGGTAGAGCGTCTCCACGGTCTCTTCGGTGAGACAGACAATGCGCTCCGGCGGAAACATCGCGAGATTTGCTCTTGCATCGGGACGGCGGCGCCGCCGCCCTATTGGCCGGCGGCGCTGACATCACCACATGACGCGCAGGGCGATTGTCGGAGACTGCCATGCCGGAAGCAAGCAAAGCACGCGCCGTCGGTTTCAACCATGTCGCGCTCGAGGTCGGCGATATCGAGGAGGCGCTGGCCTTCTACGGCCGTCTGTTCGAGTTCAAGCTGCGCGGCAAGAGCAAGACCTCGGCGTTCATCGACCTGGGCGACCAGTTCCTCGCGCTGCAGAAGGGCCGAACGCAGCCGCCCGACGGCGGCCGTCATTTCGGACTGGTCGTCGATGACAAGGACGCGGTGCGCCGCGCGCTCGCGGCCGCGGGCATCAAGCCGCTGCCAGGTCCGTTCCTCGATTTTCTCGATCCGTGGGGCAATCGCATCGAGATCGTCGGCTACGATAATATCCAGTTCACCAAAGCGCCGCACATACTGCGCGGAATGGGGCTCGCGCATCTCGCCAAGAACGCCAAGGCGATCAAGGAGCTCAGCGAGAAGGGCATGGCCCCGAGCTGAAACGGCGCTCTTGAGGCGAGCCGCGGAGCGAGGATTACCCCATCAGCTCCGTCGCCGCCGCGTCGAGCACCTCGATGCCGCCGGTCGCCGCCACGCGGCCGGCATCGAGCAGCACCACCGAGGTGGCGATGCGCTTCAACTCCGGTGCGTGGTGACTGACGTAGACCATGGGCACCTCGTCGCGCAGCTTTTCCAGATAGGGCAAGATCTCGCGCTTGCGCGGGGCATCGAGCGAGGCGAGCGGCGCGTCGAGCAGAAGGAGCCGCGGGCGCATCAGCAGCGCGCGACCGAAGGCGACGCGTTGGCGCTCGCCGCCGGAGAGTTTTCCCGGCCGACGATCGAGCAGATGGCCGATGTCGAGCAAATCGAGGATGCGCTCCGTTTCGGCGCCGTCGCGGGCGAGGCCGCACATGCGCCGCCCGTAGTCGAGGTTCGCTGCCACGCTCAAATGCGGGAACAACCGGCCCTCCTGAAAGACATAGCCGATGCGGCGGCGGTGGGCCGCCACGTCGATCCGCGCGGCGGAGTCGAACAGCACGGTATCGTCAAGGCGGATGCGGCCCCGGTCAGGAGCGATCAGCCCGGCGATCATGTTGACGAGCGTCGTTTTGCCCGCGCCCGAGGCGCCGAACAAGGCGGTCACGCCGCCTGCGGTTTCGAAGCGCGCCGCAAGCGCGAAGTCGCCCAGCCGCTTCTCCACGTCGAGGGCCAGCATGCTCATTCCCCGTGGAAGCGCGTACCGGCGCGGCGCGCGAGCCATTCGGCCACGATGAGCGCCGCGAGCGAGATCGCAATCGCCACCAGCACCAGCCGGCCCGCCGCGGCGTCGCCGCCGGGGATTTGGGTGAAGGCGTAGATGGCCGCGGAGATGGTCTGCGTCTCCCCCGGAATGTTGGAGACGAAGGTGATGGTCGCGCCGAATTCACCGAGCGCCTTGGCGAAGCAAAGCACCATGCCCGCGATGACTCCCGGCATCGCCAGCGGTAACGTGACGGTGAGGAACACCCAAAAGCGGTCGGCGCCGAGCGTGGCGGCGGCATCCTCGAGCTTGCGGTCGATGGCTTCGATCGCAAGCCGGATCGGACGCACCAGCAGCGGGAATCCCATCACGCCGCAGGAGAGCGCCGCCCCCGTCCAGCGGAACGAGAACACGATGCCGAAATGGTCGGCGAGAAATGCGCCGATCGGTCCGCGGCGCCCGAAGGAGATCAAGAGCAAATAGCCGGTGACGACCGGCGGCAGGACCAGCGGCATGTGGACGAGCCCGTCGAGCAGCGCCTTGCCCCAGAACTGCTTGCGCGCGAGCAGCCAAGCCAGCGCAAGCCCGAACGGCAGCGCGACCGCGGTGGCGACGAGCGCAATCCTCAGCGACAGGTGGACCGCGACCCATTCATCGGGGGAGAGCTCGAGCATGGCCTATCAGCGATGCGCCTCGATCGATGCGGAGAACACAAGACCGTACCTGGCATGATCGGGCATAGGCGATCCGGCCCAGTGATTTGGCATCACGCGCCCGCGACATCGCGCGCGCCGTGGTGCGGCGGAACTCGTTTGTCGGGAAAGCCAATCCGGAAGCGCCGTTCCGGGACAAAGGCGCGCTTACGGCGCGCCATGGGCCGTGGCCGAAGACTAACAGCGTTGCGCGGCAAGGCAAAGGCGGCACGCACGGTTTGTGCTGACTCGGGCTTGACCGATCCGCCCTTGGCTTGAATCACTATGGCGCCGCGAGCTGGGTCTGCTCGCTCTCCCAAGCCAGGCGAGGGACAGGCCGAGCTTGCGGGACGTTCCGCTTTTCGAAATGGAAGCCCATGGCAAACACAGCGCCGCTCGAGGGCGACTATGACTACATCATCGTCGGCGCCGGCTCGGCCGGTTGCCTGTTGGCGAACCGTCTCTCCGCCGATCCGGCGACACGCGTGCTGCTGCTCGAAGCTGGCGGCGACGACAGTTGGATCTGGTTCCACATCCCGGTCGGCTATCTCTTCGCCATCGGCAATCCGCGCGCGGACTGGATGTTCAAGACCGAGCCGGAGGAAGGGCTCAACGGCCGCAGCCTCAACTATCCGCGCGGCAAGGTGATCGGCGGCTCCTCCTCGATCAACGCCATGATCTACATGCGCGGCCAAGCCGCCGACTACGACCACTGGCGCCAGCTCGGGCTTGCCGGCTGGGGTTCCGACGACGTGCTGCCGTTCTTCCGGCGGCACGAGGATCATTTTCTCGGCGAGAGCGAGGCGCACGCGGTCGGCGGCGAACTGCGCATCGAGGCGCCGCGCGTGCGCTGGGACATCCTCGATGCGTTCTGCGCGGCTGCGGAGGAGGCGGGCATCAAGCGCATTGCCGATTTCAACACCGGCGACAACGAAGGCAGTTGCGTCTTCCACGTCAACCAAAAGCGCGGCCGGCGCTGGTCGGCGGCACGCGCCTTTCTCAAGCCGGTGCTCAAGCGCGTCAATCTGCGCCTCGAGGTCAACTGCCTCGTCGAAAAGGTCGAGTTCCACGGCACGCGCGCGATCGGTGTGCGGTGGCGCCAGAACGGCGCAACCCGGTCCGCGCGCGCGCGCGGGGAGGTGATTCTGGCGGCCGGGTCGATCGGCTCGGTGCAGATCCTCAAGCTTTCCGGCGTCGGCGGCGCCGACGAGCTCACGCGCCTCGGCATTCCGGTCGTGCTCGACAAGCCCGGCGTTGGCGAGAACCTGCAGGACCATCTGCAGCTGCGGCTCATTTACAAGATCGCGGGCGCCAAGACGCTGAACGAGGCCTATCGCTCGACGCTCGGCCGCGCCCGCATGGGGCTCGATTACGCGCTGTTCCGCCGCGGTCCGCTCACCATGGCGCCCTCGCAGCTCGGGCTATTCACGCGCTCCGATGCGACGCGCGAGCGCGCCAACATCCAGTTCCACGTGCAGCCGCTCTCGCTCGACAAATTCGGCGACCCACTGCACGAATTTCCCGCGCTCACGGCGAGCGTGTGCAACCTGCAGCCGCCGCGGGTTCGTGCGGCTGCGCTCGGCCGAGGCGTCCGACAAGCCGGCGATCAAGCCGAACTATCTGTCCACCGACGAAGATCGTCGCGTGGCGGCCGATTGCATCCGCCTCACGCGCAGGATCGTGGCGCAGCCCGCGCTCACGAAATACAAGCCCGCCGAGTATCTGCCGGGCAGCCGCGTGGGCGACGACGACGCGGCGCTGATCAAGGCGGCCGGCGACATCGGCACCACCATCTTTCATCCCGTTGGCACCGCGAAGATGGGGCGCGCCAGCGATGCCATGGCGGTGGTCGACGAGCGGCTGCGCGTCATTGGGCTCGAGCGGCTGCGCGTGGTCGATGCCTCGGTCATGCCGACCATCACCTCGGGCAATACCAACGCGCCGACCATGATGATCGCGGAGAAGGGCGCGGCGATGATCCGTCAGGATCGGCGGGCGTAACTGGCGGCCGCTTCACATCGGACGGACCTGACGAAGCGCCACACGTTTTGCTGGGGCAACCTCCGCGCGCGCTGCTGCGGTGCGCATGATACCGGACAGCATCGCGTACACTTCGGTCCACGCGGATGCGACCGCGGGCGTCCACGCGTGACCCAGACCCTGTTCCAGCGTCCACACCAGCGCAGCGCCAACGGAATCGTAGTGCGCGTCGGTCACGCCATAACCGGCGTGACGGCGCCCGAGATCCTCCACCTTCGACGCCAGCCCGTCGAGATCATCGAGGCCGTTGATCGCAAAGCTCAATGTCTGTAGCAGCTTTTTGCGTTGTGCGACCATCTCGGTCGCGCGGAACAGCTGGCGCGTGTCGGGATCGATCTCGAACAGCCGGCGATAGAACATGTCGGCTGCCGCCTCGGCCATGGGAGCTACTTGGTCCCAAGTGTGCCGCACGAGCCGCTTCTGTTCGGGGGTCATCGTGGTCGTCGTTCCTGCTGGGCGAGAACGCGGCGATGTCTCACCGACGCGGTTGTGGCTGCCGCGTCAGTAGACCAACGGAAGGTCTTGGATCTGTTGGCCCGACGCGTCGGTCGACACCGGCGTTGCGGGTTGCTCGGCAGGCGTCCGCCACGCTGCGACCAGAGGCATGGCCGCTGCCAAGCTCAAGGCGGCCGCCGCGAGAGCGACAGTGAGGATACGAGTGACTTCGGGCATGAGAATCTCCATCAAGCCGCCGGACGGGTGCCCGGAGGCATCTGGGAGGTGATTAGCCATGGCCGCGACGGAAGACTTGAAGGGGAGGTAGAGTTGATCTGGATTTCCTTGGAGAGTTTCTGGAGATTTCCTGAAAATGGTATGATGGAACCTCTTTTTGGGGTCCCCCGCGGCTCAAAAGCTAAAGTCGGTCAGTCCTAACGGACGACGCGCAAGCGTTTCGAGCAGCAGGTGCAAACGAAATTTTGACATCGGCCGCCGCGAAAAGGACAGGCAAGAAAACGAGTTCAAATCGGCGGCCCCATCCGGCCAATCCCGGCCGACACCGATGGTCGCGGCGAACGCACGATCCGGAAGCACTGGCGCACCTATGCGCCGCTCGGAGGGACAAATGTGGGCAAATTACCTGCGTAAGCTCGTCGCCCGGATCAAGGCGATCCTGGTGACGCCCCAGACGGAATGGAAAGTCATCGAGCAGGAGCACGACACGCTGTTCGATCTGTTGATCAGCTATGTCGCGATTCTCGCCGCCATCCCGGAGGTCGCCCACTTCATCGGCCAGTCGTTCGTCGGCGGCTATACGCCGGTCGTGCCGAATCTCCTGCGCGCGGTCGTCGTCTATCTCATTACTTTCGCCATGGTCTACATCATCGCCGGGGTGATCGATCTGCTCGCGCCGCGCTTCGGCGCCCAGAAGAATTTCGCCAATGCCGTCAAGTTGTCGGCTTATTCCCACACGCCGCTCTGGCTCGCCGGCATCTTCCTGCTCGTCCCCGGCCTGAACTTCCTGTTGATCCTGGGTCTTTACGGCTTCTATTTGCTCTGGATCGGCTTGCCCATGTTGATGAAGGTACCGCACGAAAAGGCGCTGCCCTACGCGGCCGCGGTCACCGCCTGCGCGCTCATTCCAGCAGTCGTCCTGGCGCTGATTTAGCCCATGCGCGGCGAAGATCCCGCAGAGGCGGGCATTGAGATCCAATCCACGCTCACCTGCCCGCGCTGCGGCCACCAATCGGTCGAAGAGATGCCGAGCAACGCCTGCCGTTTCTTTTACACTTGCGCGGGCTGCGGCGAGAGGCTCAAGCCGCTGCCGGGGGATTGCTGTGTGTTTTGTTCCTACGGCACGGTGCCGTGTCCGCCGGTGCAGGCGGGCCGGCGCTGTTCGTAAGCCGCAAAAAGATCGCGATGACAAAACCCGATGGTGAGCTTCCTCCTATTCTCAGCCGCAAGCGCCTTCGCGAGTCGTCGGTTTTTGATCCCAAGGCGCTGCTGCGCGAAGCGCGGCGCCAGAAGGGTTTGGCAGCGCTCGATGTCCCGCCGGTTTGCATCCTCGACCCCGACGGCGACGTCGTCCGTTACCTCAAGGCGAGCGGCGAGGCACATCCCTTTCCGGCTTGGCCCTGCTACCACACCGAGCTTCACACCTTTGAGTTGGGTGGCGAAAGCGTCGGCATCATTGGGTACGCCGTCGGCGCGCCTTTCGCCGTCCTGGTAGCGGAAGAGTTGTTTGCCTGCGGCTGCCGCTTTCTGCTCAGTCTCACCTCGGCGGGTCAAATTGTTCCGGTGGGCGCGCCGCCTTACTTCGTCGTCATCGAACGCGCGCTCAGGGACGAGGGGACGAGCTACCATTATGCCGCGCCCGCCGAGTTCGCCGAGGCTGATGCGCGCCTCATCGTGAGTGCCATGGATGCCCTTGCGCGCGAAGGACTCCGCGTCTTCGCCGGAGCGACGTGGACAACCGACGCGCCGTTCCGCGAAACGGAGGCAGCGATCGCGCACGCGCGCGGGGCGGGCGTGCTGGCGGTCGAAATGGAGGCGGCGGCGCTCTACGCCTTTGCCTGGGCACGCGCCGCGCCGGTGCTGTGCTTGGCTCATGTGACGAACGCCATGGGCCGCGGGCAGCAGGATTTCGAAAAAGGTGAAGCCGAGGGCACCGCCGAGGCGCTCAAGATCATGCAAGCCATCATCAAGGCCGTCCGCTCGCGGTAGGCGATTGCAATTGCCTCAGGCGCTGCCGGTGACGACCGGCAGCCCGGCAGCGCGCCACTCCGGCAGCCCATCCTCCAAGCGGCGCACCTTGAATCCGCGCGCACGCAGCGCGGCCACGGCCTCGTAGGACAGCACGCAGTACGGCCCGCGGCAGTAGGCGACGACCTCTTGGCCTCGATCGAGCTGCGCGAGACGAGCTTCAAGTTCGCGCAACGGAATGTTGACCGCACCCGGCAGGTGTCCGAGCGCGAATTCGTCTGCGGGGCGGACATCGAGAACGGTGACCACGCCCGCGCGCGACTTCTCCAGCAGTTCCTCACGCGAAACCGGCTCCATGCTGTCGCGGTCGTTGAAGTAGCTGCGGATCACTTGCTCGACTTCGGCGACGTTGCGCTCGGCCACCCGGCGCAGCGCCGAGACGAGCTCGAGCACGGCGTCGTCGGCAAGCGTATAAAGGATGAACTTCCCCTCGCGCCGCGCAGCCACGATGCCCGCGCGCCGCATCTGTTGCAGGTGTTGCGACGTGTTGGCGACGGAAAGGCCGGTGCGCGCCGCCGCCACTTCGACGCTGCGTTCGCCCTGCGCCAGTTGCTCCAAAATTTCCAGCCGATGCGGGTGGGCGAGCGACTTGGCGACCGCCGCGAACTGGGCGAACAGCGTCGATTTCGGGCTCGATCTTGACATCGGGCAATCGGCCATCCATCATTCAAGTGAATGATTGAATAACTGCTTCGCCAATGGCTTGTCAAGGAGCCGCGCGCCATGCGCGACGCCCTGTTCACATACGAGCCGCTGATCCGCTTGGGCGCATTTGCCGGCGTGTTCGTCCTCATGGCGGCTTGGGAAGTCCTTACCCCGCGGCGGCCGCAGACGGTTGCCCGCAACTGGCGCTGGCCCAACAATCTCGGGGTGCTGGCGGTGGACGTGCTCCTCGTGCGTGTTGGCCTGCCGGTCACCACCGTCAGTCTCGCGCTTGTGGCCGAGGCGCACGGCGTCGGTCTCTTCAATATGATCACCCTGCCGGCGTGGGCGAGCATCATCGTCTCGGTCATCCTGCTCGATCTCGCGATCTATCTGCAGCACGTCCTCTTTCATGCCGTGCCGGCGCTGTGGCGGCTGCATCGCATGCATCACGCCGATCTCGAGGTGGACGTGACCACCGGCCTGCGTTTTCACCCGGTTGAGATTTTGCTGTCGACCGGCATCAAGCTCGCCGTCATCGCCGCGGTCGGGGCGCCCGCGGCGGCCGTGCTGATCTTCGAGGTTCTGCTCAACATTACCTCGATATTCAATCACAGCAACATCCGCATTCCGGCGGATATCGATCGCGCCCTGAGATGGTTTGTCGTGACGCCGGACATGCATCGTGTCCATCATTCCGTTGTGCGGCGCGAGACTAACAGCAATTTCGGGTTCAACCTGCCTTGGTGGGACCGGCTGTTGGGGACTTACCGCGCCCAGCCGGCGGCCGGACACGCGGCGATGACGATTGGGATCGAGCAGTTCCGCGATCCGCGCGAGCTCGGGCTCGACCGCATGCTGGTGCAACCGTTACGGGGCGAGGCTGGCGGTTATCCGCTCGGGATGCGCGAGGCCGATCAATGAAGTTGGCTCCGTCCTTGCTGCGATTGATCGAACGGCTGCGCGGCTCGTTCGCGTGGATCGAGGCGCCCGAGCTCAAGCGCCGGCTCGACCATGGCGAAGCGGTGACCATCCTCGACGTCCGGGGGCCGGATGAATTCACCGGCCCGCTCGGCCACATCGCGACGGCGCGCAATATTCCCGTCGCCGAGCTTGCAGGTCGATTAGCCGAGCTTGCGGAACTTGAAGGAGAACCGATCGTGCTCGTCTGCCGGACCGACAAGCGCTCCGCGACTGCTGCGCGGAATTTGCGTGCCGCCGGATTTGCGCGAGTGAGCGTGTTGCGCCGTGGTATGGAGCAGTGGAACGAAACGGGCTACGCAGTGGACCGCAGCGGAAGCCTGGGACCGCCTGGCGCTTAGGAGGTGATGACAATGTCTGCCCGCGGGGTCTTTTGCAGCGCGCTTATTTTCCTGAGCATGCCCGCACAGGCCGAAACCCCGGCCCAATGGATCGAACTCGGCGCGCGCGTGCATGGCGGCTTCGGCGCATTCATTCCCATCGGCATCCGCATCGGTCTCGACGCCAAGGAGCGCATCAAGGCGGAGCCGCGCGGATTTGCCGTGACCTATTACACCGGCGAGAAGGCGCCCTGTCCCTGCATCGCCGATGGGGTGATGCTGGCGACCAACGCGAGTCCGGGTCAGGGCACGCTGCTTATCGCGCCGGAGAAGGCGCCCGCTGGACTGCTGGCGGTTATTGTCGTGCGCAATCGAAAAACCGGCGAGGGCTTCCGCTACACCGTTGCCGATGACTGGTTGCCCAAAGTCATCGAGTGGAACAGGGCGCTCGATCCCGCCGAACGTTTCGATGCTGCGATGAAGGCGCAAGGACTGTTCGAGGTCGCTCCGGCTCCGGCGCCGTAGCCGGCAAGTTTGAGGGCGCACGATGTTCTGCCGCTCGTCGCGCCGGCGGTCATGCCACCCATGCCGCGCACGCGCGGCTCTGGAGTATTGCAGCCGAGGGCGTTAGAATCGCCTTCATGACGTGGTTGTTGCGCAAATCCGCGACGCTGATTGCGATCTACGCGATTGCACTGCAAGCGCTGCTCTGGGGCTTTGCGCCAGCGGGCCATTTCGGGTTTGACCCGTTCGCTGTCATCTGCACGGGCGATGGTTCGGGAGACCACCAGCCTGCGCCGGCGCAACACCGCAGCGACTGCGATGCGTGCCTCGCCGCGTGCAGCGGCTCACCGGCTCTTCTTCCTGCAGATGCGGCGTTCGCGCCGATCCTCTTTGTGCGGCCGCCGGACCGTCTGGCGGTCTTGTCCCCTCCGCTAGCATTGCACCGGCGGCATCAGCCGCACGCATCGCGCGCACCTCCGATTGCATCCTGACCCGGGGCGCCTGCGGCGCTCGTCTTGCATATCGGCCGCACCCGCGGCCGGTCAGTCCATTTTGGTCAGGAGGCTAGAAATGCGCCCTGTCGTTTTCTTCTTCACCGCGGCGTTCGGCTTGGCCGTTGGCGCTGCGAGCGCGGGCGAGTACAAGGCCGGCTCGCTCGAGATTTCCGATCCATGGTCGCGGGCCACGCCGAAAGGATCGAGCGTTGCCGCCGGCTACATGACGATCAAGAACAGCGGATCGACGCCCGATCGGCTGATCAGCGGATCGTCCGACGTCGCCCCCAAATTCGAAGTTCATGAGATGAAGATGGAGAACGGCATCGCCAAAATGCGGCCGGTGAAAGGCGGATTGGAAATCAAGCCCGGCGAGACCGTCGAGCTCAAACCCGGCTCCTTCCACGTCATGTTTGTCGGCGTGAAAAAGCCGCTCAGCGCCGGCGAGCAGTTCAAGGCGACGCTCGTCTTCGAAAAGGCCGGCAGCGTGAACGTCGACTATGACGTGCGCGCGATGGGCTCCCAACCCGCCGGCGCCATGCCCGGCATGAAGCATTAATCACGCGCTCCACTCGGATCGTCGCTCACGTTGCGGAGGTTGCCATGCACATCGCTCGAGTGGCTGCCGCGAGTGCGGCCATAGCTCTGTCGGCTCTCGACGCGTTCGGAGAGCCCCCTCAGATCGCCGCCGTCTCGGGGCGCGATCAGCTCGCCTTGTACGATCTCGCGAACGGTACGGAGCTCGCCCGGTTCGATGCTCCGGGGGGATCGAGCGACCTCCTCGCGCTGGGCAGCGGCATCGCGCTGTCGAACCATACCGCCGGCAATGAAGTCCTCCTCATCGATCTTAAGCGCCGCAAAGAAATCGGCCGGCTGCCCTCGTCTTCGCTCGGGGGCGTGCGTCCCGTTCACCAGTATCTGAGCCCGGCCATCGAGGGACGACAGTACGCCGTCGTTCTTAACGACGGCAACGAGCGCGGCACGCCAAAGGGCGAGCGTCCGAAGGACTCCACGTTGCTGCTGATCGACGCAGTGCAATCGAGTCCGACGTTTTTGAAGCCCGTCGGGGAGACGCGCCTCGGCATCGGCCATCACAAAGTCGGCTTCTCGATGAAGCGGCCGCGATTGGCGGTCTCCAACATCTCCGATTGCACGGATGTCGTGTCGGTTTTCGATTATACGAATCCTTCCGACATCAAGCTCGTCAAGACGTTTTCAGCGGCCGATCTCGGCTACGATGGCTCGACCCCGCTCAAGACCTGCGATGAGACGGGAAAAGTCGGACTGATGCTGTCGCCGCACGGCACCGGCACATCGGCGGCGACCGGCCGCGTCTATCACTTCCTGACC
>VAZM01000043.1:14448-14933 GCA_005883135.1 Alphaproteobacteria bacterium
CCCGGCGGCCGCTTCATGGTGGTGCCGCAGCACGGGCCGCGCGAAGTGCATCAAAGAGCCGACGGATCGGTTTGCCAGGTTGGGCAACTGGCGGTGATCGACGCGGTTGCCGAAAAGCTCGCCGCGCAGGTACCGGTGTTTTACGAGGCGACCTGTCGCAGCTCGATTGTGGGCAAGCCGCATGAGCGCGCGGCGTTGCAGTACGCGATGCCGGCACCCGACGGCAAAACGGTGTTCGTCGAGCTCGGCACGCTCTATGGGCCGCCGAACGTGCCGGCGGAATCCCGCTTCGTCGCCGTGTTCGATTTGACTGATCCGTACAGGCCGGTGCAACTGCTCTCGATTCCGGTCGGCGCCGGCAACGATACCCGAGATCACGCCCTGACCGGCGATGGCGCGCTGCTTCTCGTTACCAACAGCTTGGAAAACTCGGTTTCGGTCATCGACGTCGCGTCGCGGCAGGTCGTGCGCACGATCCCGACAGT
>VAZM01000043.1:14971-20660 GCA_005883135.1 Alphaproteobacteria bacterium
GTCGTCACGTTTTCCGAGGAGCTCGGGCCGTCAAAACCGGCGGGGCCGGCCACGCTCGAGCATAAATAACAGTTCGCACCGACGAGGATGATCAACATGAGCAGACAGCTGACACTCCAAGCCACCCTGATCTTGTTTCTTTCGGCGGGACCAAGCGCCGCCTGCGACCCGGAGGAGATGATCAACGAGCTTCGCGCGCAATGCAGGGACGCAATTACCTCGGCGGTGACACTGATCGAGCCCCTCAAGCCGGCGCTCGCCGCGCCCGATCGCAACACCGTTGAAAGCAAGATCAAGGAAGCGACCGAACTGTGCAACTCGGACAAGTACAGCGACGGCTATACGGTGACGGCGAAGCTCGCGCGTTTCATCGGACATCTGGAGGCGCGTAGCGGGATTGCGCCTCAACTCTGAATCGGCCGTCCCAGTGAATGCCGACGGTCATGATGGATCTCCGACAGCTGCGGACGTGATTGCGCCCGCGTGCTATCCAAGCCAATCGCCATGCGTTCTAGAACTGAGCGTGGAAACGTGCCGCGAACGTGTTCACCGGACCGCGGTCGGTATTGTAGGCGGGGTTGGTGATGAACTGGTAATCGAAGCTGAGGCGCATGTCGGATGGGAGCGCGTAGCTGTAATAAGCTTCGAAGATCTTCTCGAGCCCGGGATTCGGCAGCTGTCCGTCGCCGATGAGGATACCCAGGCCGCCGGCGTTGAGAAACGCCTGGTGAACGCCGCTGATGCTGTTGACAATACCCGCGATACCGACGGTATCGTCCGGCCGGCCCCAGTTCTTGCCGTTGATCGAGACGCCGCCCGAGACTGTCCGGTCGACGTCGGTAAAGTCCCACGGCTCGACGTTGGGGTCGGCCCAGCCGGCGCGGGCGAAGACTCCGACGGTGTCCGAGATTTGCTGCTCCAGGTTCATGCTGACTCCGGGGCGGCTGGTATAGTGTCTCACCGCAATGATGTCGGCCGGCTCACCGGTGATCTGGGCGAGCGTGATGGCGTCCTGGTATCGTCCCGCCCGGCCGCGGTTGAGGAAGCCGGTGACCTTGAACTTGCCGGGCTGGCTCCACAATTCGTAGCGTTTCTCGATTTCTGCGATCAACGCGTACTGCTGAAAGGTCGGGTCGAGGGAGCCGCCGTTGGGAGTTCCGCCGCCGGCGGGAGCCGCCGACAGGTCGAAGACGCCGGCGCGAAGGGTCCACGAGCCTTGGTACCACTCGCCAGCCAGGCCGTAGGTGTAGCCCCAGCCGTCGCCGGCATAGTCGAACGTGCCGGCGTTGATCATGGTCCAGTTCAAGAAGTCGGTCTTCGGACTGTTGGCATATTTGTTGGTATCGAAGATGTCGACGATGGCGAACTTTCCGATCGTCAGCACCAGGCGGTTCTCCGTGCGCGTCCCGGCGAACTGGCTGATATCCGCGTCCACCTTCTCGACGTCGCCGCCGAGATTGATGGTCTGCCGGAGGAATCCGCGCTGCATGCGCACGTATGGGTAGGATGACCCCAGCTTATAGGACTCGCCGCTCGGAAATCCGGCGACGCCGTGCGTATCCGCAAATCCGAAACCTTGATCGATCTCCGGGCTGATCCACAGCTCGGCGCCTTGCCACAACCGGATGCCGGCATAGAGCGTCGCGTCGAACGTTTCGCGGCCGAGCCCGCTGCCGGGCAGGCTGAAGGGCCCCTGATAAGGCGAGCGGATGGCCGGATAGCCTTGCCACACGAACGTGGTTTGACCGTGGAAGTTCACGAGGTCCAGCGCCGGCGTCGGCAGTCCCGTCGAGCCGCCGTTTGTGTTCGTCCCGCCCCCGCCGAAGCGATAGTTCAGCGATGCGCGCGCTTGCTGCAAGGAAAGATCGGATGTGACCTGCAGCCCTGCGCCCGGGAACATCACGCTGCTGTTGCCGTATCTCGTAACTAGGTATTCGACGTTCGCCGTCCAGTTCGGCGCAAATGCGTACTCGACGCCGAGGCCCGCCACCCAGCCGAGTCGCCACAAGAAGGGGGAATCGGTCGTGCCGTCGGCCAGCTGCGTCAGCGTCAGTTGGTCATAGGTCCAGGCGAAGCCGCCGGTCGCATAGAAGAGCCAGTCGCCAGGAGCGTAGCCGACGCGGCCGCGCACGGTGCCGGAGAGCAGCACCGACTCGCTATAGGCCACCAGGCCGAGCGCCGGCGTGGAGAAGATCGAGATGCCGCCGATGGAGACGCCGTCGAGATTTGGAAACCCCGGAAACGAGGAATCGATCTGGACGCCGAGCACGACGCGGTTCGCCAGCATAACGTCGTAGCCGATTTGCAGTCCGCCGAAGTAGCTTCCCGAGCCGTTGAAGATATCGGAGGACTGGTCGAGGTCGAGCGAGCTGGAGAGATCGGGCGGCGCGCTCCAGTTCGAATGCCCCCAGGCATAGCCGAGATGACCGCCCACATAGAGCCCGGTCCAGTCGTAAGCTTGGACGACCGGGGCTTGCCACGGCGCTTTCACCGGCATTTCCGCCGCCATGGCAGGAGCAACAGCCAGAACCGCCGCGCTCCACCGCGTGGGCATCGCCAGCGCCAGCCACAAGGCCGCGAGGAGAAAAATCCTGATCCGCGACATCGGGCCCCCGACCCAATTAAGTCCGCGATGATGACGCGACAAATTGGGATTTGCGAAGGAGTTCGGGTCGGTCCGCGTGGAATAAAATCGACTGTTACGGATGTACAACCGGTTGTACCAATTATAAGTCACACAAGCTCGCGCGGTGGCGCTCGCTGTCCGCGGCGGCCAAGACGCTTCATCACTCGCAGAAATCGACCAAAGCAAAGCCATGGCGGCACTCCTCCGCTCGACAGTTCCCCTCTGTCACCGCAGCGGAAGACCGCCCCGCGCGCGCGCCCCGCGCGGCGGAAGGATGACGTGTTCAGGCAGGTCTCCTGGCTCGCGGGTCCTCATCCTTCTCCGCCTTCCCAAGCTTTGATGCACAAAGCCCAGTGGCAACCTGAAGAAGGACTCGCCGCCGACAGTTGCGGGGGCAGCTCCGGATTTGACTCGCCACCGAAATGGCGGATCGCACCGGATTCCCTTTTGGCCGATCAACGCGACCGGCGCACCTGAACGCCACCGATGGAAGAAGCCCGCGCCGTTTTTGTCAACGCCCGCCATTCATTTCCTTGTAAGGTGTGACATTTAAGTGAGCATCGTCCAGCCCTGGGCGGATGCGTCAATTCCAACGGCCGTTGATCTCAGACGTCATGGACACGCGGATATTGGACTGGAATTGGTGGGGGAAAACCATTCGCATCGGCGCCGACGCGAGCGGGAACGGGCCGAAGGTGCTGCTGCTCCCCGCGCTGAGCTCGATCTCGACCCGGCGCGAGATGCGCCCGCTGCAGGAGCGCCTGGCGGCGCGCTATTCGACTCTCGCCGTGGACTGGCCCGGCTTTGGCGAGGCGCCGCGGCCGCAAGTCGACTGGACGGCCGACGCCTATGACGCATTTCTGGCGTTCCTTCTGAGCTCGGTGATGCCGCACCCCCACGCCATCATCGCCGCCGGCCACGCCGCCACCTACGTTCTCAAGCACGCCGCCACGGCGCCGGCGCAGCCGACGCGGCTCGTTCTGGTCGCGCCGACCTGGCGCGGACCGCTGCCCACTATGGCGGGCGGACACCGGCCGTTGTTCGATCGGCTGTGCCGCCTGGTTGATCGCGCCACCGTCGGCCCGCTTATTTATCGTCTGAACGTCAACCCATTCGTCGTGCGGCGGATGGGCGCCGGCCACGTCTATTCGGATGCTGCGTTTCTCAACGAGGAGCGGCTGCGGCAGAAGCTCGCCGTCGTGCGCGCGGAGGGTGCGCGCTTTGCGTCGGTGCGCTTCGTCACCGGCCGGCTCGATCCGCTTGCAAGCCGCGAGCCCTTTCTCGACGCCGCCCGGCGGGCAGGCGCTCCGATTCTGTTGGTTTACGGCGCCGACACGCCGCCGAAGTCGCGCGCGGAAATGGAGGCACTCGCCGCCGTTCCCGGCGTTCGCACCGCTCGGCTCCCCCGCGGCAAGCTCTCGGTGCACGAAGAGTTTCTCGACGCGACCATTAGCGCCATCGAGCCGTTCCTTGCCGAGGACCCCGCCGCCTAGCCGCGCCACTCCAATCGATCCATCGCGCCTCACACGACGTGATCGGGCGCGAGGTGGCAGGCGGTTTGCTCGCTGATTTCGATCTGCAAGGTCGTGTGCCCGATGCCGAAGCGCTGCCGCAGCTCGGTCGCGGCCGTCAGCAGGAATTCATCCCCGGGATGGCCGGCAGGGAAGACGAGGTGCGCGGTCAGGGCGTTTTCCGTCGTGCTCAGCGGCCAGATATGCAGATCATGCACGGCGGCAACGCCGGCGCAGGATGCAAGATAGCTCCGCACCGTCTGCGGATCGATCGATGCCGGCACCGCGTCGACCGACATGGCAAGCGAGTCCCGCAACAAGCTCCAGGTGCCCCATACGATCACAGCGACGATCACGAGGCTGGTCAGCGGATCGAGCCAGAGCCAGCCGGTGTAGAGTATGACCAGGCCGGCCACGACGACACCCGCCGAGACCGCGGCGTCCGCGATCATGTGCAGGAACGCCCCGCGAATGTTGAGATCGCCTTTGCGGCCGGACGCGAACAGGGCGGCGGTCACGCCGTTCACGATGATGCCGACGGCCGCCACGATCATGACGATGCCGCTCGCCACCGGTTCGGGGTGAAACAGTCGCAGCACCGCCTCCCAGGCGATGGCGCCGACCGCGACGAGCAGCAGCATGGCGTTGAACAGCGCCGCGAGGATCGAAGAGCCGCCCAGGCCATAAGTGTAGCGCGACGAAGGCGCGCGCCTGGTCAGAACGGTTGCAATCCAGGCAATGACCAGGCCGAGCACATCGGAGAGGTTGTGCCCGGCGTCGGCGATCAGCGCCACCGAATTGGCGATCACGCCGTAGGTGAACTCCACCGCGACGAAAGTCAGATTGAGGCCGATGCCGACGGCGAAGGCCATGCCGAAGCTTGCGGGAGCGTGGACATGGGCGTGCCCGTGATGGTCATGATCCGCGTGTTCATGCACGCGATCGCGATCAAGAGCCTGATGTGGGCGCATGGGGAACATGAAACATCGACGCGACGCGTCATGATATATGCATCCGTGCCATATATGCATCCGCCCTGCGGTCACACAGCAGTTTCGCCCCGCCGCACGCGTCTGTGACTTGGCGGCAACACATTCGAACAGAACGCGCCGGCCCGGTTTCTCCGCGGGGGATAAGGTGGCAAAGTTGGACAGGACTTAAGGTCAAGGGGCACGGCTTGACTTCCTTAAGGATGCGGCGCTTCGGCCCGTGGCTGCTTGGGCTATTTTTGATCGCCCAGCTTGCCGGCGTCATGCCCGTGATGTTCGACCACGCCGTACACGTGTTTGAAAGTCAGCCCGCCTTTGCCGACGCCCACGATCATAGCGCGCCCGGCCGCCATGGCGATCATCGCCACGGCGTAGGTGACGTGAAGGATGAATGCTGCTCGCTGCATCACCATCTCGTAGGGATCGCTCATGTCTCGATCCCGACAGCCGTGTTCTCTCTTGCAGCCATGCCGTTGCTCGTGCCGCCGTTGCGCACGCTCGCAAGCGCCGATCCCATCCTGCTTGAGCGGCCGCCGAAATCCTCATCGCTGATCTGATCTGAG
>VAZM01000043.1:20694-22108 GCA_005883135.1 Alphaproteobacteria bacterium
GACCGTCACGCCCACGGCCGCCGCCGTGGGCATGCGCTGGATCGCGATGGGATTGCGCATCAATGTTGCTACAACGCCGGCCGATCTACGCCTTGGGATTTCGCAAGGCGTCGCTCAGGCTCCTTTTAGGGCTGGCATTCATATGGTTGGCAGGCCTCGCGGCGGCCGGCTCGGCCTCGGCCGAGAACCGTAAGCCCGCGGACAAGGCAGGCGAAGTCGACACCGAACACATGTTCGGCTTCACCGAAGGCAGCGATATCGGGGAAGCGGGAGAAAAGGAACTTGAGACCGATTCGACCGGCCGTTTCGGCAAGTTCGACGGCTCTTACAACGCGATCGCGACGGCCCTCGAGGCCAAATACAGTTTCTCGGACAGATTCCGTGTCTCCGCCGTGGCGACGGTCGCCTATTACGACGTCGCGGGCGTGAGCGCGTTTGACGATCGCCGCCAAACGGCGCTGCAGTCCGTTTCGTTCGATGCGCGATTCCGCCTGCTCGATCGCGAGCACGCGCCGGTCGGGCTGACGCTCAGCGTCGAGCCCCATCGGGGTTTCACGGATGAGATGAGCGGGGAGGGCGCCGACCAGTACGGTGGCGAATTTCGCCTGCTTGCGGATCGTGAATTGATACCCGGTCGTCTATTCGCCGCGCTCAATGTGAGCTACGAGCCGGAACAGACGCGGCTACGGGCGTCCGGAGAGACATTGCGCGATTCGATGCTCGGGATTGCAGCGGCGCTCGCCATGCAGGTGATGCCGAACGTCTTCATCGGCGCGGAAGCCCGCACGCTGCGGCATTACGAGGGGCTCGGCCTAAACAGTTTCGCCGGGCAGGCGCTTTACGTCGGCCCGACCTTCTACGCGACCTTCGGCCAAGGATATTTTCTCTCGGCGGCGTGGAACGTGCAGGTCTGGGGCGCGGTGGCCGGAAGTTCGGGCGCGCTTGATCTGGTCAATTTCGAGCGGCATCAAGCGAAGCTGCGCGTCGGCGTCGTCTTTTGAACTAGGTGCTCGTTCCCTCGGAAGCGTTGCGCGCGGCGAATTCTGCTTCACCGGAATGCCAGCTTCATACCGGCGATAAAGGTCCGCGGCGCCCCGGCATAGATCGAGCCGGTTCCGGTCGTCGCGAGCACGCTTGCGGGGTTCTGCAAGCCCGTCGCCGCGCTGATGCTGTCGGTAACGTTGTTTGCGGAAGCCACGTAGGTCTTGTTGAGCACGTTCTGGACCTCGAAGAAGAAGATCGCGCCCTTGAGGTAATCGTGCGTCACCTCGGTGTCGTAGTGGAGGTTGACGTTGACGAGGCCGTAACCCGGCGCCTTCAGGAGGTTGGCGTTGTCCATATAGAAGGCGTCGAGCCAGACATATTCCACGTATGCGCCCACGCCTTTCCACGGCCCAAACGGCTCGTCATATCC
>VAZM01000043.1:22115-29730 GCA_005883135.1 Alphaproteobacteria bacterium
TCGAACCGCGTCGTCAGCGCGCCGGCGCTCAGCTGCTCGGTATAGTCGACATAGAACTGGTCGAGCCAGGTATAGGCGGCAATCAGCCGCCAGCCCGGAGAGGGCTGCCAATTCGCCGCGAGCTCCACGCCGCGGTGCACGGAGCGCGGCACGTTGAAGGTGAAATTCATAAGCCCGGCGCCCGGGGATTGGGTGACGAGCTCGTTGCGGAAGAATTCATAGAACCCCGTCACGCTGAGCTTCACGGTCCGGTCCGGCGTAAAGTCCGCGCCGACATCGAGGCCGACATTGGTCTGCGAGGCGAGCTGCGAGTTGTTGCCGCTCACGCCCTGCGCCGTGACCGTCAGATTGCTGATCTGCGGCGTGCCGTAGCCGGTGGCGGCGCGGCCGCGAAACTGCCAAGCCTCGTTCAGCCGGTAGAGGATGCCGGCTTCCGGCGCGTAGTTGAGAAAATCCCGCTGGACCGGGGTATAGGCCGGCACGGCGGCGCCGCCGGGAAAGCTGAAGATCGTGTTCACCGCGGCAATGGTGGTCGATTCCACTCCGGCGGCGACATAACCGATCCAATTGGGCGCCAGACCGATCTCTTCGCGAAACCGGCCGCCCCAGTTGACGTGATGCCCGCCATCATAAAACGACGACAATGACCCGAGGCCGCCGCCAGGAGTGACGTTCCAGGTGTAGTTGGTCAGACGTTCGCGCACGTAAAACAGTTCCACAAAATGGACCGCGTCGAAACCGAAGAAGCTGCCGCGTTGGGTCACATTGGTCAGCAAGTTGTACGACGGGCTGTCGCCGACGGCGCTGGTCGCCCCGGTCGGTTGGTTGATGTTCTTGTCGTCGAACACGGCCTGCGTTCGCCAGGTGGTTTGTTGGTCGAAATCATGCTCCCAGCGGATGCCCCCGATGTTGCGCCAATCGTGGCGTCCGAAGGCGCCCTCATCGGCAGTCTGTAGGGTCGTGGCGCCTGCGAAGCCGTTGACGAGAAGAGGGACCGTTCCGCAGCCGGGCGCCGCGCTGACGGCATTGGTGCACCCGCGCTGAAAGGGATTGTTCATGAACTGGTTAAGTGAGAGCCGCAACGACAGGTTGGCAGTGAGCTTGTTCTCAATGGCCTTGAACGTCACTCGATCGTCGGGCGTGATGGAATAGGTGCCGAGCGCGTTGAACGTTTGAGTGTTGTACGCGCTGTGGCTGATGTAACCGTCGCCGCGCACGTCGCTCATGAACGCCGTGCCTTCGGCCCGCTCGTTCCGTCCGCCGACGATCGCGTAATTGTTAACGTAGCCGAAGCTGCCGCTCTCGAACCCGTATCTCACCCCGTTGATCTGCTCGCCGCGCCACAGGCGGAAATTGATCGCGCCGCCGGTCGCGTAATTGCCGAACATCGCAGACGACGGCCCGCGATAGATGTCGACGGCGCCCATGCGGATCGATGAGGTCGGTGCGGGAGAGGCCGTCCGGCTGCGTTACCGAGAACCCGTCCTCCAGCACCACGATGTTCCGGATGCCGAACCCGTTGCGCGCGTTCGAGCCGCGGACGGAAATGCCGATGTCGCGCGGGCCGTTTCCCTGCTTGAAGTTGACGCCGGGACTTTCCTGCAACAGATCCTTGACGGTGAAAGCGGGCGAGTCCTTGATGCGCTCGCCGCTCACCGTGGTGATGGTTTGTCCCGGCGGCTTCGGCAGCGCGCCGGGCCCGCCGTCGGAAGCGGCCGTGCCTTGCGATGCGGCTGGTGCGCCCGATTGCGTCGCGGCGGGAGCGGCGGCAGGCCTCGCACTCGTCGGCGGGGATACGGCCGCGATGACGCGCCGAGGGGCACTTGCGGGTGCAGCCGGCGCGGCCCGCGCAGGTTTCGGCCGCGGTGCCGACACCACGACTTCGGGAACGCCGACCGCGGCCGGCGCCGGTTCTGTCGGCGGGTTCACCTCGGCGGGAGCGGGAGCCGATTGCTCGGCGTCAGGCTTCGGCGCTTGGTCAGCCTTTGGTGCCTCGTTCGATTCTGCTGCGGGCGCGGACGGCTCTTGCGATCGACCTGGCGCAGGGATCGCCAGCGCGGCCACGAGCAGCACGGCGAGCGGCAGTACTGGCCGAGTTTCGCATGTTCGGGTACGCGGGTGGCGCAATGCCTTTGTGGCGCGGACGGGGGCGGTCGCCCAACTCAAGGCGAGCAACGCTTCGAAACATCGGCCCAATGACATGACACGCTCTGCGGCATTTGCCGCGCACGTCGCTCATGAACGCCGTGCCTTCGGCCCGCTCGTTCCGTGATCGACCTCTAGTTCGCGCGGATCAGCCGAAGACGAAATTGCTTAATGGGGGCCCACGCTGATATTGGCCCGTGGGCGAATGAAACGCGATGACGCGTCCGTCGCTTTGCAGCGCGGCGTTCGAAATCCCCATTGCACGGCTGATCACAATGCCATGGTCGGGCGGCAGGATCGCACACGTCGCTTTTGCCAAGGTGCAGAACATGCACGGCGATTGGGCAAGCGGCTGCTTGTCCGGCAAATCTTGACCGTCCGACGAACCATCGCCGTGGCAGATGACGAATAGACTGGTTGCCGGCTCGTTGCCGCCAGGCATCGCGTGACCGGCGGCGACGCCGGTCAGGAGAACGTGGAGTGCGAGCGCGTAAGCGGCGAGCGTGGCGATCCACGGCCGCATACGCTTTGCAGATTTGCGCCGCGTCCACACAGAGCGATACCTCCAAAGGCAATGTATCGCGACAGGAGGGCGGAAGGCGGGCATCGCGCCTGGGCGGCGCGTTTCGCAAGTGAGTGTGATAGATCGGCAACAACAGCGTCAGGCGACGGTTCGCGCACAGGCGAGCGCCATCGGGCGGGTGAAAGGTTTTACCTCAGATTGAAGCGGATCGGCACGGTGAGATCGACGCGCGCGCCCGGCAATTCCGGCGGCGGCGGCGGGAAAGGCTCCGCACGGCGCAAGAGCGCCAGCGCCTCGTCGTCGAGCGCGCTCGCCCCCGACGAGCGCACGACGCGGCTATTGAGCACCCGCCCCTGCCGGTCGATGCTGAAGAAGACCTGCGCAACCCCTTGCTGGTGGCGTGAGTGCGCCGCCTCCGGATAACGCTTGTTGCGCTCGAGCAGCGCGAGGATGTGGGTCTTCCACGTCGGCACCGCGTTCGACGGCGTGGGGGTGAGGCGGCCCTGCATCGGCGCCGCCGGCACCGCCGCGCTCTGCTCGGGAATGGCCTGCGGCGCCGAGGTGGTCGGCGCCGGCGTGCGCGGCTCTTGCGGTAGCAACTTTGCGACCTCCTGCTGCTGCTTTGGCTCGACCGCGACATCAGGATTGGGCGCCGGCTTGATCTCGGGCGGCGGCTCCTCGACCGGCTTCGATGCGACCTTCTCTTCGATCTTCTGCTCGTCCTCCACGTGCTCGACCGGCCTCTCGGGCGAAGCTTCCGACATCACCTGCTCGGGTCCGGGGGCAATCTCCGTAGGCGGCGCATCCGGCGCGACCGGCAGCGGCGCAAACTCGACCACGATCGCGGCCGCGGGCTCCGCCGGCTCGATGTCCTCGCGCCAGGGGACCATCCCCGCCGCGATGGCACCGTGCGCGAGCACGACGATCGCAGCGCTGATCGCCCAGCGGCGCAGGTCCGCGAGCTCTTCCGCGCTCACCGCCATCACTGCGTTTTCTCCAGCCCCACCAGCGCGACCTTCAGGTATCCGGCCGCGCGCAAGAGATTCATCACTTCCATCATTTCGCCGTACGGCACCGCTTTGTCCGCGCGCAGGAAAATGCGCGTGTCCTTGTCGCCGTTTGCCGCCGCATCGAGCGTGCCGCCGAGCAGATCGCGGCTGACGGGGGTCTCGCCCAGCGCGAGGGTGAGATCGGACTTCACGCTCAGATAGAGCGGCCGCTCCGGTCGCGGCTGCGGCTCCGCTGTCGAGGCCGGCAGGTTGACCGCAATGTCGACGGTGGCAAGTGGCGCAGCCACCATGAAGATGATGAGCAGCACCAGCATGACGTCGATAAATGGGGTGACGTTGATCTCGTGCACCTCATCGAGCGTATCCTCGCCGTGATCAAGCCGCACGCTCATGGCGATCCTCGTGGTGCTGCACCCGCATCTGCGAGCCTGACACGACGGGCGATGACCGGATCGGTCAGCGCCCGCTCAGCCGGGACGGCGGCGGCGCGTTCGAGATCGCGGCTGACCAGCCGCAGCACCTCCGCCGCGGCATCGCCCAGCCCGGCACGATAGCCCGCGATCGAGCGCGCGAACATGTTGTAGATGACCACAGCCGGTATCGCGGCCGCGAGCCCGAGCGCGGTGGCGAGCAGCGCCTCGGCGATCCCCGGCGCGACAATGGCGAGATTAGTGGTGTGCGCCTTCGAGATGCCGATGAAGCTGTTCATGATGCCCCAGACCGTGCCGAACAGGCCGACGAAAGGCGCGGTCGCGCCGATGGTGGCGAGTACGCCGGTGCCGCGCAGGATGCGCCGGCCGCAGCTCGCTTCGATGCGCTCGAGCCGCGACGCGATCCGTTCCTTGATGCCGTCGTTGTCGGGCAAACCGGGGGAGAGCTTCAGCTCGATTGCGGCCGCGCCGAGGAACTGCGCGACCTCGCCCTGGATTTGGGAAAGTTGCTGGACCTTTTCGAGGGAATGTATGCCGGCGAGCTCCTTCGCTGCCGCCCGCACCCGCCGCTTTGCGAAAAAGATCTCGATCGACTTGGCGAGCCACACCGTCCAGGTGACGAGCGAGGCGAAGGCAAGCCCGACCAGCACTGCCTTCACCACCGGGTCGGCGTTGAGAAACATGCCCCAGGGGCTGAGGTCGCGCGGCAGCGTCGCGGTGCCAATGACGTTGTCCTGCGCCCACGCCGGCAAAGCGCCGGCGAGCCAGACGAGCAGTGCGGCTGCGCTCACGCTGCCCCACATCCCCCGCGGGGCGCGAACGCGTCTCCTACGAAGTTCCATTTGCAATCGCCTCACCTGCCGTCCGCCGGCAGCACGCAGCACATCGTTACAATGTAACAGCGTCGAGTTCTAGTGGACATTCCCTTCGCGCACGCCATGCGGGCTCACGAGAGCGAATGTGTCAGGACTGCTCTGGTTGGAATGATTCCAACATTCGTTCGCTGATCGCGCTGGTTCACCTCACAAAAATACCACTGGTACGTCTAGATGTCGTTCGCATCGAATTCGTAATGGCGGGACGCTATTCGAGTCTGAAAGAACGGAGCCATTGGACTACAGCACGGAACGAACCCCTACCGCTGGCGGTAGCCGAGAGTGAGGCTGTCGGTAGACCCTCGAAATGCAGGCGGATATAGCTCAGCGAGGTTCGCGCGAAGCCAGGTCTCAATCGTGAGAGCGCTCGAACCTGATGAAAGGTTGGCATTACAGGTTCCGCATGGCGCACTATCGCAAGCCGCTCGCCGCAGCCGCCACGCTCAACACCGCGATCGTCGCGGTCGAAGCCGTCGCCGGCTTTCAGGCCGACAGTCTGAGCCTACTCATGGACAGCGCGCACAATCTCTCCGACGAGATGGCGCTGATTTTCCTCTATTTGGCGTTCGTTCTGCCCCAGGGGATTTCAAGGCACCTGCTGCGCTCGGCCAATGTCTTCAATTCGGTAGGCCTGGGGGTTATCAGCGGGCTCCTATTGTGGCAGGCGGTCGAGCGGGTACTTCACCCTGTGCCGGTCGTCGGCGCGGTCGCCATCGTTATTGGCCTCCTGGCCGCTGCCGCCAATTGGGGCGTCGCCCGGCTGCTGCTCGCGCCGAGCCGCCGCAACGCCGCGATCAGGCTGGCGTACATTCACAATATCGGAGACGTGTATGTGTCCTTGGCGCCGGTCGGCGCCGGCGTCCTCGTGAGTGTGACCGGCTATTCGATTTTCGATCCGCTCATCGCCGCCGGCATCGCCGGATGGATTATTGTTACGACCGCACGGGAGGTTTTCGCGTCGAGCGAGGAACTCATCTGGCCCGAGAAAATCGCCTGCGGGCATTCCGATCACGAGGAGGGCCCAGTCGTCGCCACTCCCAGTCAGCAGCCGGGCTGATGCACGATCAAGGCAGCGGCCACGGACGAAAGCCAGATAGCCAGGAGCAGAACGCCATTGGACGGCCGCGCCAGCCGACCATGTTGCCGTAAGCGTCATAGGCCGGTATGCGGAACCAGGAGCAATTCGCTCCCGGCAGTGGTTCTCCGTAGGGGTAATACACATAGCCGGGAGGCGCGATTGGGTATTCGACGCCTCCGATCCCGCAGCCGAGGCAGCGCTCCTGCGCAGTGGTCGGCACGGCCATGGTCGCAGTGGCCAAACTCGCGGCCGCAAGTAGAGCAGTGACGGTTCTCGTCATCAGGCCTCCCTGAGCGTTGATGGATTGCGATCGCTCTTTCGAGCTTTCACCACTTCGTGGCTCCATAAGGCAATTGGCCGGTCGATTTGAGCGAAATGCCTTTTTGCTTCGCTTTTCTATAAATGGCCTCGAGGGTCCGCCCCATCTTAAAAGCAATCAGGTGCGTCGGCATGTTCTGCTTAGCGAGGGTATCGAGCTCGCTCACGTCCGTGCTGGTCCATGGCTTGCCCTGGTTGGAGGGCTTCTTGGCCATATGCCGCTCTCCTGCGGTCGGATCAGTCGTAGAGCCAAGCTGTCGGGGCCGAACTCATAGTTCGTGCGCGACGCGCAGTATGTTGTCGGTGAATATCAAAATCAAAGGCGCGACTTCGGTCACGCCGGAAGCGCGACGGTTCGTTGCAGTGATCACGGCTAGCCATCTACGTCCTCGCGATCTTGTTGGCGAGTGCGATCGCAGCGAGCACGGAAAGCATTGTCCGGCGTCTTCGGAACAATGTGAAGGACGGTTTTCGCCTTTGGCATATCGCGGCTGTGCGCGGGCAATCCGGCATCACCGCAATCCGTGCCGGCGAGTGTATTGTTGAATTTCTTCATGACGGAGCTCAGATGATCGATGGAGTTTTCGTACTCGCGATTCGGTACTGCGCCTATGCGGGTTAACGGCGCGCGCCACGTTCGAAGTCCAGCCTACATTGCCAAGGGACCGCCGGTGTTCCGGGGCCTGTCGTTTGTAGGCCAATTCGGTGCCACGCGCAATGTTATAACGTTACCTCCGGCCAGCGAGAATAGCAACAGATGCGCGGTCGCCGTGCTCACAACGTGTGGGTGGTCGGGTCCGTCCGACAACGGTTCTATACACGCGGCGAAGAGCGTCAGGACGTCACACAAGCGGCTGCCAGATTAGGCGCGCAATCAGAGGGTCCGGCCAACCGTTCCCAGGTCGTCGAGCGATTCGCGGGTAAGGCGCTTACATCACGCCGTAGGGGCTTCGCGCGGCAGGCCTGTTTGTTACGGGTGCCGGGATAGGGGCCGCCAGCGGCGCCCGAATGTGGTTTTCGAAAGTAGGGCTCGGCGGCGATGCTCCCAAGAGGGTGGTGGGATTGCGCACGAAGCCATCATCAGGTCCATGTCCACCTCCGTGTGCGAGTAAATGCACAACGCCGCCGCGTGCAAAGCTAGGCGTAGATCCGACGACGCAAGCCGTCGCGATTAGCATCACCGTAAAGACGCGTGTCATGGTTACAACTCCATCCTTTGAGTCCGCCGCCTACGC
>VAZM01000043.1:29767-35428 GCA_005883135.1 Alphaproteobacteria bacterium
GCATCGAATTTGTAGTTGACGCCGACGCGCAGGAGATTGTCGGTCACGCGGGAGCTAAAGGCGACCGCCGTGGTCGCGCCCAGCGGCGTCGCCGGAATGGTCGTGACCGATCCCAGGTCGAGGTAGAGGTACTCGACCTTGCCGGTCCAGTTGCCGGCGATCCGGCCTTCGATGCCGCCGCCGACGGTCCAGCCCGCTTTCGTATTGTGGTTGCTGACGATGGTGTTGACCGGATCGCCGTCGCCGTCGAAGCCCAACACCGTGCCGGCGGTCATTACCTCGCCGACCGCGGCGCCGCCGGTGACGTAAGCGATGGCATCGGGCGTGACGGCAACGCCGAGCCGGGCGCGCAAGGTCGCGAACCATTCGAGCTTCTGGCCTTGCTCGGACCTGGCGATAACCGAGGGATCGTCGACGACGCCGATGAGGGCGGGATTGCAGATCGTGCCGGGGCACACCGCGTTGAGCTTCGCGCGCTGGCCGGAGTAATTGAGGTCCCCTTCTATGCCGGCAAGCAAAATGCCGCCAATCCAGTTGTACCCGGCTTGCGCGCCGCCGATCGCGCCGTCGAGNNNNCGGCGCGGCGTGCTCGCCGCGAACAGCGCGGCTGCGCTCACGGGGTCGCTGAAGGCGGTGTCGGTCGCGGAGGTGCCGGTGCTGTAGCCGATGGTTGCGCCGACATAAGGACCGGCCCAGCTCCATGCCGCCACTACCGGCGCCTTGAAAAGCATGGGGGCGCGCGCGTCCGCGCTCGCCGCATAAACCGCGCCGGTCGGATCGAACTTGTAGTTGAGGCCCACCCGCGCGACCTGGGTAGTAACGCGGGAATCGAAGCTGACCGCGAGCGGCGTCGAGTTCAGCGGATTGGTGGCCGCGGTCGTGACGCGGCCGAAATCGAGATAGAGGTACTCGACCTTGCCGGTCCAATTGCCGCCCAAGCGAACTTCGGCGCCGGCGCCCACCGCGAAGCCGGTCTTTGTCGTATGGCTCACGAAGCTCGTGGTGACCGGGTTCGTGCTGGCGGTGACGGTCGGAGTTTCCACTGGAATCTCGACCGGCACGTCGATCGGATTGCCGTCGTCATCGAGTTCGGTGACGACGGTATCGATGACGCTGTCGATCACGCCCGTGGTGACGGTTAGACTCGAGCCGGTGATGGTGCCGGAGGTCTTGATCCTGCCGACCGCAAGGCCGGCGGTGGCGTAGACGAGCGAGTCCGGCGTCGGCGTTACGCCGAGCCGGCCTCGCAGCGTGCTGAACCACTCGAGCTTCTGTGCCATTCTCACGCTAACCGGCGCATCGAGGCCGAAGCCGCTGATCGCCGGATTGCAGATCGCGCCGGCGCAACCCAGCGTGCCTGCGCGCCCGCGCTGGCGCGATTGCTGGAGGTCGCCTTCGATGCCCGCGACCCACGCACCCGACTGCCAGTTAAAGCCGGCTTGGCCGCCCAGCGTCATGCCCTCGAGCTTGGCGGAGGTGTTGGTTGTGGCGAGCTGCGTGCCCATCGCGGCATCGCTCACGCCTGTGTCGGTCTTGGATTTGCCCCAGCCATAGCCGTAATTGACGCCGAGATAGGGGCCGGCCCACGTCCATGCCATCACGATCGGCGCCTTGACGAACGACGGGTCGTAAACGGCGCCAGCCGGGTCGAATTTGTAATTGAGACCCGCGCGTACGATATGGTCGTTGATACGGGAATCGAGGCTGATGGCGAGCGGCGTCGAGTTGAGCTGATTGATGGCGCTGGTCGAGACCGTGCCGAAGTCGAGGTAGAGGTACTCGACCTTGCCGGTCAGGTTGCCACTGAGGTGGGCCTCGAGGCCCGCGCCGGCCGTCCAGCCCGCCTTGGTCCGGTGGTCGTAGAAGCCGACGCCTGCGGCCGTGGCGGTGACATTGCCATTCTCATCGACGCCCGCGCTGAACCCGGAGATGGTGCCCGCGGTCTTGATCTCGGCGACGGCCAGTCCGCCGGTCGCATATATAAGAGTGTCCGGCGTGACGCTCGCGCCGACGCGGCCGCGCACCGTGGCGAACCAATCCAGTTTCTGTGCGCGGTCGAGCGCGGCGGTCGCCGGCGCGACGTCGCCGATCGCCGGATTGCAGAGCGCGCCGGGACACACGAAGGTCGGCGTCGTGTTCTGGGTCGAGAGCTGGATGTCGGCCTCGACGCCGGCGACCCAATTGCCCGCTTGCCAGTTGTAGCCGCCCTGGAAACCGGCGATGACGCCGTTGAGATTGTCGGAAGAGGCCGTGGCGAACAGCGGCGAGCCGGCACCCGCATCGCTGAAGCCGGTGTCGGTCTTCGATTTTCCCGCGCTGTAGCCGACGTTGATCCCGAGATAAGGACCAGCCCAGCTCCACGCGATCGCGATCGGTGCGGCGTAAGGCGGAGCCTTGGAGGGCGCGCCCTTGAGGACGAGCGGGATTCCAATGCCGGGAACCCCGTCGTAGCCGCCGAGGGCGGGATCGAACTTATAGTTGACGCCCGCCCGCACGATGTTGTCGGTGACATGCGAGCTGCTGGCGAGCGCGATCGGCGTCGCATTTACCCCATTGGTCACGGCCGCCGAGACACTGCCGAAATCCATGTAGAGGTACTCGACTTTGCCGGTCACATTGCCGAATAGGCGCGCTTCGAGACCGGCGCCGACGGTCCAGCCCGGCTTTATCGCCAATACGCTCACCGGCGCGGTCACCACGTTGATATTGCCGTCGGCGTCGACCGCGGTGCCCGAGAGGTTGACCGTCGTTCTGATCGCGCCGACGGCAAGCCCGCCGGTGGCGTACGCGATGAGGTCGGGCGTGATGGTGGTGCCGAAGCGCGCGCGCAGCGTGCCGAACGAGTCGAGCTTGTTGCCTTGCACGAAGCTTGCCGTCACCGGCGCATCGAAGTCGACGACGGTGGGATTGCAGATCGCGCCGGGACAGACATACGTCGGGATCGCGCCTTGCCCCGACATCTGGATGTCGGCTTCGATGCCGCCGACCCAATTGCCCGATTGCCAGTTGTAGCCGGCCTGAACGCCGCCGATGAGGCCGCTCAGCTTCTCCGTCGAACCGGTGGCGAAGAGGGGAGTGCCGAGCGTGGCATCGCTGAACACCGCGTCGGTCTTGGACTTGCCGGCGCTGTAACCGAGGTTGAGCCCGATATAGGGGCCGGCCCAACTCCATGCGGTCGCGATCGGCGCCTTATAGAAGTTCGGCGCGCCATAACCGTTTGGGCCTTTGGAGTAGCCTCCCGGCGCTTTGTCGGCCGGCGGCTCGGCGCCGAACTTGGCATTCATGAAAACCTTGATGCTGCGCCCGGGCATCAGGATTTCGTCCTTGTGGAATTGCACCGAATTGCGCACGTCGACATCCAGCAGATTGTCGCCGACGAGGCCGGTCGTGATCTCGGTCGGTCCCCATGGCGAATATCGCCAGTATCGCCGGTTTTCGATTTGCAGCTTCAGCAGGTTGTAGCCGGAGGTCGGTGTGTCGTTCACGCCGAGGTCGCTCTGGCCGAAGGCGTGCAAGAGGCCCATGCGCACGAACCAGTTGTCGTTGCGCCAATAGGCGCCGCCGCCGAGGCGCATCGGCGGCATACGCGGAACATTGCTGCCGTCGGCGACGAAGGTCGCGCGCACGAAGTCATACTGCCCGTCGACGCCGAAAATGCCGGTCGCCACCGGCACGAGGTCCCACTGCCAGGCAACTTCGCCGCCGCGGAAGATCGCGTCGCGCTGCGCGTAAATAGTCTGAATGAACTCGGTCCCCGTGCCGCAGCTCGCAAAGGACGCGCCGCAGACGATGCCGGTCGCCTGCCGGAAGATGAAATTGTTGTAGTAGGTGTAAAAGACCTTGCCGTCGAAGCGGAAGTCGCCGTACGAGCGCTTGAGGCCGAGCTCGGCGCTATTGCCGCTCTCGATTTTCAGGCTCGGGTCGCCGATGTCGAACGTGCCGGGTGCATCGTGGGCGCCATGGGCGAAGAGCTCGAGCGCGCTGGGCGCGCGCTGAATCCGTTGGACGGTCGCGCTCGCCTGCATCCAGGACGGCAGGTCCTTGAGCAGCTTGAAGCTGATGCTGGAGGGCGTGAAGCCCAGCGCTTGCAGCGACAGCGTCGGATTGTCCGGCGGCGGCACCAGGGCCGGCGGGAATATGCCAGCTGTTCCGTCGACACGAACGTTCTCGGCGCGCGCCGCCCACACCGCGCGCAACGTGTCGGTGAACCACAGCTCGTTGAGGGTGTAGGCGGCGGCGCGGTTGGTCCGCGCCTGCCCGAGCAGGCTCCCGGCATCGCCCGACGTGTCGAGTTGCTGATGATCGAACTGTGCCCCCCACGTGCTGATGAGCGCGCCGAACGGCGTCGCCATCGGCATGAATTGGATTTCGTTCCTGACCTCCTGGGCGTGGTTGTTGAACGTCGCCTGGACGCCGTCGATGCCGCTATCGCCGATGCCGAGCTCGTCGTGGTGATACTCGACCGCGCCGGCCCAGAAGCGGATGACGTCGATCGCCGAGCTTTGCGGCCGGAACTCGCCTTTGCTGCTGTATCTGACCTGCTCGAGCGCGATGCGCGAGTTGGAGGCCGCGCCCTCCAAGGTGGGAACATGGTAGAGCGAGCTGAAGCGGGAGATCGAGGCGCCGACGTAGCCGCCGTCGAAGAGGTACGAGCCGCCCACCGCCTCTCCTTCCGAATGGAACGAGGAGTTCGGCTGCTTCCCATTGAAGGGCGGCGCCGGATCGGTCGGGAAGAGATAAGGATAGCTCGGGATGAAATAATCGCTGCCGTGTCGCCCGTACACGTCGGCGTGCCGCGGTCGGCCGTGGTCGTCGCGCCGAGGAACTGCGTTTGCCACCCGCCGGGCGGAGCGGCGAAGGGGATGCGGTTGTTGGTCGCTTCCACCACGCCGCCCACCGCCTGCGAGCCATAGCGCAGCGCCTCCGGGCCGCGATAGATCTCGACCTTCTGGATCGCCAGCGGATCGAGTGGCACGCCGTGGTCCTGCCCGTAGTCGGAAACGTCCATCGAGCCGAGGCCGTTCTCTTGCACGCGCACGCGAAAATCGTCGAGCCCGCGCAGCACCGGCCGCGACGCGCCCGGCGCGAGGCCGGCCGAGGTCGCGCCCGGCATGGTGAAGAACAAATTGCCGAAGCTTTGCGCTTGGCTCGCTTGAATCTGGTTGCCGGTGATGGTGTTGAGCGACGGCGGCGGCTGGAACGTTGAAGCCGCGGGCGGCTCGCCCGCGCTGCTCGTGCTCGGCCCCGTCTGCGCCGTGGGCAGGGTCGGCGCTGGTGCCGGTGGCGGCCGTGTCGCCGTGCGCGCGGGAGCAGCCGGCGGGGCGCGCCGCGCCGGGCGCGGCTTCGGTGCTTCCACCGTGACTTGCGGCACGGTGATGGTTGGCGCCGCGCCGCTCTGCGGCGTCTCCGGCGCGCCTTGCTGCGGTTGTGCAGCCGGCGCCTCCGCCGGCGGCGTCTGCGGTGCAGGCGTTGACGGTTGGTTTTCCGGCGTCGTGGTCGCCGGCGGCGTCTCCGGCGCGGGCGTCTGCGACGAGGCGACGCCGGTGAAGCAGATGAGCATGAGCGCGGAGCTGCTCAGCAGCAGCAAACGCCGTTTACGGATACACGTCAGAATGCCCCCAAAATTCCCCGAACTCGACCGCGGCGGATCAGCGCCGCGTG
>VAZM01000044.1:0-405 GCA_005883135.1 Alphaproteobacteria bacterium
AAGAGGTTGCCCGAGCGGTGGCGCAACTCGCGGATCATCAATTCATGGCGCTGGTCGAGCTGCCGGCGCTGGATGGCACCCGCCAAGACGTTGGCGACGGCGGCGAGAAACGCCACGTCGTAGTCATTGAACTTGCGCCGCTTCACAGTGTGCGCGCCGAGCACGCCGTAGGCGCGCCCGTCACGCCCGGCGATCGGTGTGGTGAGGCCGCTCACGACGCCATGCTTCTGCAGGAACACTGGGCCTGAGAACCTGCTTTCGGACGCGAGGTCCTCCACGATGACGGGACGCCCGGAGGCGAGCGTATAGCCGGCCTGCGTCTCGCGGCCGGTGGAGACCGTAGCTATCCCAACCAGCCCGGCCTGCCATCCGATCCCTGCTCTGAGCAGAAGCTCGGCATCGCCG
>VAZM01000044.1:467-958 GCA_005883135.1 Alphaproteobacteria bacterium
GACCGTGGTGACCACCTCGTTGAAATATTTCTGCAGATCGCTTTCGGTCAGCGCACGCTCGCCAAGGCGCGCGAGCGTCTCCTGCTGGCGCGCACGCACGCGCACCTCCCGGTTGATGCGCAAGCGTTCGCTGACATCTCGGCACATGCCGAGCATCTGCACGGTCGTGTCCTTCTCGACGATGAGGGTGACGAGCGCTTCAAACCAACGCTCCTCGCGCTCCGATCGCCCTGGCAGGCGGTATTCCACGCGACACGGCTCGCGCGTCTGCAAGCTCTTGCCCATCGCCGCGAGAATGCCCGTTGCGTCTTGCGGCGCAAAGTCTTGTGGTGCGATCGAGAACGTGCCGTCGAACGCGCGCTCAGCACGGCCATGAAAATCTTCCAGTTTCGTCGACCATGTCAGCTGATGCGAGCGCAGATCCCATGACCACACGCCCACTTGGCCTGCCTCGAGCGCCCGTCGAAACACTTCAAGATCGGAGACCACCG
>VAZM01000044.1:1001-8479 GCA_005883135.1 Alphaproteobacteria bacterium
AGGCTTGTTGGGCAGCCCTTGCGTTCGTAGTCCAAGCGAATTCTTGCCCTCGATCCGCTCGAGTCAAGCGCAGCCTCAGCGCTCGCGGTTTTCTCTCCAACGTGGTGAGGCTGACGCGTCCACCGTGACGGCGCTGGCGCCGATTCTAGCCATGCGGATATCACTCGCTTGGTGGGCCGCTGCGGCGGGGTGGTTCAAAGCGCGAGCCCTGGGGTCATTTTTTGCGGCGGGCAATGCCGCCGCGTCGATGGCGACCGAGCTCGCGCCGCTTGCGGTTTGCCCGCTCTGTTTGCCGATGACGATTTTACAAGCCGCTGGTGTGTCGAAAGTTCCGCGCGAGCGCGAATGCTGCCTTCGGCGTCGGCTTTCGGCCGAGACGCGCTGGGCGGCGCGAGGTCGAGTCTTGGCGGAGGTCGAGTCCTGGCGGAAGGGCCTGAAGCCGGGAGAGAGATCTTGGGACGTTGCAGCTAAATATCGAGCGCGCTTAGGAGACGCAGCGCCCTGCGATCTGCGCCAGTGGCGAATGTCCGATCGCGCTGACCATGGGCTCGCAACCGTCGAGCAATTTGGGCTTCGGCGTCGGGGCCGGCGGGGCTTGCGTCTCGGTCGGGCCGTTCACGGCGTTGCGGCTCTTGTTCAACACGACCGGCAAGCGGTCGCTCTTGAGCGTACGGTTCACCATCGGGGCGGTGCTGGAAAGCGACGGCGAAGCGGTGCTGATAGCCGAAATTTCAACGCCGACGAGAAAGGTCGCAAGCGCGACGACGGCGCCGCTGCAGCCGATGAAGTAACTCGAAAGACGCCGCATGGGTAGCTCCCCACCATCCCTGTCCCCATTAGTCGCGTTAACCCATCGTTAGGTTCATTCGCCGCGCGGCGATTTGCAGCGAAATCTCCCGGTTCCCACCTCTTCGAGCTAAAGCCTTGGTTGGGAAAGATATTTTTGGATGCGGCTGGGCGGAAGCAGAGCCGCCGCAAGGGGCTGGGATTAGGGCTGGGTATGAGGAGGGCAGGGCAACGACAGGTTTTCGATGCTCGGGAATTGGCAGGAACCAATGGGCGGATGGGGCGTTGAAGGGAAAGCCGGCCGCCCATTTCCCCCTCCCCGTGCTCGGCCGGTCATCTCGGGCGTAGTCGACGAATTAAGTCGGCTACGCCCCCGTCTTTTTGAGCGAGACTTGCGGCGCCGCACGGGAGGAACTTTTGTTCGGGGCCTCGGGTTCTCCTGCTGTCTCAGAATTCCCAAGGGAGCAGCCTATGAATTGGGACCGCATCGAAGGCAACTTGGAAAGAGTTCAAGGGCAAGGTTCAGCAAAAATGGGGCAAGCTCACCGACGACGACATGAACGTGATCGAGGGCAAGCGCTCGGAACTCACCGGCCGTTTGCAGCAGCGTTACGGCGTGGCGAGGGACGAGGCCGAGCGGCAGATCGATTCCTGGCTCAACAGTACCCATTGAAGGAGCGATAGCTCGCGCGGCGTCAGCAAACCATGTTTTCTCGATCCCCACATTTCCGTGCCGTCTCCACCGATCTCGGCGACATTGAACAGCGTCTGCGCGCATTGGAGCGGCGCCTCCAAGCGGTCGGCGGCCGCTCCGCCGCGGGCGCGGCGCAGGCGGCCGATCAGGTCGGGGACGTGATCGCCTCCACCTTGAGCAGCGTCGCGGAAGTGCTGCGCGGCCGCGCCAACTCGATGGGCCACGACGTGGCGAAAATCGGCGGCGAGGCCGCGAAGCTCGGGGATCGTGCGCTGCGTCGCCTTGCCGACGAGGTGGAGCATCGCCCGCTGATCACGCTCGCCGTCGCGGTCGGTGTAGGAATTCTCGTCGGGTTGGCGAGCTACCAGGGCGTGGGCCGGTCCGGCCGCCCTCGTCGTCCGCCCAGCCGGCGCCGCGGCTGATCGCGCGCGTCGGCGATTTCCCCCATCACGCGGTGACGCGCCGCTCGCGCCGTTTAGCGGTGCGCTCGAAGAACAGCGCCTGACTGGCGACTGCCGATACCGTCGCTGGCTGGAACGGCTTGGCGATGAGGAAGGCCGGCTCGGGCCGCTCGCCGGTGAGGAAGCGCTCGGGGTAAGCGGTGATGAAGATCACCGGCGCCTCGAATGATGCGAGCAACTCGTTGACGGCTTCCAATCCCGAACTGCCATCGGCGAGTTGAATGTCCGCGAGGATCAATCCCGGCCGTTTGCTCTTGGTCAGCGCCAAAGCCTCCGCATGGGTGCGGGCGACGCCGAGCACGCGATGACCGAGGCCTTCGACCAGCGTCTCGAGCTCCATCGCGATGAAGGTGTCATCCTCGATGATCAGAACGTCGGTAGCGATCTCGGCCGCAAGCTCGCGGCCCGATTCCTCGACCAGTCCGCGCAGCTTCGTGACGTCGATATCGAGCACGCGAGCCGCATCCGGCTCGGAGAAGCCTTCAAGCGCCACCAAGAGAAATGCTTGGCGGGGAAGCGGCGTGATATTGGCGAGCTTGTGCTCGCCGGGCAGCTCGTCCTCCGCGGCGGCAGGCGCGCCGTTGACCGCGACCGAGTTCCAGATCGTGGTAAAAAGGCGATAGAGCGCAACGCGCGGGCCTCTGGGGTCCTCGATCACCATGCGGTCGGCAATCAAGGCTTCCAGCGTCGCGGCGACGTAGGCGTCGCCGGAGCCCTGGCTCCCGGTCAGAGCCCTTGCATAGCGCCGCAAAAAGGGCAGGTATTGTGCTACCGCAGCGGAGGAATTGGACACGGCACGCTCCCGGTTAAGAGATCTCGAGGTTACCCGGCAAAACAACGCGGTGGGAAAAAAGTTCCATGAGGCGGAACGAACCATTCTGCGTCACGTTATCATCCGATGAGCAGGGGCCCGGCCCCGGGGGGGCCGGGAGGCCAAAATGAACGGGAGAAGGCCGGTTTGGGTGAGTATGCCAGGGGGGAGCGCTGCTCGGCCGGTCGCAACTGAGCGGAATCCGCTGAGGTCAGAGGCAATCATGCATACCGACGCGCAAGTTAGAAGGGCTGGGGGACGCCTCAGCCGCGAGGATCAGCGGAGGATCGGTGATATCCTTCAGCGCGTCTATGACGACGTGTTGCGCCAAGGCGTTCCCGATCGGTTCAAGGACCTGCTGGAGCGATACGAGCAGCCGAATAACGCTGGGGTCTCCCCGGCAGAATCCCCTGGGCGAGAGGAGGGGGAGCAGGAGTCTGACCGTGTGATCGGGGCCAAGGCATTCGAGAACAAGGGGTCGAGATCATGACGATGCGATCATCCGTGCGCGACGCGATGCTCGCAGCCGTGCCGAGCTTGCGGGCATTCGCCATCTCGCTTTGTGGCAACGTGGATCGTGCCGACGACCTGGTGCAGGAGACTTTGCTGCGGGCCATGGCGAACATCGATTCGTTCCAGCCGGGTACCAACATGTCGGCTTGGCTGTTCACGATATTGCGCAACCTGTTTCGCTCCGAGTACCGCAAGCGCCGCCGCGAGGTGGAAGACACCGACGGGACCTACGCCGAGAGTCTGAAATCACATCCCGAACAGCACAGCCGGGTGGAATTCGATGAGTTTCGCACGGCGCTTGCCAAGCTGCCGCCGGATCAACGGGAGGCGCTGATCCTCGTCGGCGCATCGGGCTTCTCCTATGAGGAGGCGGCCGCCATCTGCGACTGCGCGGTAGGAACCATCAAGAGCCGCGTCAATCGTGCCCGCACCCGGCTGTCCGATCTTCTCTCGATCGAGGGTACCGACGACTTCGGGCCGGACCATGCCACCCGCGCGATTCTCTCCGCGGGCGGCCGCGGCTGATCGGTAGTCGAACCGCGAGAATTCTGGTCGACGTTGCCGGCGCACGGGCGAGTGGACAATCGCCAGTCGCGCGTCGTTGCCTACCGCAGCCAAATTGATCCATACGCCATTGCAATCGGCCAAAGCGCGCACCCGGCAGAGCAAGACCGGGCGACCTGCTCGCCTTGCCAGCGAAAAAATGTGCCAGAATGTATGCGTGTCCGCTAACGCAATGGGCTCGCCATGAGCATCGACACGCCCGTCACCACGCTGAACGCCGCCTTCGACGATTATCCGCATACCCTGCCGCTCAAGCGCGGCGAGGTCGAATCCTCTCGCATCGCCTTTACGTTTTCCGACATCAAGCCGGCGAACCGGTTCTTCAAGCCGATGGTGCGGGAGCTCAAGTTCGACGTCAGCGAGATGGCGATCGCGACCTTTGTGCAGGCCAAAGCCTACGGCAAGCCACTTGTCCTCATTCCAGCGACGGTGATGGGCCGTTTCCAGCACGGCGCGATCCTGTGCAACGCGGCGCGTCCGCTCGCCCCCGCCGAGCTTGCCGGCAAACGCGTCGGCGTGCGCGCCTATAGCCAGACAACGGCGGTGTGGGTGCGCGGCATCCTCGAGAACGACTATGGGGTCGATCTCGGCAAGGTGCGCTGGGTGACGTTCGAGGATGGCCATGTGGCGGAATACCGCGAGCCCGACGGGGTCGAGCGGGCCAGCGGGGATAAGAACCTCCTCAAAATGCTGCGCGACGGCGAACTCGACGCCGCGATCTACGGCGCCGACCTTCCCAAGGACCCCGCACTGACGAGCCTGATCCCGGATCCCGACAACGCAGCGCGGACGTGGTACGCGCGCCACAAGGTCGTGCCGATCAACCACATGGTGGTAGTGACGAAAAAACTGGCAAGGTCCGACCCGCAAGCGGTCACCGAGATTTACCGGCTGCTGCGCCGGGCAAAGGCCGCCGCCGGTTTGCCCAAGCCTGGCGAAATCGACTTTCTACCGTTTGGTTTGAATGCCTGCCGGGGGGCGCTGCAGACGATCATCAACTACGCGCTGCAGCAGCGGCTCATTCCGCGAAAACTGGACGTCGAGGAATTGTTCGACGATACCACGCGCTCACTCGAGTCCTGACGCTACGGTGGGACGCGCCGCAAGCAGTGATTTGAGCGATGTACCGGTATGCGTGGAGGTGAGCCGGGACGGTATTCCCTTCCGCTCGCGGCGCAATCAATTCGTTTACCAAATTTGTTTACTGGTCGATTGGAGCCTCGGTCCACCTCAGACGTTTCCTGTACTGGGAGTTCGATCGGCTTGCCGGCCGCTATTCTCCTTTTGCGGCAGGCAAGGTTTACCGTCTGGGCGATCCGCCGCCGCCGACGAAAGTGCAATCATCGGGAGAGTGTTTGGTGAGAGCCGTTAAGACCGTCCCGCTTGCGTCCGGTCGCAGCCTCCGGCGCTTGCGCATCGGTTTCGCTGCCGGCGTAGCTTGGCTTCTTCTCGCTGACAATTCGGCGGATGCCGCCGCGCGCGGCATGGCGTTTTCCTCTGGGTGGTACGGGGATGGGTATGCGCCTGCCGCGCAGATGCCGAGCCGCAAGGCGCGGGTCGCGCCGTCCCGGCGGCAAAAATCCGAGCCCAAGAAGGAGACCGGCTTCGGCGAAATGCCGAAAGGTCCGCTGCAGCTCGTCGTCTCGATCGACACTCAGACAGTGACGCTGTTCAGCAACGGGGTCCGGGTTGCGCAAGGGCCGGTCTCGACCGGCGTGCCGGGCCGCCCAACGCCGATGGGCGTCTTCAGCGTCATCGAGAAGGACCGCTATCACCACTCCAATCTCTACAGCAACGCGCCGATGCCTTACATGCAGCGCATCACCTGGTCGGGCGTGGCGTTGCACGAAGGCGTGCTGCCGGGCCATCCGGCCTCGCACGGCTGCATCCGCATGTCGCACGATTTCGCCCAGAAGCTCTGGCGCGTTACCAAGCTCGGCGTGCGAGTGATCGTGGCTCGCCACGAACTAGCGCCGGTCGATTTCGCGCACGCCAATTTGTTCAAGCCGAAGCCGAAGCCGCCGGAGCCCTCGATCGCGATCGGCGTCACCGATGGACGCAGCCGCGCGCCGGCAGTCGTGGCGCAGGCAGGAATCGCCGACGCCGAGAGCGGCGGCATCGGAGCGCCGCCGCAAGCGGCGGCCGATAGGGCGACTGCGGACGCGGCCGATCAACGGCAAACCACCGAGGCGCCGCCCGCGGAGCATGCGAGTGAAGAAGCGCAGGCCGGCGGCTTGGCGGCACCAATCCAAGTGATCGAGGTGACCGCCCCGCCGGCGCGCAGCGATGCCGAGGCCGCGCCGGAGATCGAGCAGAAGAGCGCGCCGGCGAATGGGAACGAGGCCGCGCCGCGTGGCACCGAACTCCCCCAGCCTGCGCCGACCGTCGATCCCGCGAAGCCGCCGCGGATCAAGGCTGCCGAGGAGCCGATCACGCGCAGCGGCCAGGTTGCGGTGTTCGTGAGCCGTAAGGAACAAAAGATCTTTGTTCGACAGGGCTTCGTGCCATTGTTCGACATGCCGCTCGTCATCGATCAGCCCGATCAGCCGCTGGGCACGCACGTGTTCACCGCATGGAAGTGACGGAGAACGGCGGCGGGATGCGCTGGAACGTCATCACCATGCCGACGCAGGCGTCGGCGGCGCGGGAGCAGAGGGACGGCAAGAAACGCTCGAAAGCGGCGCTCAACGCTGCGCCGCGGCCCAAGCCGCCGCCCACTCCGGCGCAAGCTCTCGAGCGCATTCAAATGCCGCAAGAGGCCGTCGAGCGCATTGGCGAGCTCTTGATCCCCGGCTCCTCGCTCGTCGTGTCCGACGAGGGGCTCGGCCCGGAAACGGGCCGCTACACGGAATTCATCGTGCTCGCGCACTAGTGTGTCCGCATTATTGTTGCAGCGAGGCTGCGGCACAATGATGCGAACTTCGGAATCGGGACACTAGGCACCGGACAGTGGCCGGTGCACAGTGAGGCGATGTTCGAGGGCTTCGTTCGCACCGAGATCAAGACCAGCGGTGCGCGCATCGTTGCGCTGCGCGGCGGCAAGGGGCCGCCGCTGCTGCTGCTGCACGGAAATCCGTTCTCGCACCTGTCTTGGCACAAAATCGCGCCGCGCTTGGCCAGCGAGTTCACCGTGGTGGCGACCGACCTGCGCGGCTACGGAGATTCGGAGAAGCCGCCGGGCGGCGCGGACCACAGCGGCTATTCGTTTCGCGTCATGGCGCAGGACCAAATCGAGGTGATGGCAGCGTTCGGTTTCGAGCGCTTCCACGCCGCCGGCCATGATCGCGGCGCCCGCGTGCTCCACCGCATGTGCCTCGACCACCCGCAAAAGATCGAGCGCGTCGCCATTCTCGACATCATCCCGCAGCATCATCTGCTCAACAACGTCACGCGCCAGTGGGGCACCTTCTCCTGGCATTGGTTCTTCATGATCCAGCCCTACGATTTTCCCGAACGGCTGATGGGCGCCGATCCCGACTATTTCATCGAGAAGAAACTTGCCAAGACCGAACAGGGGCTGAGCTTCTTCGATCCGGCGGCGCTCGCCGAGTACAAACGCTACTTCCGCGATCCCGCGACCATCCACGCGATGTGCGAGGATTACCGCGCCACCCACGGCGTCGATCTCGACATGGACACCGAGGATTTT
>VAZM01000611.1 GCA_005883135.1 Alphaproteobacteria bacterium
CTATCCATGCCATCGAAGATCACAGACACACCAAACGAAGACAACCCCTGTCGCTCGAAGGAAGGCGGGGCTCGGGAGGGAGCCGTTGCTCCAATATCGCCCTTTAGGGCTCCGCCGGGGAAACACGTCGACGCGTCAGAGGTTCCCCAGACAGAAGAAGCCCCGCTTTCTACAAAAGCGGAGGCCAGCCCGCGGCTGGGCTTCCTCCGACCGTCCCCTGGCTAAGTGCATTTCGTTTTCCGGCAGCCGCTGACCACTGTGGCATTGCCACACTGCCACCCCTGTCACAGCGCGCGACGGAATCGAGAATGGACGACAAAATCAAGAAAAATACTCCATAAAATATTCCCGTTATTTGGAGTTCCATCTCTTTTGAGCAGCCTGGCGGGCGATTTGTTTCCGCCGGCGGGCCGATATGGCTTCCGCCCGAGCCTTGCCGCCCTTCCGGCCGAGCGCAACGGCGGCCGGGTCCTTCCCCTCATGTTCGGAGGTCGGCATGTCGTCGGCAATCTGGCCGGTCGCGATCCGCATAACGTGGACGGCGTTGCCGATCACGTCGCGAGAACGGCGTTCGCCTTTGGGGCCTCGCGGCATTACTGGCCTCGCTTAAGCTGGTCTTGAATGTCCTTCTCAAGCTGAGCGAGCAACCGTTTTAGTTCGCCAATCTGAGCTTCCATCTCAGAAAGCGTGGCCTTCGGCGCGGCGGCGATCAACATCTTCTGTGCCATCAGCCGCCTCAGTTGATCTTGCTGCCCCCGCAGGGCATCGATCATATTGATGTTTGTTTCTGCCATTTCGCGTCTTTGGTCCTCTCAGTATTCCTGGTAAGCTCCTGCTTGGCGGTAAGCATACCAACAACCGTTCAGAAATGCATCCCACATTCGAGGTGCCGGTCTATACCTCGGCGGCCTGCAGAGTACGAGGTGATGAGCGGCGCTCTCGTGCCAGAGCGCTTGCGCACGCGACTATTTTTGCCTGACTCTCAAATCGCCCAGTTTGACCGCGGCGTATGCGCCGGCGAAGAAGCCGACGAAGCTAGAACCGATCGTGATGATCCAGGGCGGATCTATTTCGGACAAAACTCCGATGTCGATCAGCCAGGCCTGCAACACGGCACCGCCAAGTGTACCGGCAAGCCAGAACACGATCCAAAGCACAAGGACGAGCGTCGGCTGCAAGGCTTCTTTCATTATCGCTTCCAAAGCTCGATCCGTTGCAGGAGTAGACCCTCGAGCATCAGCACGCCTTCTTGCTGACCCCGAAGGTCGGCAACCCTGTGGTCGAATGACGGTGCACTGCGACGAAATTTGGGAATTTCGGCGGATGTGACGCGGATCACAAACGTGCAGTCCTACGCGTGGCATGCTTCCACCGATGGCACTTCCGGAGAGTGGAGGCGTTATGAACCCCCCAAGCAGACGGGCAAAACTGTTGGCGTGCTTGGCGTTGGCGTTCGGATTCGCAGCGACAGTTTCTGCCGCAAGCGCAGAGGGTTGGTACTACAGCCGGCCTCGCTCGACATCGCACAGGTCATGGCGGCGAGGGGCTTGCCCTTCGGTTATTACTGGCTTCAGCCCAACGGCAATTGGGGATTTGAGGGCAGCTCCGATGTTGTCGGAAATATCTACGGGCGGCGTCCGAGCCTGTCAGAGCGCGGGCGCTTATATGGCCCGGGAGAATTGCTGCGGTAACTAGAGCCCGTCGTCACGCCGGACTTCAATCAAGCCGCTTCTTCGTCGTGAGGCCGCTCGCCTTGTCCCACTCGTCTGGCGTCATCCTTTTCTCGGTGACGCCGAAGGTCCAGATATGGCCTTCAGGGTCGCGGGCGCGATAGGTGCGGTCGCCGTAGAACTGGGTCTGGGGCTCCTGCAGGATCTCCGCGCCCGCTTTGCGCGCGCGTTGGTAATGGGCGTCGATGTCCTCGCCTTGCGCGAGCTGGACGTGGACCGCCTGCGTGTTCTTGCCGCCGATGGATTTCGGACTCTTGTGATCGGCGCTCCACTCGTTGCCGACCATGACGACGGAATTTCCGAAGGTCATCTCCGAATGCGCGAGATTGCCGTCGCCGTCGAGCAGGACGAAGAGCGGCTCGAACCCGAACGCGGCTTCGAGCCAGCGAAAGGCGGCCTTCGCATCTTGATAGCACACGGCGCTCGACAGGCCTTTGGGCCGGTAGGGGTCAGTCACGTCGCCTCCCTCGATCAGCAATCGTAGTTACTTGCCAATTTCTCAAAATATATACCGCGCGTCCGCATGCGGATTCTAGGCTCTTTGAATCTTGCCTCACTGAATGAACTTTTGCGGCCTCGAAAAGTTATCAACGGTCGGAGGCATCAGGCTCATGCAACCCAAACGCCATGATGATGGAAATTCCGACAACGTTACGCGTTTTCATTGTGCTCTCCTTGATTTCGAAGGGTGGATGCGCGTACAGCGGGCACTGGCGTATCCGAAAGTCCTAGTTCCTCCGTGGCAACCTGACGAATCCGCGATGCATGAACTGCCATCCCGCCACGGATCGTCTATTGCAGGGCAACGACAAGCATCCGCATCGGCCGGTGGCGACGCGGGACACCCTTTGCGTGACCTGCCACACCGACCGCAATTTCACGCTTCACGAGGAGGCATCGTATCGCAGCATTCCGGGCCATCCACGCTGGATGGCCGCGCCGATCGAGATGGCGTGGGAAGGCAAGTCGGTGGGCGAGATTTGTCGCCAGATCAAGGATCCCGACCGCAATGGCGGGCGCAGCCTTTCGCTGCTGCACGAGCACCTGGCGCACGACGATCTGGTGGCATGGGGATGGCAACCCGGCGCCGGACGCGACCCCGCCCCTGGCTCGCAGGCACTGCTCGGTGAATTGGTGCAGGCGTGGATCGATACCGGAGCGCTGTGCCCATAGGCGGGACGCGACGCTGTGGTCTAAGTCGTCAAGCGGCGGAAGTGCGTGGTGCGGATCTCGCCAAGCCGCGCCGCACCAGGTCTCATCGATGCCAGTTCGCCATGTGCTCCGCGTGCGTCGGACCATAGGCGCCGCCTCCGAAGAATCGGTTGTAGTAACCGGTATCGATGTGATGCGCCTGCATCATCCACATCAGATGCATTGCATCTGTGCCGCCGGGAAAGCGACCATAAGTGTCGTAGATGTAGTTGCAGACCGCTTTGGTGCAGGCGAGTCCTTCGGCGCTGATACGCACGGTGCCGACGCGATGCTCCTCCTCTGACACGCGATGCGGCACCGGTGCCGTTGCCTCGCGCGGCGTTCGCGAAAAAACCGCGTCGACCGCCGCATCCATGGTCGGATAGTAGGGCGGACAGCTTGCCTGGATTACACCGTCGAGCCCGATCGGATTGCCGAATCCCGAACTTGCCTCGGCCGCTGCGATGCGAAAGCCCATGCGCTCAAAAATTTCCAACGACAGGAATCCGCAATGCTGCCATCCGCCGAGCCCGAGCGCCTCGGTCGCGAGGAATATGTTCTGGCAGATCGCGGCGGGCTCGCTGAAGACGTAGTAACAGGCCTGACGCTCGAGAATCGACAGCGGCAGGATTTGTTCGGCGTTGAGGAATCCGTCTTTGAGCCATTGTTCGGTACCTGCGGGGCGAAAGCCGTGGCGATCGTCGACGATGTTCATGCCGCCGCGTGCTGATGCATAACGGCGTAACGTCGGATCCGCAAACTGTGCGATCAACGAGATCAGCGATGCGCTGACATCGCAGACGGGCAGAAACAGAGTGGACCCCGGCCGGTTCGAATCCCAGAGGTCGTGGCCGCTCATCGGCGGCACGCGCTGGGGAATGTCGAGCCGACCGGACCTAAGCGCGCGGCGCTGGGCACGGTAAACGTCGAGGAGCTTGCTGCGCTCCTTGCTGGTTTCGACCTCGCGCAGCTTGCTGGGCGCGACGTTGTCGTCGAGGACATAAAACCCTTCGTCGTTGGTCAAGAACAGCGCGGTGTGGCCGCCGGCCCGTGTCGTCGGAAAAGTGCGGCCGCTGAGGCGGGGGTAGGGCGCCGGCGTCGGCAGGTCCCAGAATGCGAGCCCGGTGAATCCGGCGCCGGCGCCGACCAGCAGCGCTTCCTCGAGTTCGCTCAGCGGCACCGGCGCGTGCGCGGACTTGTAGCGGAAAGGGCCCTCTTGCATCTCGAAGCCGAGGCCGAGCGGCGGGAGCGCCGGCGGTAGAGCGCCTCGAAAAGTGGGTAGGTCCAGGCTTGGTCGAGCGGTGCGGACGCAGTCATTTTTCTCGATCGCGGTCGGTGTGGGGAGTCTCGAAACTAGCGCACGTGAGTGGCGCGTGCGACTGCAAATGAGCGCGAGCGCTAGAGCTCATCCGGCAGCCATTGAAGCTCGCTGGGAAATATTCCAGCCGCAGCGCGCTGTGGACGGTGATGACGATGGTCTCGGCGAGAACGCCGTGCCCCCAAGCGAGAACCGCGAGCTTGGCGC
>VAZM01000612.1:0-1049 GCA_005883135.1 Alphaproteobacteria bacterium
ACCGTGACGCAGGTCGCGCAAGGCCAGGGCTTGGTCGGCACGTCGGCCGTACCGGGCATCGTCACCGGCCCACGGAAGAATACGCGGTTCTTCTTCATCCTGAGCAGCCGGCTGTAGCGGGACGATCGCCATGCATCCACGCTTCAGCAATCTCGTGCTCACCACCGCGGCGCTGATCGCGCTCACGGCCGTGCCGGCTGCGGCCGGGCCGCTCGGCGGCACCGTGGTCGGCGGCTCCGCGACCATCCAGGGCCAGGGCGGCCCGGCGGTGATCGTCAATCAATCGAGCAACGCCGCGATCATCAACTGGAATACGTTCAATATCGGCGTCAACGAGAGCGTGCGGTTCAATCAACCGAGCAGCTCCTCGGTCGTGCTCAACCGCGTCACCGGAGGCCTCGGTCCCTCTGAGATCATGGGCACGCTGACGGCGAACGGCCGCGTATTCGTCATCAACCGCGACGGCGTTCTGTTCGGCCCCTCGGCAGTGGTGAACACGGCGGGCTTTCTCGCCACCACGAACGACATCCGCAACCGCGACTTCATGGCCGGGCGGTACAATTTCAACATCCCGGGCCGGCCGGACGCCTCCATCGTCAATCAAGGGCGCATCACCGCCACGAGCGGCGGTTTTGCCGCCCTGGTCGCGCCCGGCGTGCGCAACTCCGGCACCATCACCGCGACGCTCGGAACCGTGGCGCTCGCCTCCGGCAACAGCTTCACCCTCGACCTCTACGGCGACAAGCTGATCACGCTCGCGGTCAGCGACCACATCGCCTCGAAGGTCGTCGATGTTGCGACTGGTCGACCGCTGAAATCGCTGGTGTCGAACGAGGGCAAGATCAGAGCGAACGGCGGACGCGTCGAGCTCAGCGCCGCCGCGGCGCGGGTGGTGGTCGATTCCGTGATCAACACCAACGGCGTGATCAAGGCCAACTCGATCCGCCGGCGCAACGGCATGATCGTGCTCAGCGCGGCGACCGGCGCCAGCAAACCGGCGGACGCTGCGACGCAGATCATCAAAATCTCCGGCACGCTCTCGGCGGCCG
>VAZM01000612.1:1060-2390 GCA_005883135.1 Alphaproteobacteria bacterium
AAGGTCGCCAACGCGCGCATCGATGCCTCCGGCCGCCGCGGCGGCGGCAAGGTTCTGATCGGCGGCGACTGGGGCGGCGGCAATCCGAAGGCGGGACTCGTCTCCAATCCGAGCGCCAAGCTCGAGACCTACGTCATCCCGACGGCGACCACGGTGAGCGTCGACGCCGGCACAATCATCAATGCGTCGGCGACCGGGCGCGGCAACGGCGGCAAGGTCGTGCTGTGGTCCGACAGCGAGACCACCTTCGCCGGCACGATCTTCGCCCGCGGCGGCGCCAAAGGCGGCGACGGCGGATTCGTCGAGACCTCGAGCCACCAACATTTGAATTACAGCGGTACGACCGATACGCGGGCGCCAAAGGGTACAGTGGGAACGCTGCTGCTTGATCCCGAGAACCTCTACGTCAACGCGAAGGGGCTTCCACCCAACTCCGATCCGACAGCCTCGGCCATCTCGGCAGATGCTTTGGTCAATCAGTTGGCTTCGAATAACGTGATGCTTTCGACGCAGCCATCAGGAACACATGCGGGTGACATCTTCTTCGACGCCAACGTCAGCTGGGGGACCAACAACAACGGGACCACCAACAACAACTCTCTGACGCTGAGTGCCTACCACGACATCCTATTCACGTCTGGCAGCAAGCTGACAAACACTGGCACCGGTAATCTCGCTCTGCGTGCCGATAACACCGGCACGGGACAAGGCACGGTCGTTTTCGATTCCGGTGGTCACGTCGACTATACGCATAGCACTGGAACGGTCTCCATCCTTTACAACCCAAGCGGATCCGAAGCGAGCAAATACCAGAATCCAACGAATTATTTTTGTCCTCCCTGCCCGGGCGGGGGCGGCGTTTTCGTCAATGTCAATCAGCCGTCGCAACTGACGGCTTATATGCTGGTTAACACCGTCAGCGATCTCGATGCCGTACGAACCAACACGGCCGGCACCTACGCGCTGGGAACGAAAATTACCTTCAATCCCGATCAGACTTTCACACCGATCCCGAATTTCGCCGGGCTGTTCGACGGCCAGGGTCAAACCATCGCTAACTTAACGATCGCGTCCACAGCCCAGAACGTTGGGCTGTTCGGCACTATCGGTAGCACCGGCGTAGTCCGTAACGTCAACCTAGCTGACATCACCGTGAGCGGCCTAGACTCCCAATTTGTTGGCGTGCTGGCCGGAACGAACGCGGGTACGATCAGCAACGTCTCCGCCATCGGGGCGGTGCGAGCAGGCGGCGGGAGCACCGCGGGCGGGCTGGTCGGACAGAACCTGGGCACGGGCACTATTTCGGGCGCGACCGTGCCCGCGCCGGCTC
>VAZM01000613.1 GCA_005883135.1 Alphaproteobacteria bacterium
CGGCGGAATAGTTCCCGATTCACTCGCTCCGGCAGAGGGCGAGTTTCGCCGTCCGCCACTCCCGTGGGGCTCTCGACATCCCACATGATCAGTCGGTCGGCGCAAAACGAGCGGCGGCCGGGAGGGAGAAGACGAAGTCTCATCAACGCGACGCGTGATCATGAGTAGAGCGTTCGTCAAGGATTTAGAGGACACGGTCGAAGAGTTGCCGGATCGGCCGATTTCACCGCATCCGAACCTGGTAACCGCCGAGGGGCTCGCGCGCATCGAGACCGAAGTCGCACGCCTTCAGCAGGAGCACGCAGCGGCGCATGCGGCCAACGACCGCGCCGCGCTTGCGCGCGTGGCTCGCGACTTGCGTTATTGGACCGCGCGGCGGGCAAGCGCACAAATCGTCCCAGCGCCAAATGATCGCAGCGAGGTGCATTTCGGCGCGACCGTGACCATCGTGCGCGACGATGGTCGGCGTCAGACCTTCCGCATCGTCGGCGAGGACGAAGCCGATCCGGCGCACGGCACCGTGTCGCATGTCTCGCCGCTGGCGCGCGCCCTGTTCGGCAAACAGGTTGGGGACACGGCAACGGTGGCGAAGTCCCAGGCGGAGATCGTCGAGATCGCTTGAGGCGCGGCCGCCCTCGTCCCTCGGCCGTCCGCGCTCAAGGCTTCGCGGTCCACGCCTTGAAATCCGCGTCCGACACGCTGGGCAGCTTTTTGAGGAAGGCGACGATCGTCCAGACCTCCCGATCCGGCACCTCGATCAGACCGAAGCTCGGCATGCCGGTCATGTGAATGCCGTTCTTGACCACCCAGAACAGTTCCTCCGGCTTGCGTTGGTCGACGAGCTCCTTGAGGTCGGGCGGATCGGGCCGCAGGCCTTCGGAGAATTTGGCCCATTCCACGCCCGGCGCGCCGTGGCAGTTGAAACAGCCGCGTTCCGAAAACGCGCGCGCCCCGGCCTGCACCGTCGCGGGATCGTCGAGCGAGATTGGCGGCTTGTCGGTTGCGTGCCGGCTGATCGAGGCCAGACGTATGTTGGCCAGCGCCGATTTGACGAACGGCGGATCGTCGAGCGACGCCGACACGTTGTAGAAGCCGCCGAAGAAAAACCCCGCGGCAGCGATCGCGCAGAGGATGGCGAGAACACCGATAAGTGCCAGGAGCGTCTTCATGGCCGATCTCCGGGGTGGTGGCCGGCAATGGTAACGCGGCCGGCGCAAAAAGAAACGCCAGGGGCTGCCTGTGCGCGAAGCCCGACATTGCGCGTCTTGGCACACAGAATCGCGCTGCCCGACAGCAGCGCGGCGCCATTCCTTGCGTATCGATACGCCCTTTGTGAGCCGCGCGGCGATCCGCTAAGCTCGTGCCACTAAAGGCGCAAACGGCGTCGCGGCCACGGGAGATCGCAATGGCAAGAGGGTATTGGATCGCGTTCTATCGCTCGGTTTCCGATCCGGACGCATTGGCGGCCTACGCCAAGCTCGCGGGTCCGGCAATCGCCGCCGCCGGCGGGCGCTTTCTCGCGCGCGGCAACGCCGCGAAGGCATACGAGGCCGGCGTCGCCCAGCGCGTGGTCGTGATCGAGTTCGACAGCGTGGAGAAGGCGATGGCCGCGCATGACAGCCAAGCCTACCAGGCCGCGCTCAAGGTCTTCGGCAAGGCCGCCGAGCGAGATTTGCGCATCGTCGAGGGCTTGGCATAAGGCCTGCGCGCGGCGGCCATGCCTGTTGCCGTCGCCGGGCGAACGACGGGTGCGACGGACGGGGAGACGCGCCATGGTGCTCAGCGCAGCGAACATCTGCAACTTCGGCTGGAAGGCGCGCGAGTTCCGGCTCAAGGGCGTGGACGGCAAGACCTACACGCTCGCCGACGTGCGCGGGCCGAAGGGCACGCTGGTCACGTTCATCTGCAATCACTGCCCCTATGTGCGGGGGGTCATCGGGCGGCTGGTGAAAGAGGCGAACGCGCTCCAAGACATCGGCGTGGGCACCATCGCGATCATGCCCAATGATTCGCAGGCCTATCCCGAGGATTCCTTCGACAATATGCAGCGCTTCGCGCGGCAGCACGGCTTCGCCTTTCCCTACGTGATCGATGAGACCCAAGAGGTCGCGCGCGCCTATGGTGCGCAATGCACCCCCGATTTCTTCGGCTTCAACGCCAACGACGAGCTGCAATACCGCGGCCGGCTCGACTCCGCGCGCATGAGCAACGCGCCGCCCGAACGGCGGGTGGCGGCGACCGGCCGCGGCCCGCCGGAGCAGACGGCGAGCATGGGTTGCTCGATCAAATGGCGGTACTGATGGCCTGAACTACGCGGCGCGATACCGCCTTCACCGCGCCGACCCATCGATACCGGGGTTAATGCCATGATCAGAAACTTCCACGTGCTCTATGTCGGCCAGATCGAGCTCGACAATGTCGGCCGCTCCGGCACGCCGACCAATGAGCGCCGCTACTCCGACGAACGCTTGCGCGAGGCTTTTGCCACCGCGCGCGACGTGGCGCAGCACATGGATCGGCTCGGCTATGACGTGTTGTGGACCGCCGAACATCACTTCCAGCGCGAGGGCTACGAGTG
>VAZM01000607.1 GCA_005883135.1 Alphaproteobacteria bacterium
AGAATGACAACCGCATCATTGGCCTGCCCCCGCAGCGCTAGTCCGATTGGCACAGGTTCTCCCTGAGCACCAAACGTTGGCTCAATTACCAACTTCGCGGTCTCCGACTGGTTTTGCATTGGCGGGGTCGCTGACTCCACCGGATCCGGCAAGGGCAGCTCAATGGGGTCGCCTGTCGGTTTTTGCGCGGTCTCGAGGTACGATGGAATGGCAATGACAGCCGCTATGGCCACTGCAAATAAGCAACCAATTAAGACCTTGGTGATGAGGCCGGATCTCCTATCGACCTGCGCCGGCGCGAGAGGGACTTCTTGTTCTGCCAAGCGATCGGCCGGGGCCGACGAATTCATTGATACGCTTGTGCTGCCGCCAGCTTCCTTATCCAGCACTCCGTCGCCAGCCTTGGATACTTGCGCGAGCCAAGCGGCGTGCACGCGACAGTCCGGATCCTCCGGTTCAGTCGGAGCGCTCATGTTTGCCGGGCGAACGCCCGCATTTGACAGTTCATTTTTCATTGGCGTGATTTCTGAACTGCACAAGCCCTTACAATGATCAGGTCTCTTATCGTTCAAGCGGGCGCAGCGAGAGACTTATGCGTGTTACTACAGGGTCCCAGGCCGTTTTTTCGCTTTGTGGATACACCAAGTCGAAACAATGTATGGTGGAACGGCGAGCAGAGAAGTTGCATCGGCTATAAAAAATTGTCCCATCTCGTTCCATTGAGATCGCAAAGAAGGACCGGCTGACCCGTTCGTAATCAAGCATGGGTTGTCGTAAGTTCTTTCTGAGATAACTAGCAGGTGTGTCGTCGTCCTCATTCTCGCGGGCGTAGATGGATAGGACCGCCCGCCCGTCTTCTCTCTCAAAGCGCTGACCAACGCCCTTTTCTGGCTGCCCTACCGGAGCGAAGAGTTTGGCTGGATATTCCACGTGAGTTCCATATTCTGGAACCTGAAACGTTTGCCAATCCAAGGAGCCAGCCCGATCCCGCGTTGCCGCCTCCGCACTGATGGCGATGCAGAGCAAAACGACCGTGCCGAGGAGGGGGGACATCAGACGCATGATGGTCCACTCCGAATTTATTTACAGTCGAACCAAATCAGCGGTGATGTTGTTCCTGTCATTCCCCTGAATGATGGACTGGCTTGCGGCGCGCGCAGCAAGTCGGGTTGTTAGCGGTATGCGCGGGACCGTAGCCGCGCAGGCGTTCGGCTGATGTGCCGGCGGCGTGGCGGAGCCCGCTGTGCCAGGTTCGCGCAGGCTCAGGATGCCCCGGAAGCGCCCGCGGGTCCTTGGGGTAGACCTGAAATGATCTGAAGCGAGGCGTCGCGATAGCAAGACGGCCGGGCGGAGCCGGGCGTTTGGACGGGGCCCTCGTTAGTCTCCGAACAACGTTCCCCGCAACTTTTCCAAGGCGCCTTCGCTCACCGGCCCTGGCAAGTTCCACGATTTGCCTCGCGATGATTCCGTTCGCAAAATCGTCCGAAAGCCCGAGGGCTGCTCGCGTCATTTCAAGTGCGACATCGAGAACGCGGTTGGTCTCAGCATCAACATCGACCTCGCCTAAGCAGCTCGCGAAAGCCATGGCAAACCCCCACTGAGGGCAATTCCTCTGGCGAGCAGACTCGCTCGAAACGACATTTATTCCCAGCGCCATCACCCCGGCGCCTCCGGTCTATCGCAGGGCGGGCCGCAAGTCCTTGGGACAAACCTGAAACGTTCTGAATGCAGCCCCCCAGCCGCCGGGCTAGCGTTTGCCGCGCCTTACAGGCCGGCCGCGCTTGCCACGAAATGGTCTCCCGTTCAGATTGCCCGCCTGCTTGACAGGCTCCCTCCGCATCGAAGTTATGACGGGTCGCCAAAGAGTGTGATGAACTCGCGTCGCCTCATTCAATAAGCTCCTCGATTCGTAGATCGGGCCGTTATGGAACTTCGGCGCCGCGTGCAGGTCATTCCGGCTTGATGTTCGCGAATTTGACCACCTTGCCCCACTTCTCGGTTTCGTCGGCGATGAGCTTGCCGAAGTCGGTGGGAGACCCAGGCAGCACCGTGCCGCCCAATTCGAGCCGCGCCTTGATCTTGGGGTCGGTGACGCCCGCATTGATCTCCTTGTTGAGCTTGTCGACAATCTCGGCGGGCGTATTCCTCGGCGCGCCGACGCCCCACACCGCGCTCGCTTCGTAGCCCGGGACGAACTCGCCCACGGTCGGCAGGTCTGGCAGAGCCTCCGAGCGCTTCGCGGTGGTCACCGCCAGCGCGCGCAGCGTGCCGGCCCTGACGTACTCGATCGACCCGGCGATGGGGCCGAAGTAGACCTGCACCTGTCCACCGAGCAGATCGGTCAGCGCGGGTGGCGAGCCACGATAAGGCACATGGACCATGTTGACGCCGGTCATCATCTTAAACAGCTCGCCGGCTACGTGGGTGGAGGCACCGATGCCCGCCGACGCCATGTTGATCTTGCCGGGATTGGCCTTGGCATAGGCGATGAACTCGGGAACCACCACCATGGCGCCGGTCTCGCGGCTAATGCCCGCGACAGGCGCGATGTCGTGGATGAAATTGAAACTGAGCTTGTCGTAGAGCGTTGCGTTGACCGTATGGGCGCCGGAGATCAGGAGGAGTGTATAGCCATCCGGCGACGCACGTACGACCGCCTCAGTGCCGATAGTGCCGCCAGCCCCGGGGCGGTTATCGATGACAAAGGGCTGGTCGAGCCGCTCTTGCAGCCATTGAGCCATCGGGCGTGCGAGGATGTCGCTCGTGCTGCCGGCGGGAAAAGTGACGACGATACGCACCGGCCGCGACGGATACGTCTGCGCCCATGCGATGCGCGAGACGGCAGGCAGCGCGGCCGCGCACGCGACCAGATGCAGAAAATTTCGGCGGGGAAGTTTCAGTTGAACCTCCCGTCACGTCATTCAATCACCTCGTCGGCGCGCGCCAGCAGGGTGGGCGGGATATCGAGACCGAGCGCCTTGGCGGCCGTCAGATTGATAATGAGGTCGAACTTGGTCGGCTGCTCGACTGGAATGTCGGCCGGCTTCGCCCCGCGCAGAATCTTGTCGACGAAGTCCGCAGCGCGCCGGAACTGGTCCTGATTGCTCTGTCCATAGGACATCAGACCGCCCGCTTCAACGTACTCCCGATGGCCATGCATCGTCGGCAATCGCGCGCCCATCGCCAAGATGTTGATGCGAACCCGGTTAGTGTTCAGGAGCGCGTCGGGACAAAGATAAAGTGCATCCGCGCGGTCCCTTAGTGCCCCGAAGGCAGGTACGATATCCTCCGCTCGCCGGATTTCGGCTGTAGTGACCTCAAGCCCAAGCCTGCGGGCCGTTGCCTGGGCCTCGCTCATATCCAACATGGAGCCGGGATTGCCCGCATTGGCCATGATCGTCAACCGGCGAAGACCGGGTAGGACCTCGCGCAGGAATTCGAGCTTCTTGCCACTAGTGTCAGACATCTGGTTCGCCAGACCGGTGACGTTTCCGCCCGGTCGCGGCAGACTCGCGACCAGGCCAGTCCCGACCGGATCGTTTACCGCCGCGAACACGATCGGGATGACCGCTGTTGATTGCTTTGCCGCGAGGGTTGGCGGGGTTGTCGACGTAACAATGACCTCGACCTTCAGGCGGACGAGCTCGGCCGCATTCTCTGCGTAGCGCTCGTTACGGCCTTCTGCCCAACGATACTCGATCGCCACGGTGCGACCCTCAATCCAGCCGAGTTCGCGTAGCCGCTGCTCAAAAGCGGTAACCCGCTGGCTCTCGATCGAAGGCGCGGCGCCCAAGAATCCGATGGTCGGCAGCTTGCCGGGCTGCTGCGCGCTCGCCACGAGTGGCCAAGCGGCCGCCGCGCCGCCGAGCAGCGTGATGAACTCCCGCCTTCCAATGTGACCTGTCATGCTCCCCTCCCTCAGAGGGCATGCCCAGTCAAACAATTCACACCATTATTCGATCATTCACGTCAGTTGCGCGATGGCCGCAACGATCGATTGGCCTTTCAACAACCGATCTCGCGCATCGTCGAAGGGGTTCCGTCCGCGCTTATACGCAGACGTGCCGCCGCTCAAGCTCAATCCGCAACGTCGGTGATAAATCGTGCTGATGCCGTGCAAGATATTCGGCTATTTCGTCCGCAGCCGTTCGCCGGGGTTCCTCGATCACCGTATCAATGATCTCATGCCAGAGTGAACGGCTGCCCGTCACAATAGCCGGTGCCTGAACAAACTGCGTGACCGACATGTTCATGACCCATCTCCGCGTTTGCCTACTCCCCTTGTGGTCGACTGTGTCGGCAATCCCGGAGTAAGTCCTTGGGGCGATTCTGAATTGTTCTGAATCGAGTTGAACCCACTCGCTATTGGCAGGCGAATCTATCGCCTTGAAATTACGGACGATTAAGCCCCGCCTCGGTGTGCTTCCCTAGTCAAGTATCATGCGCTAACACACCAAAAAAAGCTGGTTGTGCATTAGACTGCCCATCGGCTTGGGGTCGTGACAAGGAGGTCGCTACACCACGGGGCATCCCCGGCGCCGAGCAGCGTGATGAAGGTGCGCCGCCTCATTCGATCACCTCGTCGGCGCGGGCGAGCAGCGATGGCGGCAGTTCGAGGCCAAGCGCCTTCGCCCTCTGGAGGTTGATGATCAGCTCGTACCTTGTCGGCGCTTGCACCGGC
>VAZM01000608.1 GCA_005883135.1 Alphaproteobacteria bacterium
CGTCGCGCGACCACGCGAGCGAGAGCCGCGTCAGCGCGCCGGCGGCTTTCATGCCGCTAAGCTCGTCTTCGTAGAAGAAATCGCAGTCGCGGCGTTGATGGCCGAAGAACAACCAATTGCGACCGGGCGCTTTGCTCGTCATGCGCTCGTGGAGAAAGGCGCGGAACGGCGCGATGCCGGTGCCTGGCCCGATCATGATGATGGGCACCGCTGGATCCGCTGGAAGAGCGAAGTGCTGCGCCTTTTGGACGTAGACTTTGATCTGATCGCCGGGGCGCGCCCGCTCGCCGAGGAAGGTGGAGGCAACGCCGAGCCGCGTGCGCCCGTCGACTGGGTAGCGTACTGCGTCGACGCACAGCGCCATTCGGCTTCGATCGATCTTGGGCGAGCAAGCAATCGAATAGAGCCGCGGCTGCAGCGAGTCGAGTGCCTCGACCAAGGCTTCCGGATCGGGGCGCACGCCGGGAAATTTCTTGATCGCGGCGAGCACGTCGAGCGCCGCCGCATCGCCGTCGGGGTCCTCGCCGGCGGCGAGCGCCTTTGCTTTCTGCCGCCGCTCGCCGCCGGCGACGTAGGAGAACAGCTGAAACAGCATGTCGGGGGCGGCACCGAGGGAAACGCCGTCCATCAGCACGGCGCGCAGCGTCCGCCCACCGATCGGGAAGTCTGGCGGCGCATCGAGTGCCTCGAGCACGGCATCGACGAGCGCCGGGTCGTTGCTCGGAAAAATGCCGAAGGCGTCGCCGACTGCATAGTCGATGCCGCTCCCCGTCAGATCGAACTCGACGTGCCAGGTCTCCTTCTCCGAGCCCGCCTTATTGAGGCGCGTCCGCGACAGAAACGCCGCCTCCGCCGGATGCTCGCGCGAATATCCCGGCTCGGTCGCCGGTGCAGCCGTAGCATCGGCAGGCGTAAGGGTCCGGCTCTCGGCCGCCGGCGCCTTGCCAAGCTCCGCGTGCAACGCCTTGAGCATGCGGGCGGTGTCCTTGCCGCCTGGCACGCACAGATTCAGCCGCTCTTCCTCTTTCCGGAAAATGGCGTCCGAATAGTCCTGACAGTTGTATCCACATTGCCCGCAGTCCTGTTGTCCCATTGCCGCCATCAAGCGCCGGGGCAGCGGACGGCCTTCGGCGAGCTTCATGCGATCGACGAGCGGCAGCGCCGGGTCGTGCCACGGCGCGCCATCGTCGTCTTCGGCGGCCGGCTTGCCCGGTGCGGCGAGATCGAGCGCGCCCGGCAGCAATGCCGCCGCCTGCTCCGGCGACAGCGCGGTAATGCCGCCTTCCAGCGAGAGCAGCCCGGCGAACAGGCCGTCGAGCCAGACGCGCTGCTCGGCGCTGAACGGCGCGCTCTCCGGGATCAGCGACGGCAGCGGCCCCTGCGGCGGCAGGATCATTCCACCGCCTCGCCGTCGATTAGGTTTCGTAGCGCCGCGATCTCGTGCCGACGCGTGAAAGCGAGGAAGCTTTCCTGCGGCGAGGCGCGGTGCGCGAGATAGGCCTTGAGCATACGCTCGACGAGCCTCGGCGCCTCCTCGGCTTTGACGTCGCGGTAGATTTCCGGCGCGATTGCCGCATCGGGACCGAATCCGCCACCGACGTGAACGTGATATCCCTCGACCGCATCGCCGTCCTCGGAGGTCTGAACTTTACAGGCCAGCAGCCCGATATCGCCGATGTAATGTTGCGCGCAGGAGTGATGGCATCCGGTGAGATGGATGTTGATGGGCGAGTCGAGTGCGACGCGGCTCTCGCACCAGCGCGCGATCTCCTCGGCATGCCGCTTCGTGTCGGAGGCCGCGAATTTGCAGCCGACATTGCCGGTGCAGGCAACGAGACCGGCGCGAATCGAGGTGGCGCTGATGGACAAGCCGAGCGCTTCGATACGTGCTTGCGCGGCCGCCACGTCTTCCGAGCGCACCCCGGAGATAATCAGGTTCTGCCAAACCGTGAGGCGGATGTCGCCGTCGCCGAGATCGCGGGCGACCTGCGCGAGGGCGCGCATCTGATCGGCGCTCATCCTGCCGACCGGGAGGACGATCCCGATCCAATTGCGCTCGGGCTGCTTCTGCGCATGCACGCCGATATGCGCGGCGCGATCGAAAGGCGCTCGTGGCGCCAGCGCATCACCACCCACGCGATCGAGCTTGCGGCCGAGTTTGTCCTCGACCAGCGAGAGCACCTTGTCGAGTCCAAGGCGGTCGATGACGTATTTGAGACGCGTGATCGATGAATACGCGCACGACGGCGTCCGCCACCTTGGTCGCATCGGCCGGCTTGACCACCACGCCGGTCGCTCGCGCGAAGTCTTTGTGCCCGGTGATGCCGCCGAGGAGGAGACGGAACCATATCCCGGGGGCGACCTCGGATCCTGGCTTCACCTCGACGGCTTGGAAGCCGATGTCATTGGTGTCCTCCAGAACCGAAATGATGCCCCCGCCGTCGAACCCGACGTTGAACTTGCGCGGTAGGCCGTAAAGCGCGCGCTCGTTGAGAATGTGGAAATGCCATTCGCGGGCGTAGGGCCGCGTGTCGATCAGCTCCTGCGGATCGATGCCGGCGGTGGGAGAACCTGTGACGTTGCGAATATTGTCGGCGCCCGAGCCGCGCGAGCACAGGCCGAGATCCTGGATCGCCTCGACCATGGCGACGGCATTCTTGGCCGCGATCTCGCGCACCTGGAGATTGGCGCGGGTCGTGACATGGGCATACCCGCCGCCGTAGCGATCGGCGAGATCGGCGACGCCGGCGAATTGCCAGTGCGTGAGGATGCCGTTCGGCATGCGCAGCCGGCACATGTAGGAGTTCTGGTTCGGCGCGACGTAGAACAGGCCGAAGAAGCGCCAGCGGAAATTATCGGCGGGCTTGGGATATTCGTTGCTTGCCGCCTGCGCCTTGAGCCGTTCGTAGCCGTCGAAGGGGTGCAGTTCACGCTTGAATTTCTCCTGCTCGGAAAGCTTGCCGCCGGCCTTGAGCACCCGCTCCTGCGCGCGCAAATGTGCGGCGTCGGGGCCGCTCGGCTCCGCCGGCCCGGGGCTCGCGGAGCCGCCCTGGACGCGCGCGGCCTTGGCGATCTGCAGGCCGGCGACGAAGCCTTCGAGGTAGCGCTTTTGTTCGGGGCTGAAATCGCCGGACATGGTTTGCTGTTGCGGCTTCTTTCTTGAGCAGCGCGCGCATGCCAAGCACCCGCGCAAACGGCCTTGCCGGCCCGGTATGCTGCAAAGCAGCAAAGACCGTGCCAAAGCGCTTGGCCTTGTTTTTGTTAAAGAATTTCTGTTCGGGTCCGCCGCTGCGCCGTCCGCCTGGGCAGGCTGCACGCGTCAGGTTGAAATTCTATGCAGCCGCCGCGCGGCGATCTTGGCCCGCTTATGCGCCGCTGGCGGCCGGGTTCGGCCGCTCAGGGCTGGGTCGCGGACGCGGCGCGGCCGACCCGTTCTGCGCCGTATCGCCGCTTGGACAATCTCGTGGCCTCGGCGGCCTCGGGAGACACGAAAATCGTCTGCAGCACTTGTCGCTGCACCGGCTTCTTGACGATCGGTACGTAGCCGAACCTGCTGTCGATGCTCTCGACGCCGTAGCCGGTGATGAAGACGAACGGAATTTTCCGCGCCGCCAGCACGTCGGCGACGGGGTAGACGAATTCGCCCCCGAGATTGACGTCGATGATGCCGGCATTGATCTCCTCGTGCACCGCGGCGACCATGGCCTCGCCGAGCCGGCTGAACGGCCCGACCACCGAGAAGCCGAGCTCGGTCAGGATATCCTTCATCATCATCGCGACTAAAATTTCGTCCTCGACCAAAAGCACGCGGTTGCCGGCGTCGAGGCGAAGCGGAAGATCAAGCCTCTCCTCGCCCGCTCTCGCATGCGCGCCGGCACGGTGGGAGAGCGCCTCGATCTGATCGCGGCACGGCACCCGCAGTGTGCAATGCAGTCCCTCGGCGCGCCAATGGAAAACGGCTTCGCCGGCAAGCTGCCGCTCGATGCTGGCGCTGATTCGGTCCAGCCCAGCAGAAGGCCGTGCGGCTGCAAGTCCCAGTTTACCGCGACCTGTCCCGACTGCACCGATAGCGCGCCATACTTGGCGGTATTGGTGGCGAGTTCGTGCAGCGCCAGCGCGATCGTCTGCGCGGTGCGCGGCTCGAGCGACACGTCGGGGCCGGCAATCGTGATCCTTTCCGGGCCGTCCGTGCGAAACGGGGCGAGCTCTTCGTTCACCAGACGCGCGAGATCAGCGCCCTGCCAGCGGCTCTGCGCGAGCAGCGTGTGCGCGCGCGCCAGCGCTCCGATCCGCCCGTCGACCGCGGTGATATAGGACTTGATGTTGTCGGAGCGGGTCAAACGCACGATCGATTGCACCAGCGCCAAGGCATTGCGCGCGCGATGATCGACCTCGCGCGCCAACAGCGCCTGACGCTCTTCGGCTTCCTTGCGATCGGTAATGTCGACCGTTACGCCGCTGATGCGCACGACGTTG
>VAZM01000045.1:0-4090 GCA_005883135.1 Alphaproteobacteria bacterium
CGGGTTCCAGCCATTCCGCATCAGAGCCGGGCACGATGTACGGCTCTGGGTGCGCTTGCCTGTGCGCCCTTCACCCCCACAGCGCGGGGGCGGGCGGGTGCACTCGGCTCTCCTCGTAGCGCAGCCCGTCCGGCCGGTCGCGCGCGAGCAGGAGCGGACCGTCGAGATCGACCACGCGCGCGCGCTGCGCCAGCAACATCGCCGGCGCCATCGCCAACGAGGTCGCCACCATGCAGCCGGCCATGATGGCCAATCCGAGCCGCTCGGCGTCGCCGGCCAGGGCGAGGGCCTCGGTCAATCCGCCGGTCTTGTCGAGCTTGACGTTGACGGCATCGTACTTGCCGACCAGCGCGGAGAGCGAGGCGCGCCCGTGCGCGCTTTCGTCGGCGCAAATCTGCAGCGGCCGGAGCATATGCGCGAGCGCCTCGTCGGCATTCGCGCGCAGCGGCTGCTCGACCAGGGTCACGCCAGCTTGCGCGCACGCGGCGAGGTTTGCCGCGAGATCCTCCGGCATCCAACCTTCATTGGCATCGACGATCAGCTCGGCGTTCGGCGCGGCGCGCCGCACGGCGGCGATGCGCGCGGGATCTCCGGGAGCGCCGAGCTTGACCTTGAGCAGCGCTCGCCCGGCGGCGGCGGCGGTGGCCTGCGCCATCGCCTCGGGGGTGGCCAGCGAGATGGTGTAGGCGGTCGTCACCGTCTTTGGCGCGGGAAGGCCGATGAGTTCGTGCACGGGGCGTCCCGCGCGTTTGGCGGCCAAATCCCAGAACGCGCAATCGAGCGCGTTGCGCGCCGCGCCCGGCGCCATGGCCGACTGCAGCTGCTCGCGATCGAGACCGCTGGATATCTCCGGGCCCATTGCCTCGATGGCGGCCGCCACCCCCGCGACCGTCTCGCCGTAGCGCGCGTAGGGCACGCATTCGCCGCGGCCGCGATGGGTGCCGTCGGAGAGCTCGGCGACGACCACGACGGCCTCGGTCTTGGCGCCGCGGCTGATGGTGAACGAGCCGGCGATCGGCCAGCGTTCCACGCGGACGCAGAGGGCGAGGGGGCTCATCCGCGCATCTTCTACGTCAGTAGAAAACGGCCTACAACGATGGGCCATGGAGCAGACGTCGCAAACGGTGCCCCGCGTCCGTCTCTCGACGAAGCGTCGCGCGATGCGGCGCACGGTTGCTTACGTCGCGATCGTGGTTTGCGTGATTGCGGCCGCTGGCAACACGCGCGCTGGCGCGCAGGCGCCCGGCGCCGACAATTCCGCCATCTATCTCGATACTGGCGCCGACCGCGAGCAGCGGCTGATCGCAAAGGCGCGCGCGGAGGGCACGCTCACGCTCTACACCTCGATCGCGCCGAGCGAATCCGCGCCGCTCGCCCAGGCTTTCGAGACGAAGTACGGCGTCAAGGTCCAGCTCTGGCGCGCGCTCAGCGAGAATGTGGTGCAGCGGGCGTTGACCGAAGCGCGCGGCGGCCGCCGCGGCATGGACGCGGTAGAAACGAATGCCCCCGAGGTCGAGGCGCTCGCACGCGAGGAGGTGGTGGCGCAATTTAATAGTCCCTACCTCGCCGATCTGCCGCCGTGGGCGATCCCGCCGCACCGGCGCTGGTTGGCCGACCGGGCGAACCTCTGGGTCGCCGGTTATAACACCGACAAGATCAGGCGCGAGGAGCTGCCGGCCGAGCTCGAGGGCTTCGCCGATGCGCGATGGAAAGCGCGGCTGTCGCTCGAGGCGACCGACAGCGACTGGATGTACGGCCTCATCGCCTTCATGGGCGAGGAGCGGGGGCTTGCGCTCTTGCGCAAACTCGCGGCGCTCAAGCCCGAGATGCGCAAAGGACACATCCTGGTGGCGCAGCTGGTGGCGGCCGGAGAATTGCCGGTGTGCCTGACGATCTACAGCGGCAACGCCGAATCGATCAAAGCGAAGGGCGGCCCGATCGATTGGACCGTGGTCGAACCGCTGATCGGCCGGCCGCAGGCGATCGCGCTGGCGAAGAACGCGCCGCATCCCCACGCGGCGCTCCTGTTCGCGGACTTCATGCTCTCACCGCAGGGCCAAAAGCTGCTTGCCGACATGGGGCGCGTGCCGTCGAGCCGGACGCAGAAGACGCTGCTCGATCAGCACCGGCACGTCATGGTCGACCCCGTCAAGTGGCTCGACGAGCGCCCGAAATGGGACAAGACGTGGACCGAGCTGTTCTTGAAGTAGGTCACGCGCGGGGGCGGCGCGCAGGCTATTCGGCCTTGATATTCGCGGCGCGGATGACTTTGGCCCACATGTCGATCTCGGTCTTGATGCGGACGGCGAACTCCTCCGGCGTGCTCGCCACCACCTCGTAGCCGAGCGCGGCGAGCCGTTCCTTCATGTCCGGCTGCGCCAGGATATTCATGCTCTCGCGGTGCAACGCGCCGACGGTGTCCGCCGGCGTGCCGGCGGGAACGAGGATGCCCACCCAGCTGTCGCCCTCGATCTCCGGATAGCCGGCCTCGGTCATGGTCGGCACGTCGGGAAAAAGTTGCGAGCGCGCTTTGCTGGTCACTGCAAGCGCGCGCACGGTCCCTTCCTTGACGTGCTGCATGGCGGCCTGCGGCGAGCCGAAGCTGATCGGCGTGTGCCCGGCGACGACCGCGGCCACGGCGGGGCCGCCGCCGCCAAAGGGAACGTGAACGAGGTCGAGACCGAGCGAGAGGCGAAATTGTTCGCCGGCGAGATGAGCTTGCGTGCCGGCGCCCGCCGAACCGAAGCTGTACTTGCCGGGATTGGCTCTGATCAGCGCGATGAGTTCGTTGAGCGTCTTCGCCGGAACGGCGGGGTTGACGGTGAGTACGGTCGTCGAGGCGACGGCGAGCGTGACCGGTTTGAAATCGTTGATCGGGTCGTAGGGCAGCCGCGCGAAGAGCGTCGGATTGACCACATGCGAGCTGAACGCGAACAGGATCGTGTAGCCGTCGGGCGCGGTTTTCGCCACCTGGGCGGTGCCGATGTTTCCGGTCGCGCCGGCGATGTTCTCGACATAGAACTGCTTGCCGAACTGCTCCGTGAGCTTCTGCGCCATCAGCCGTCCGAAGGTGTCGGTCACGCCCCCTGGCGCGAAGGCCACCACCGCGCGCACCGGCCGATTTGGATAGGCTTGCGCCCAAGCGCCGCGCGACAGGCCCGGCAGCGCGGCGGCGCTCGCGGCCAGACGGAGAAATTTGCGGCGCGGAAGTTTCATCCTTTGCCTCCCATCTGCGAGGCGACCGCGGCATCAACGGTTTGCCGACACTACCGCAAATCGTGGCAACAGAGTCAGCGTAGACCTGCGATCGCAAGCACGATGCCCCCGACCGCGGTCACCACAACGACCAACAGCGGCGCGGCCTGCCAGACGGTGAGGACGTGGTCCAAACAGGGTTGTAAAGCGCCGCCCCAGCAGTCCGACCACCGCGGCGTTCACGCCACGCATGACGGCCTGGGCTCTTGGGCGTTTGCGAAACGTCTCCCAGAAGGGCAGTGCGGCAACCAAGGCAAGGAATCCTGGCACGAAAATTCCGACGAGACTGATGGCGGCGCCGGCCGGGCCATGCGGAGGCGCGTCCATAACAGCCCCGAGATAAGCCGCAAAGGTGAACAGCGGTCCGGGCACGGCTTGGGCGGCGCCATACCCCGCGAGAAACACGTCGTCGCTCACCCAGCCTTGCGCGACCGTCGCCTCGCGCAAGAGCGGTAGCACCACGTGCCCGCCGCCAAAGACGAGGGCGCCGGAGCGATAGAATGCCTCGAACAACGCGACAGCTTGGGAGTGCGTCAAGCTTTTCAAAATCGGCAGGCCGAAGAGGAGCAGGAAGAAGATGGCAAGCGCGAGCAGGCCGGCCCGCCGAGAAACCGGCACTGATGCGTGGGATTGCTCGGACGGCGTGCTTACCGGAGCACGGCGGAGCCAAAGCCCGGCGATGGCGCCGAAAACAATGGCGCCCATCTGAGCGATCGAAGACGAACTCAACAGGATGACCAACGCGGCGACGAGTGCGATCGAAGCGCGCTCCCGATCGGGACAGAGCGTACGGGCCATGCCCCATACGGCCTGGGCGACGATGGCGACCGCCACC
>VAZM01000045.1:4099-11665 GCA_005883135.1 Alphaproteobacteria bacterium
ATCTCCCCCGTGAGGGCCGTTGCGCCGTAGGCGAAGAGCAAAAGCGCGATCGCCGAGGGCAGCGTGAAGGCGACCCAGGCCGCGAGGCCGCCGAGGTAGCCGGCGCGCATAAGGCCGAGCGAGAATCCGACTTGACTGCTAGCGGGGCCCGGTAGGAATTGGCACAACGCGACGAGGTCTGCGTAAGCCTGCTCGCCGAGCCAGCGGCGGCGAACGACGAACTCTTGCCGGAAATAGCCGATGTGAGCGATGGGCCCGCCGAATGAGCTCACGCCGAGCTTGGCGAAAGCCAGCAGGACTTCTATCGCAGATCCGGCTCGCTCACGGTGTTTGCGCGGCATGGCGATGGTCCGTCGCTTCCGAGCACTATTCGCATCGAGAGCCATGGATTGGTTCAGCATTAACGTAGCAGCCGGGACGTCCCACGGCGCACTTTCGCGGAGGCGTTGGGGGCAATATGCTCGAACCCCTGCGTTGCAACCTGGGCAGAGAAGGAGCCCGCCATGTCAAGGCAAAGCCGCAAGCTCGTGCACCCCGACATCACGCCGGACAATCCGCCGGAGCGCGCCGCGCACTTTCTGGACGTGCCCAACATGCCTTGGGAGGCGACCAAGTTTCCCGGCATCAAGATCAAGGTGCTCTATACCGACGCCAGTGGCATCACCACCGCCTTGTTCAAGCTCGAACCGGGCGCTGTCGTGCCGCTGCACGAGCACACCGCGCTCGAACAGACCTACGTGATCGAGGGCTCGCTCGAGGATCACGAGGGCAAATGCGGACCTGGCCAGTTCGTTTGGCGCCCGGCCGGCAACCAACACGAGGCGGTCGCGCCCAACGGCGCGGTGCTGCTCGGCTTCTTCCTCAAGCCGAACCGCTTCGCTTATGGCGAAAAGTTCTTCACCGCCGCAGGGGAGCGATAGCGCGCCTGCACGGCCGCCGAGGGCCGCACGCTTGTGCGCCCNNAATTTCCGTTCCTGGACCGTTGTTGGGCAGCCATGGCATTCGATTACGCGAAAATCTCCAGCCCCAAGCGGCGGGCGAACGTTCTTCTCCGCACGCGTAATTTGAAAATGGCGCGCAACGCGCACGCGTACGTCCGCGGAAGCACGGTGAAGTTCTACGAGTGGCTGGAGGACGGGGGCAGGAAGCTGCCAGCGGGTCCGTCGGTGTGGATCTGCGGCGATTGCCACCTCGGAAATCTCGGACCTCTCGCCGATGCCGAGGGCCACGTCGACGTGCAGATCCGTGATCTCGATCAGACCGTCATCGGCAATCCCGTCCACGATCTCGTCCGACTGGCGTTGTCGTTGGCGTCGGCGGCGCGGGGGTCCGATCTGCCGGGCGTGACGACGGCCAGGATGCTTGAAGAGATGATGACCGGCTACGAAGGAGCGCTGGCGGGAAGATTCGGCGGCCAAGCGGAAAAGAACCACCGGCCGAAACTGATCCGCGATATCCTGGACCGCGCGGTTCACCGCAAGTGGCGGCAATTGGCGGAAGAGCGCATCGAGAACGCACAGCCCTCGATCCCACTCGGTAAGCGATTCTGGGCGCTAACGAAACGCGAGCGCAAAGCGCTCAAAGACCTGCTGAAGAGCGACGGCGCGCGCGAACTCATCACGGCGCTCAAGGGCCGTCGCGGCGACGACAAGATCGAGGTCTTGGATGCGGCTTATTGGATGAAAGGCTGCAGCTCGCTTGGCCGCCTGCGCTATGCGGCGCTCGTCCGGGTAGCCGACGGCGAGCCTGAGGCGAACAATCTCTGCCTCATCGACATCAAGGAGGGCATTCTGGCTGCGGCGCCCCGCGCGCCGGATGCGAAAATGCCGCGCGACAACGCCGAGCGCGTCGTCGCGGGAGCGCGCGCGCTTTCTCCGAACTTGGGCGAGCGGATGATGGCCGGCCGACTATTCGACAAGAGCGTCACGGTGCGGGAGTTGATGCCGCAAGACCTCAAGATCGAGATCGACCAACTCAGCCGAGAGCAGGCGACGGCGATCGCAGGATACCTGGCGGGCGTCGTCGGGCGCGCCCATGCGCGCCAGATGGATGGAGCGACGCGCCGCAGTTGGAGAGCGGAATTGGCCCGCAACCGCTCCAAAACACTGGACGCCCCGTCGTGGCTTTGGCTTAGCGTCGTCGAGCTGATGGCCTCGCACGAGGCCGCTTACCTCGACCATTGCCGTCGGAATGCGTGGGACCAAACCTGAAAGCTCGACGGTGGCTCGAGGAGACGAACCACGGCGGGCTCCACTCCTCGAGCTATTTACGAGGGATTTATGGGTTGAGGGCTGCGCTTTGGGCTTGCCCCCGCGTGAGCCGGCCTTCCACCTCAGCGGCGGATGGCGTGGCGAGGGTTGGCCTTTGGCGTCGGGCATGGCGATTGGAACCCATAACCGCGCAGGGCGTCGGTGTGGGTAACGCACATACCCCCGCGTTTATTGGGGCCTGGAGCGGCCTGCCATTCCCATCCCTGTTGCGCGGCCGCGGCGCGGTTGGGGTAGAGGTTCGGGTTCATATTGGCTTGTGCATTCGCCGACACCGCCCAGCCGGTGGAAGCCAAAATGCCCATGGCTGCGACGATTAGAGCACGTTTCATCCTTGTCCTCCCTTGGACAAATGCGTCGCCCGAAGGATAACGCGGGCGTAAACACGAACGTTCCAAGGATGGTGGCGAAAGCGGCCGTCGCCCCTGCCGCGTCGGTCAGGCGGGTCGTTCGCCCGACGAGAGCCCCGCCCGGGTGTGGCATCGAAAGAGAGGTCTTGTCCCGGGCGGGGTCTCGGGGAACCCTCACCAGGGGGCTGGGAGGACTCCATGGGGAAACACCCTGGCGCGGTGAATATTTCCTCGTGTGAGGCCGGCACGAACGGCCAGGTGACCCGGTCCCGCGCGTGAGCCGCTGACGTAGCGATGCCCGCAGCGCCAGCCCCGCTTGCACGCGCGGCCGTCCCAAATCGCCGGCGCCATGGTCTTTTACGCTCGGCGTCCGCTTCGTCTTCGCATCCCGGGCCGGCGCGGCGCTCATGACGCGCGGGTCCAGGCGCTTGCAAGCGCAACTTGCTTCGTTGCTTGGGTCGGGTTCTGCCGCTCAGGCTCGCATGAGCGCGGCGCCTGCGGCTATAGGTTTTCTCAGCTCCGAAACGAAACGGGCGCGCCCCTCGCGCGCCCGTTTGCATTCGGCGCCCGCGGCGCTTAGTCGAAGCGTCCGGCCGCGTGGGCGAGCATGGTATAGACCTTGCCTGTTTCCGAGGTGAGATAGGTCCGCGCCAGCATCTGCCCGCGCTCCTCGCGCGACACCTCCTCGAGCAGCCGCTCGAACTCGCCGATGTAGCGGTCGACGGTGCGCTTGAAATCGCCGTCGCCGCGATAGCGCTTGCGGATTTCCTCGAATGCCTTCTGGCCCTGCATGGTGTAGAGCTTGCGCGTGAACACGTTGCGCTCGCCGCGCTTGTAGCGGTCCCATAGCTCGGCTGCGGCGTCGTGATCGATCATGCGGGCGATGTCGACGGCGAGCGACTCGAGCGAGTCGATGCCGTGGCGCTCGGGGCGCGCGGCCTCGGCGGGAACGCTACGCGGCGGTGGCGCCTCCCGCGGCGCGGGCGCTTCGGCCTCGTGCGACGCCCGCGTGAGCAGCTCGGAGAGCCAGCCCGTGCGCCCGCCGCCGGCGACTTGGGCCGGGGTGAGCGCGGACGCCTCGGCGCGGCGCGCCGGAATAGGGGGCGCCCCCATGCCGGTGATGTCGGAGCGCGCGCGCACCGGCTCCGCGCGCGGGTTGCCGTTGGCGCGCAGCGCCTCCTCACGCGCGAGCGCCCGGCGGGGAGCGGATTCGGTCGGCTCCACCGCGTCGAGGCTGCGGCTGTGGCGGGCAACGATGCGATTGAGCTCCGCCAGCGCCTCGATCTGATCGACGATGACGCGCCGCATGTGCGAAGCGGTGTCCGCCGTCTCCTGCGGCAGCTCGAGAATGCCTTTGCGCAGCTCGGCGCGCGTGCCCTCCAGCTCGCGGCGCATGTCGGAGCTCATCTGCTTGAGCTCGTCGAGCACCTCGGCGAACCGCTGCGCCGCCTGGGTGAGCATGGAATGCGACTCCTCGCTCGCCTGCTCGTAGATGCTCTGCATCGCCTCGCTCAGGCGCGTGCGTTCCTCCTCGGTGCCGCTGCGGATCGCCTCGAAATTCTCGCGGATGGCTTGTGCGCCGGAGCCCGCCGACTCCGCGGTCAGGCGGGCGATTTCGCGCGCCCGCTCGCCGGCGCCTTCGAGCGACTGGTCGAGCACACCGGCAAACCGCGTCAGCCGCTCTTCGAGATCTCCGGCTTTGCTGTCGAGGGTGGCGACCAGTTGCTCCAGCGCGGCGCTGCGCTCGGCGAGCGCGCTCTCGGTCTGCCGGTTGCTGCCCTCAATCGAGGCGACCGCGTCCGCCAGCGAGCGGGCGTGCGTGTCGAACTGACCGGCGATCTGACTGAGATCGCTGAGAGTGGCGACCGACATCTCCCTGAAGCTCGCGACGTTGCGCTCCACCTCGCTGTTGGCCGTGCCGGCCTTCTCTGAGACGTCGTTCATGGCGGCGACGAAATCGGCGACGCGCGCGACCAGCGTGCTTTCGATGTCGCTCATGTTCTCGTGCGCACCGCTCAACACTTCCTGCAGGAGAATATTCGCCTCGCGCAGGCGCTCGTACAGCGCGGTCGTGTCGGAGCGCAGCATGTTGTGCGTCTCTTGCATTTCGGTGACGGCGGCGGACGCCGTCTGCTTGGACTGCTCGACCGCGCCGTGGGTCGTGTCCTGCAGCTCTTTGAGCGTGCGGCTGATGGTCTTGGCCGCGCTTTGCGTCACCATTTCCGCAGTCTCGCGCAATTCCCTGACCGCGCGGTTGACCGCCTCGCTCGTGGTTTCGGTCGCGGCGATGTGGCTCGTCTGCAAGTCCTTGAGCGATTGATTGACGGCGCCGGTCGCGGTCTCGCTCGCCTCGCTGATCAGGCGCGCGATCTGCGCGCTGTTGTCCGTCATGGTCTGGGTGAAATTGAATCCCTTGGCCTCGACCGCCTTGACCGCCTGCTCGGTCACCCGGCCGACCTCGCTCACGAATTCCTCGCCCTTGCGGCTAAGCGCGGCGAGCAGGCCGCTCGATTTCTCGTCGACGATCTCCGTCATTTCCGCGGCGCGCTGGCGCACCGTGCTCGAAATCTCCTCCGCCTTGCCGACGAAGTTGCGCGCTACCTCGGCGCTGACCGAAAGCAGCATGCGCTCGACGTCGCCCGCGTTCTGCTTAAGGACGTTGCTCACGCCGGTCGACATCCCGCTGATGACGCGCTCGGCGTCGTGCGTGCTGGCGCGGATCGCGCTCGTGGTATCGGCCGCGAGCTGGGTGAGCGCGCGCTCCGCCTCGGCGCTGTTGGTCTTCACCGCCTCGGCCAGCTCGGTGATGCGCGAGTTGACGGTGCTGGACGCCGACGTCGACAGATTGCCAAGCGAGCGCTCCGCCTCCTCGGTCGCCGTCCTGATGCTCGTGCGCAGGTGCTCGGCGCGCGAGCCGATCGCCTCCACCGAAACCGCGGTCAGTTTCTCGATCGCTTGCGCGGCATCGCCGGCATTGGTCCTGATCGCCCCGCTCAGATGCTCGGTGCGCGCGGCGAGCAGCTCGGCGGCGGATAGGCTGCGTGCGTCGATCTCCTTGGTCAGGCTGTCGGTGCGCGCGATGAGCAATTCGGCGGCGGATTGGCTGCGCGCGTCGATTTCCTTGGCCAGGTGATCGGTGCGCCCGGCGAGCAGTTCGGCGGCCGATAGGCTGCGTGTGTCGATTTCCTTGGCCAGGCTGTCGGTGCGCGCGGTGATGAGATCGACCGCGGAAAGGCTGCGGGCGTCGAGCTCCTTGGTCAGAGTGTCCGTGCGCGCAACGATGAGATCGACGGCCGATTGGCTGCGCGTATCGATCGCCTTGGTCAGGCTCTCGGTGCGCGCGGCGATGAGATCGACAGCCGATTGGCTGCGCGTATCGATCGCCTTGGTCAAGCTGTCGGTGCGCGCGGTGAGCAATTCGGCGGCGGATTGGCTGCGCGTCTCGATCTCCCTGGTCATGTTCTCGGCGCGGCCGCTCAGCAGGTTCTCGAACCGGCCGATGCGCGTATCCAGGTTATCGGCCACCTCGGTCGCCTTCACGCCCAGCGTCCTGTCGACATCCTCGATCCTGGCGCTGATGCTTTGCGCGAGCTGCGCCCCGCGCGCGTCGATGACGCCGGTGACGTCGGCGATGCGCTGGTCGAGCGCGCCGATCACTTCCGTTCCGCTCTCGCTCATCCGCTTGGCCACGTCCATGACGCGCGCGGAGAGCGCCGCGCCGACCGACTGAGTACGGTTGTCGAGAGCGTCGCGAAAGCGATTGAACTGCTGGTCGAGGCTCGCGGTGATCTCGGCCGACTTGACGGTGACGCGGGTGTCGAAATTGTCCAGGTACTCGCGCATCGCCCCGGAAATCTCGTGCGTGCGATCGCCGAGACGCTCGACCATCTCGCCGCCGTAGGTCCGCACGGTGCGGTCGAACTCGGCGAGATGCCGCGTGATGAGATTGCCGAGCGTGCCGGCATCGCGAGCGATGCGCTCCGCGAGCTCGGTGCCGCCGCGATTGAACATCTCCTCGAACGATTGCAGCCGCGTGCCGAGCAGTTCGCGCATCGCGTCGCTGCGGCCGGTGATGGTTTCGGCGAGCTCGGTCCCGCCCCGGTTGAACGTGTCATCGAACGACTGCAGGTGCGTCTCCAGCAGGTCGCGCAGCACGTCGCTGCGGCCGGCAATCGTCTCCGCGAGGTCGTTTCCGCGGCGATTGAACATGTCCTCGAAAGACTGCAGCCGAGTCTCCAAGACCTCGCGTAGCGCGTCGCCACGGTTGCCGAGGGTCGCGGCGAGCTCGCTTCCGCCGCGATTGAACATGTCCTCGAACGATCGCAGCCGCGCCGCGAGCATGTCGCGCGCCGCCTCGCCGCGGCTGGTAATCACCTCGGCGAGCGCCTCGGCGCTCTCCTGGAATTGCTCGGTGGTCCGATTGCCGCGCTGCACGAGGGTATCGCTGATGCGCGTGCCGGTCTGCTCGAGCTTGGAGACCACGTCGTCGCCGCGCAGGCTGAGATCGAGCACGAGCGAGTCGCCGGTGTTCTTCAGCGTGGTATTGACCTCCTCGATGCGGCTGGAAATCGTGTCGGCGAGCTGGTTGCCGGTATCGATCAAGAGCTCCGTCAGTTCCTGCGAGCGATTGCTCATCAGATCGAGAACCTCGGTGGACTTTTGCGCGAAGTTCTCGCTCACTCGATCGAGCCGCTCCGACATCATGCGGTGGATGTTGGCAGTGATTTCGTTGAACTCGTCGCCGATGTGATCGGTCTTGAAATTCAGCGTCGTGGCCAGGCGGTCGCTGGCGGCGGAAATCGCCTGCGACGTGTCGCGGCTCGTGTTCTCCAGCCGGCCGAGCAGGTCGCCCCCGCGCTCGCCGAGCGTCTGAATCATCGTGTCGCCGGCGTTTCCGAGCGCGCGCGTGATGTGCTCGGCCTTCTCGGAAAGGCTATGGGTGATCCGCC
>VAZM01000609.1 GCA_005883135.1 Alphaproteobacteria bacterium
CAGTCACGTTGCTTCGGCGGCACACAGTGCACTTACCAGCACCAGTCTTCGGAAACAGGAACCCTGATGCGATTTGCGGCCTTCGTCCCACCACAGGCAGACAAGCAGCCGGTTCCGGTTGTGTGGTATCTGTCGGGCCTGACCTGCACCGAGGAGAACTTCACCGTTAAGGCCGGTGCACAGCGGGTTGCGGCAGAACTCGGGCTTCTTCTGGTTGCGCCCGACACGAGCCCGCGCGGCGACACTATACCGCGCGACCCGGCAGGCTCATACGACTTCGGCCTTGGCGCTGGATTCTATGTCGATGCCACGCAGGAACCGTGGTCCCGGAACTACAGAATGGCGAGTTATATTGAGCATGAACTGCCCGCACTGATAAGATCTGAGCTGCCCGCTGACATGGCGCGTCAGAGCATTATGGGCCACTCCATGGGCGGACATGGCGCACTCACAATCGCCCTGCGCGACCAAGATCGCTACTCCTCAGTGTCGGCCTTCTCGCCGATTTGCTCGCCGATAAACTGCCCGTGGGGCGAGAAAGCGCTGGGTGGATATATCGGCACCGATAAGGCGCGTTGGCGAAGATATGATGCTTGTGCCTTGCTTGAAGATGGGGCGCGATTGAGAGAACTACTTGTCGATCAAGGCGTGGCAGACCAATTTCTCGAAAACCAACTCAAGCCTCACCTTCTGAAAAATGCCTGCGCCAAAGCCGGTGTACCTTTAACGCTGCGCATGCACGAAGGCTACGATCACTCTTATTTCTTCATTTCCAGTTTTATCGAGGACCACCTCCGCTGGCACGCGCAGCGGTTAGGGATCATAAGCGCCCGGTAAACGAGGAGGTGTGCGCGGGATTGGGTCGCCCCGCGACAAAACGATGCCGCGGTCCGCATCAGCCCTCAGGAGGAAGAACGACGCAGAATATCACACCTTTGTTCGGGCCTACTTGCCTCGGAGCGCAGACATGTGCGCCACCGTCTGGCGCAACCACCTGATTGATCTTGTCGTTGGGAACCGGCGTCCATTCGCCGTCTACCTTGACCTCATAATGGTCACCGACCATGCGGCTTTGCGTCGGGCGACAGTCCATTATGTCACAGCAAGTGCCTTTGCCGTCGTTTCTGTTCAGCTTTGAGTAAAACTCCTTATGCCACCGATCGTGGCCGACCCCGTAATAACCTTCTTGCGCCCCCGAGGGGACGCAGAGGAATACGGAAATCAGCCAGATTATCGCCGCCCTCCCTGGCATGAGAACTTCCCTCAGGGGACAAGAACATACCCACCGCGGAGGCTAGTGCATGATGTAACGAGGTCGCCGCTTCGGCGGTGCATCGAATGGGCCCCCGCCCCCAAATGATAGGGCAGGTTGGCATGTCACCGGGAGTCCCGCCGGACCAGGGCGTCTGGAACAACTCCCTTGCTGACCAAGCGACGTGTACACTCTCTCCTGCGTGGTTGTTGGCGGGGGTTGCGTGGCTGCGGGCCCTGATCTAACCTGGACTTCCGCTTGTCTCTTCGGAACGTAAGGAAGACGACGAATGACCTGGACAACCCCGACGCTCGTTGAGATCTGCATCGGCCTGGAGATCAACGGGTATTTGCCGGCCGAGTTCTGATCCGGCCCTTCTGCGTCGATCCTGTATGGGCGATCGGCACGTGACCCGATCAACGCGTTCCCACGCGGGGTTGGGTTCACTGGCTTTTGGATTTGCCGGTCTCGTCAGCCTGCTTCAAGTGGAAATTTAACAATTTGTTCCGTTCTCTCGGACCGATCCTCACTCGTTGCGCCACTCGACAATCCCAGTGAGTGCCTCGAATATAATCATCCTTTCGGCAGATAAGGAATCGTTCCTGCCACGTCGGTATCGTCGATTAGCTGGAGTCGGCTTTCACTGCCTGCTTGACGGGCCGCAGCGTAAGGGGCGTATTTGGGATCTGTGGCGAATGCCTGGACTGCTTCCGCCGATGGAAACTCCAGAAGAGCTATAAAGGTGCTATCCAGAAGCTTGCCTTCCAGGGTCTTCACATTCCCGCTGCGTGACAGGTACTTGCCACCATGTTTGTGCACGAGTTCGTGCACCGAAGCGGCATAATCCGGAATCCATCCATTGTCGGTCACCCTTATGTCCGCGATTACGTACACCGTCATGGTTTTATCTCCTGTAACTTGGCGCCGGTACAAACGAGCACCGATTGTACCAGCCGCTGACTGACAGGTCGAAAATACGAACGCTAGAGGTCGGAGCTGTCGTTCGATGGCTCTGACGTTGTCGCGGGCCACTTGCTCACGAACACTTTGCCCTCTGTATCTCGGGCCTCGACTTTGAAAGTCGTCGCTCCATTGGGAACGTAGGTGAACCGAACATTGGGATCTTCCGAAATCGAAATCCCAGATTTCATGCTGAATAACAGCGCATGGCCTTGCCACACGTGCAGCTCGTGCACGAAATTCGCCGGGATATACAGAAGGCTCACCCGATCGCGCTGCAGACCAGAATTGCGCCTCACGCTGGGCGCCACTCAGCTTGCCGAACACCCTAAACCTCATCTGGCCCAAGGTGGCAATTGCCTCGTCCACGTTCTTCGCGGCAGGAGCAGAGCATCCGCCCGAAGCCTTCACATAAGTCTGGGCAAGATAGAGCTTGCTGTCGCTCAGCTCCGCAACCACGTGCACGTTCGTGTAGGAATTGATTCGCACGCGTGTCGAAATCACCGAAACACCAGCACTATCACTGAATGTAAACGTCGCGGCGACCGGTACGGGATTGTTGTCGATCACCAAAGTAAGTGCCTTGAGACGGCGCAAGTCGTCCGGCGGTAGCGTCACGCGCATGGTTACCGGAACGATGGCGGCGTCCTCGGCTCTCGCTGGCATGTCAATGCTCACAAGCCGAGTGCCGTCGTCTAGCGGGCGTCCCCCAAAGATATTATTGGCGAGTGAGGCCCAAGTATCTTCGGCTTCGGGAGTTGCGGAAGAAAGCCCACTCGAGGCGGATAACAACGCTAATCCAAGGGCCGCGACACAAAGCCAAGTCCATTGAGATCCAAAACACTCGAGTGGGCTTTCTTCCGCAACTCCCGAAGCCGAAGATACTTGGGCCTCACTCGCCAATGATATCTTTGGGGGACGCCCGCTTCGCTCCTAGGCCGCGGACGGGGTCCGCGCACAATACTCCTTTCCCCGTAACGATCCTATTCCCATTCGAACTCAGAGTAAGCCGCGGTGGCGTTACGGACGTTGTTCTCTTCGAATAACTCCCACCGGGTCCGCTCGGATTCCGCGACGTTCCGCGACACGGCGGTGATAGTCTTGCCGCCCTTGACCAACGCACGGACATGCTGCGCCAAAAGTTGGAGATATGTGCGTTCGTCCTCGAGGGCCGCGGGCCAGTCCGCGATTGGACCGTGGCCCGGCACAACACGTGCGGCAGGAATCCTCGTCAGTTCGCCAATGACGGCAAGCCAACCCTTGAGGCTCCCGTCGAGAACGGGCAAATGCCGCAAAAATACCAGGTCGCCAGCGAACAGGGTTGCGGTGGTCTCATCCAGAACCGTAAGATCATTGTCGGTGTGAGCGGCCCGCCAGGCCTGAAGCAAGAGCATCCGATCGCCTAGATCGATCCTCGCTTCGCGGTCAACGATTTGCGTTGGCGGAACGATTTTGATACCCGTCATCAGTTCGTTGCCTAACACCCGTCTAAAGGCATCGAGATAGAACTGGCCGCGAGCAGCGAGCGCTCGCGGGAGATTCTTGTGGCCGATGACAACGGCGCCATCGAATGCAGCGTTTCCGAACATGTGATCGGGGTGGGCATGGGTATTAATGACGTACCGAATTGGCTTCGTCGTCACTGCGCGGACCGCTGCAAGCAGGCGTCGCCCTTCCCGCAGGCTTCCCCCGCTGTCAATCACAGCGACAGCGCTGCTGCCGACTATAAATCCGACATTGGCGATTGCACCCTCGTTCTGAGGTGTCATCACAGCAATGGCACCGATGTAGACATAAACACCAGACGCGACCTCAGTCACGGGCAGCGGATCGGCCGTTTCGCCCCCTCGGGCAGCCGGCATGTCACCCAAGAGTGTCACTAGCAACGTCAAACAGGCGGTCGCCTTCCACAGTCTGACTGATTGAAAAGACATTTGGTCGTCTTCCCGTATAAGTGGGCCGACTTTCACCCTGATTTGAGCCGCACCCTTTTTCGCTATCAAATGCATCTCTGATTTTTTAGTGGCACCCCAAAGCACGAACAGAGGGTTCAACGAGTGCATACTAATCTTTGGAATCATAGAAGCAAATTATGCTGAGCCCAATGCCTTCTCTTAAGTATCGCTTCAGTGTTCGATGAGGAAAGCATTAGAACGACTCCTAGAAGCCATGATATCCATCACCCGCCGTTTCGCCTGGTGCGCGGTTATAATGGTTTTAACGGCGCCCATATTGGCGCCTAGCCAAGACATTTTCGAGCCGGAGGGATACCGGACGGAAGACTATCGTGCGCCAACACCTACCACTCTCAAAGGCGCACGCGTAGTCACTACGGCGGAAGCCGAGCAGCTTTGGAGGACGGGCGCCGCTATCTTTCTCGATGTCTTGCCGCATGTGCCGCGCCCGCCCAACCTGCCGCCAGGAACGATCTGGCGAGAAAGGCCGCGGCGGAATATTCCCGGCAGTAGCTGGCTACCCGATGTCGGATATGGGGCGCTCGCGCCGGTGACCGAGAAGTACTTACGAACCAATCTGGCGCACGTTACGGAAGGCGACCGCACCAAGGCGCTCGTTATCTATTGTCTGCGCGATTGCTGGATGTCGTGGAACGCGGCAAAACGAATCCTTTACATGGGATATGCGAACGTCGTCTGGTACCCCGACGGCACTGATGGCTGGGCGGAAGCCGGATTGCCGCTGCGGGAGTCGGTACCGGAACCGCAGCCGTCGCAGTAGCGCATTCCGCAAGGTTGCTAGTCTATCGGGGCCTGGGATCGCGGCATCCAGCGAAGGTTGCCGATGGCGCTGGCGCGCTCAGTAGAGAACAACGCTCCTGATGCTCTTGCCTTCGTGCATCAGGTCGAACCCCTTGTTGATGTCCGGCAGCGGCATGGTGTGGGTGATCATCGGATCGATCTC
>VAZM01000046.1 GCA_005883135.1 Alphaproteobacteria bacterium
GTCGGGTTTAACGTCCGCAATGGAAATTTCTACGTGTTTCGCGCCAAGGCCGTTGTCGTAGCTGCCGGTGGCGCATCGCATATTTTCAAGCCCCGCGCGGTCGGCGAGGGCATGGGACGGACTTGGTACGCTCCGTGGAGCAGCGCCTCCGCCTACGCGCTGCCGATCCAAGTTGGCGCCAAAATGACTCGGATGGAGAACCGGATCGTCCTTACCCGATTCAAGGACGGCTACGGGCCGGTCGGCGCATACTTCCTGCATCTCAAGACCTACACCTGCAACGCCTATGGCCAGGATTACGAAGCCTTCTGGCGCGATTCGATCAAGGAGTTGGTCGGGGATTACGTCGATCGGCACCCGGTGCCGACCTGCCTGCGCAACCATGCCCTCCTTGAGGAGGTCAAGGCAGGCCGGGGCCCCATTCGCATGGTGACGAAGGAGGCGTTCAAAGATCCGCACAAGGAGACGGTCGGCTGGGAGAACTTCCTTGGCATGACGATTGGGCAGGCGGTGGTCTGGGCGTCGCAAAACATCGATCCCAAGGAAATAAATCCCGAGCTGACCACGTCCGAGCCTTACGTCATGGGCTCGCACGCGACCTGCTCAGGCGCCTGGGCAAGCGGTCCGGAAGACTGCGCGCCCTCGGAATACCAGTGGGGATACAACCGGATGATGACCGTTGAAGGTCTCTTCGGTGCTGGCGACGCTATCGGCGGCAGCGCCCATAAATTCTCGTCGGGCTCCTTCACGGAAGGCCGGATCGCGGGCAAGGCAGCGGTCAGATACGTAAATGACCTGGGCAAACAGCAGCCTCAGGTCAGCGAGGCGGAGTACGAACACCTCAAGAAGATTGTCTACAAGCCTCTGGAGAACTACGAGCTCGGGCGCAACGAAATCGTCGCAGGAACCGTCTCACCGAGCTATCTTTTGCCGATTCATGGCCTTCAGCGACTCGAAAAGATCATGGACGAATATGTCGGTGGCATCGGCGCCTACTATACGACCAACGAACCGCTACTCACCCGCGGGCTCGAGTTGCTGGGCATGCTGAAGGAAGATCTCGCCTATCTCGGGGCGGAAGACCTTCACCAGCTTCAGCGCGCATGGGAGCTTCAACACCGGGCCTTGGCCTCGGAATGTGTCACACAGCACACCCTGTTCCGGACGGAGACGCGGTGGCCTGGATACTACTATCGGGCGGATCATCCGAAGCTGGACGACAAAGATTGGCATTGCTTCACCCTCTCCCGCTACGACCGAGATTCCGGGAAGTGGGAGATGGAGAAGGCCCCCGTGTATCACATCGTCGACTGATCGCGCAGCTGCCCGGGACGTCCACCGGATTCTAGTACTCAGGGGCCCACCCTTTCATGGCCGTCAGCGCCCAATTCCCGGTGCCATCCGCAAAGGTCGTCCCATCCGAGCAAGTTGGATTGCGCGAAACAATCGCGACGCCGCAACTCGTACCGCCGCACGGATCGCAGACGGTCAGGCCACTGCTGCTGCCCGAGGCGGAGCGGGCCGAAGAACGAAGACGGGCCGCACAGATCAGGAAGATTCCTCTCGACTCACGTGCGGTCTCCGACGTCCTCATGCTGGCGATGGGGGCCTACACGCCGCTCCAGGGGTTCATGGGGCATGACGACTGGCATGGTTCGTCCCTGGACATGAAACTGACCGGCGGTACCTTCTGGCCCATCCCGATCACACTTCCCGTAAGCGAAGACCTTGCTGAAAGCATCCATGCCCGAGAGGAGATTGCGCTCGTCGACGCGGGCTCACGCGAAATACTCGCCGTCATGCAAGTTCACGAGAAATATGCAATCGACAAGAAAGCCGAGGCCGAGCGCGTATATCGCACCACCGACGCGAAGCATCCAGGCGTAGCAAAGGTGCTGGGTCAGGGAGATGTCAACCTAGCGGGACCCGTCAGGGTGCTGAGCGAGGGCGAATATCCTGCGAAATATCCTGACCTCTATATTCCCCCCGTCCGTTCGCGGGCGATGTTTGTTGAGAAGGGTTGGTCGATTGTCGCCGCTTTCCAGACCCGAAACCCCATGCACCGCAGCCACGAGCACCTGGTGAAAATCGCGGTGGAGATTTCAGACGGTGTTTTCATTCATCAGGTGCTTGGGAAATTGAAAGCAGGCGACATTCCAGCCGAAGTGCGTACTCGCGCGATCCAGGCGATGATCGACAATTATTTCCGCCCCGAAACAGTCATTCAGGCGGGCTATCCAATCGAGATGCGCTATGCCGGTCCGCGCGAGGCGCTGCTGCATGCCCTTATTCGCCAGAACTTCGGCTGCTCGCATCTTATCGTCGGGCGCGACCATGCCGGCGTCGGCAGCTACTACGGTCCTTTCGATGCGCATCACATCTTCAATCAGCTTTGGCCGGGTGCACTTCATACCAAGCCGCTGAAGATCGACGTCACTTTTTACTGCCGCAAGTGCTACGGAATGGCGACAGCGAAGACCTGTCCCCACGATCCGCAGCATCACATTTCGATCTCCGGCACCGAGCAACGTGAAATGCTCTCGTCCAACGCGGACATACCGCCCGAGTTTAGCCGGCCAGAGGTCGTGGCGATCCTCAAGGAGTACTACGCAGGCCTGCGATCGACAGGCTAGAATCCGGCGTCATGATCATCGCGCAGATCTCCGATACGCATTTAACCCTGGATACACCCGATGCCAACCAGAGAATGCGCGATTTCGCACTCACCGTTGCGGACATAAACGCTCTCGACCCAGCCCCCGATGTGATCGTTCACACCGGGGATATCGTTCATAACGGACGGCAAGACGAATACGCTCAGGCAGCAGCTACGCTCGCGAAAGCGCGTGCGCCGGTATACGTCCTGGGCGGCAATAGAGATGACAGGGCGAATTTACGCGCGGCCTTTTCGGCATCCGGATATCTTGCGCCCGATTCCGACTTCGTCGACTATGCGATTGACGATTACCCGGTAAGACTCATTGCGCTGGATACCCTGAGTTCAGGCAGCAACAAGGGTGACTTTTGCGCTGAACGGGTCAGACGTTTGATTGAGCTGATCGACGCCGAGACCACCAAGCCTATTGCGGTTTTCACGCACCATCCGCCATTTGAGGTTTCGGTGGGGCCGGATCGACTTCACTTCGAAACAACGGACATGGTGTCGCGGCTCCGCCAGGCTTTGCAGCACTCCGGGCGGGTCGTCGCCGTTTTCAGCGGCCACGTTCATCGTGCCGCCGCCGGTAATGTCGGAAGCATCCCGGCGACAGTGGTGCAGTGCATCGCGACGACCCTGCGCAAAGGCGAGTATCCGCCTGACATGAAGACACGTCCGGTCTATCAGGTTCACCGATTTGATCCGATTTGGGGCTTTACCAGCGAAACACGGATTGTCGAAGCACGGCCACTGGCGCCAGGGATATGCGATACCAGCCTGCCTGGACGAAAGCGGGTCCCCTAACGTTCCAGCGGGCGAGTTGCTGCGGCACGGATATGCCAAAGCAGAAACGAACTGGCTGGCTGACGACGCAGTCAGGTGCGAACCGATCTCAGCACCAAATTCCCTGCTAACAGGGAAATTGACAGGGAGTTTCACAACATTGGGCCGTCCTCTCGCAGCGAGCATGTGCAAGTCCGTGCTGCTACATTCCGTTACGCTTTTGTTTGCGCTTCGCCGGCACTTTATCGAAATCGCTGACCTCGCCCGCCAACTCTGAGATCCGGCGGGCGAGCGGCTGAATGGTGGCGACCGAACAGGTCGCGGTAAACTCGACCGGGCGAAACCGCGGCGCGACCGTGATCACCTGCAAGCGCCCAGCCTTGAGCTCGTTCCGATAGCAGCGCGGCGGCAGCAACGTAACCCCGAGCCCGGCTCCTGCGAGAGCGGCCGCGACGCCAAGACTCTTGCAGGTGTCGATGCGCCTGCAATGGGCGCCGCCGGAGCGAAACCACTCCTCGATCGAACGATGGTGATAGGACTCGCGGGACAGTGCGATCACCGGCCAGTGCTGCAGATCGCGGGGCCCCAACCTGCGTTTGGGCAAGCTGAGCGAGGGGCTCGCCATCCAGGCGAACTCGACGGCGCCGAGCGACACTTGGTTGAAATTGTAGCCCGGAGTCCGCCCAGCCGCGAGGATCAGGTCGAGATTGCCTTGATTGAGGTCTTCGACCAGATTCTGCGTCAGCGCCTCGTCGAGCTCGAGCGCGAGCTTGGGATAAGTTTCGTGGATCGCCTTGACGAGACGCGGCAGCCACGTCACCGAGATCATCTCGACGACGCCGATGCGCAGCACGCCGGGCATGGTCGCGCTGCTGGCCAATCGCTCGCGCACCTCGGCGGAAAGCCGCAGCACCTCCTCGGCATAACGCATGAGTTCCCGTCCCATGGCGGTGATGCGCGCGCCGCGCCGCCCGCGGTCGAACAAGGTGCGTCCGAAGTCGCGTTCCAGATCCTGGATGCGCATGGAGACGGTCGACTGCGTCGCGTTGAGCCGGTCGGCCGCAGCCGAGAAGCTGCCGAGCTTGGCGGCCCAGTAGAACGTCTCGAGTTGCCGCAAGTTCATGGGAACCGAAGTCCGCGCGAAATCGCCCTTCTTGATATCGGAATTCTTGAATTAAATCGATTAAAAAATATCGTTTGTACCGATGGCAGCCGCCGCCAATACTGTGCCGGCCAAGAGGGCAGCCGATGTCGGCAGATGTGACGATCGAGGCCGCCGCCGATGAGGCGAAGACCACGCAGGCGCTGCGCGTGAGCAAGATCACGCGCGAGGCACAGGACATCGCCTCCTTCGAGCTCGTCGACCCGGCTGGCCTCGAGCTGCCGCCGTTCACGGCCGGCGCCCATCTCGACGTGCGTATCAACGACGACACTCGCCGCCAGTATTCGCTGTGCAACGATCCGCAGGAGCGGCATCGCTACGTCATCGCCGTGCTCAACGAGCCGGCGGGCCGCGGAGGATCGCGCGCGATGCACGAGCAGGTCGCGGTCGGCAGCGTCCTCCCGGTGTCGGCGCCGCACAACCGCTTCCCACTGGCCGGACGCGAGGCGCGCTTCCATCTGCTGTTGGCGGGCGGCATTGGCGTCACGCCGATGCTGGCGATGATCGCCGAGCTGGAGCGGCGGGCGAGCCCCTGGCACATGCATTATTGCACGCGCAATCCCGCGCGCACGGCCTTCCTCGACCGCCTGCGACCGCTGATCGCGGCCGGCAAGGTCGAGCTTCATCACGACGACGGCGATCCGGCGCGAGGGCTCGATATCGCGCGAACGCTCGCGGCCTTCGAGATCGGAGCGCACGTCTATTTCTGCGGCCCGCCTGGCTTCATGCATGCGGCCAAGGCCAGCGTCTCGGCGTGGCCGCCCTTCAACGTGCATTACGAGTATTTCACCGCGACCGACGACCGCACCGAGGCCGTCAATACGCCGTTCCGGGTGAAGATCAAGAGTAGCGGCCAGGTCTTCGACATCCCGGCCGACCGTTCGATCGTCGCCGTGTTGCGCGACAACGGCTTCGACATCGAAACCGATTGCGAGGATGGCTACTGCGGAACTTGCATCACGCGTTATCTCGACGGCGAGCCGGATCACCGCGATACGGTGCTGGGCGAGGATGAACGCCAGCGCTACGCGATGATCTGCTGCGCGCGGGCGAAAAGCCCCATGCTGGTGCTCGACCTATGACGACCCACAGCAAACGCCGCCCCCTCCCCTTCCTCCCGTGCTGGTGCGGGAAGATGGGGCGGCGCCGAACCGAATCGCCCGCGAAATCACGAGGAGAAACGCCATGAGCTCACATTCGGTTGTTCGCAACAGCTGGTACGTTGCCGGACTTTCCAAGGACTTTCCAAAGGAGACGCTGAGCGGTCACGTGATCGCCAAGCGCCCCATCGTCATCTGGCGCACCAAGGATGGTGACATCGCGGCCTTCGACGACCGCTGCTCGCACAAGCGCTTCCCTTTGTCGAAGGGACGGCTGATGCCGGACGGCACGCTCGAGTGTGCCTACCATGGCCTGCGCTACGACACGTCCGGCAAGTGCGTGATGATCCCCTCGCATCCCACCGGCCCGATCTCGCCGCAAGCCAAGGTGATCGGCTTCCCGGTTAAGGAACAGGACGGCCTGGTCTGGATCTGGCCGGGCGATCCAGCGCTCGCCGAGATGCGGGAGCCGCCGCGGCTGCCCGAGGTGGCCGACGACCGCTGGGAAAGCATCGTGGTCGGCCCGATGCAGGTCCCCGCCAATTACCTGCTGCTGATCGAGAACCTGCTCGACATCACGCATTTCTATCCGCTGCACGACGGCAACATCGGCGACGTCGCCAACAGTCGCATCCCCATTGAGCTCGAGGAGGGCGAGGTCGACGGCAACCGCTACGTGATGACCGTTCGCAAGACCGCGAACTACGTCCAGCCGCCCTATCTCGTCGACTGGTTCACCTACGAGACCGTCGACCGCCACCACACCCATTGCATGATGAGCCCCGCGGTGACGCGGGTCGTGATGCGCGTGGCGAACCCGGGCGAGCTTAACGACCGCAAGGGCGAGCGCGAATATCCCGGCACGCTGGAGGCCACCGGCAATGAACGCGGGTATGTTCTTATCCACACCCACACGCCGGTCGACGAAAAGAATCACATCTGGCGCGTGATCGTGAATTGTCCGGCGCATCACATGTCGAACGGCGACCCTAACAAATCAGCCGCCAAGCGGGTCGCCGAGATGTTCCCGGAGGTCGCCGCGGAGGACGAATGGGCGCTGGAGCAGCAGCAGCAGATGTTCGCCTATCCCGACGAGGGCTATACCGAGGTGTTCCTCAAGCCCGACCTGGCGCTGCGACGTGCCCGCAAGATCTTCGTCGATCTGCTGCGCGAAGAACAGCTGTCGAAGGCGCAAGCCGCGGAATAGGCGGCACGCGTTGGCTACGGGTGGTGATGCGTTGGGCGGCGTTCGGGGTCTGCACGCCGGCATGAGCGGGTCGAGCAACGGCAAAAGCCACGGACCGCTGGCGGGAGTCCGCGTCCTCGAATTCGGCCAGATCGCGGCGGGGCCGTTCGCGGGCTCGCTGCTCGCCGATCTCGGCGCCGACGTCGTCAAGGTGGAGAATCCGGCGGGCGGCGACGGCATGCGCGGCTGGCCGCCGCTCTCCTCGACTGACGGCGGGCCCGCGTTCAGCGAGAATTTCGCGTCGGTCAACCGCAACAAGCGGTCGATCGCGGTCGATCTGAAGGATGCTGCAAGTCTCCCGCAATTAGAAGCGCTGTGCGCCGTCGCCGACGTCGTGCTGGAGAACTTCCGCGCCGGCGTGCTCGGCCGGCTGGGTCTCGGCTACGACGCGCTGAAAGCACTCAACCGCCGAATCGTCTATT
>VAZM01000610.1 GCA_005883135.1 Alphaproteobacteria bacterium
AGCAGGATAACGTCCGGCTTGTTCTCTTGTATCCGGCTAAGCGCCTCGCGGCCGTTCTGTGCCTCCCGCACAGCCCATTGCGAATCCGCCAGCCATCCGCGCATCCGCTCGCGCTGGACTGCGTCGTCCTCCACCACCAGCACGCGTGTTGGTCGTGCCGCCGCCCGAAATCGGCCGATCAGGTGGCGCAATCGCTCGCGGTCGATTGGCTTTGTGAGATAACCCGCCGCTCCGAGAGCAATGCCGCGCCGCTGCTCATCCACAATCGTGATCATGATGACCGGAATGTCGGCAAGCTCGGGGTCCTGCCGCAGAGCGGCCAATACTGACCAGCCATCGAGGTCCGGCATCATCACGTCCAGCGTGATCGCGATCGGACGCAGCTCCTTGGCAAGCTTGAGCCCCTCGGCCCCGCCCGCCGCGGTTACAACGGAAAATCCCTCGGCCTTTAGGTGATCCGCGATGAGCTCGCGCGCCGTGGCGTCGTCATCGATGACGAGAACGCAATGGGCAGTGGGCGAATGGTCTGTCTCTGAGCCGGTCGTGCTCCTCGCTGGCCCGTCCGCACCGCCGGGCAAACGGACAGTAAAGACTGAACCTGTACCCGGATCGCTCGTCACCGTCACGTCGCCTCCCATCATGCGCGCGAGCTTGCGCGTGATGGCCAAACCAAGACCGGTTCCGCCGTATTGCCGCGCGGTCGAGGAATCGGCCTGGGTAAATTCCTCGAACAGCTTGGCCTGCTGCTCGGGTGTCATGCCGATGCCGGTATCGGCCACGGAAATCTCAATCCAGTTCCGGCCATCGATCACCTTTTTTACGCGCAGCTTGACCTCGCCCTGCTTGGTGAATTTGCAGGCATTACTCAACAGATTGAGCAGGATTTGCCGCAGCCGCATGGGATCGACGGTCAGCTGTCCTAGGTTTTGAGAGGCTTCGAGAATGAGCCTGTTCTTATTCTGCTCTGCCAGCTGCCGCGCGGTGCCGATGACCTCCTCAAATAGGGTGGCCAAATTGACCGTTTCTGGACTGAGCTCAAGCTTGCCAGCCTCGATTTTGGAGAGGTCAAGCACCTGGTTGATGAGCCCGAGAAGGTGGGTACCCGCCCGGTGAACCCGGCGCAGTGGCTCCGCTGCCTTTTCCGTGCCGAAGCGCGGCGCATTGCTTACCATCATCTCAGTTAATCCGATGATGGCATTAAGCGGAGTTCGCAGCTCGTGACTCATGCTGGCGACGAACTGCGATTTGTGTTGGCTCGCCATTTCGAGCTGGCGGCTCTTTTCCTCGACTTCCGTGAACAG
>VAZM01000047.1:0-7584 GCA_005883135.1 Alphaproteobacteria bacterium
TTCCGTTGAAAGCGATGCGCGCCGCCGCCTCGACACTCGCCGCCGCCAGGGTTCGGATCGATGACCTCATAGACGACCGCGCCGGCGAGCCGCAGGTTGCTCGCCATAATCTGTCCCATCGGCACCTGCCATGCATTGACCTCACCCCAATCGCCCCGCTGGTCACGATCATCAGCAGGGGGAAGCCGCAGACGCGCGCAAGCGACAGCGTATTGATGCAGTTGTCAACGCCGCTGCTTTGTATCAGGAGCACGCCGCGCTCGCCGTCGAGCCAGGCGCCGGACAGAACGCCGATCGCCTCCTCCTCAGTCGTGAGCACCGTCGTGACCGGTTCGGCATGACACAATTCGATCAGGCGTGCATGACCGGTGTCGGGCACGTAGGTCACTTGCCGGATATCGGCCTTACGCAGCTTCTGGAAAATCCGTTCAGACCGTTAGGCCGGCGGTTTGGTTTTCGGCGGTCTGTATGCGCATTGACATGTCCTTTCAGACAGAAAGTCGCCGCCGAACGGCCTCATCCCTCAGAACGACGGACGGAATGCCATGGGTCACGATCCGACCCTTCTCCATCACGTAACAGGCATTGCTGATGGTCGCGGCGCGATGGACATTCTGTTCGACCAACAAAAGCCCAATGCCCTCATTGCCCATGCGACTCAGGGATTCGAAGATTTCGTTGACGATCATCGGCGCAAGACCCTCCGAGGGCTCGTCAACCAGAAGCAGCCTCGGATTGCCGATTAGCGCGCGGCCGATCGCCAGCATCTGCTGCTCGCCGCCCGAAAGCGTCTTGCCGAGCTGACGGCGCCGCTCGCCAAGACGCGGAAAGAGATGAATGACGCGGTCGAACTGGCGGCGGCGCTCGGCGCTGCTACTGCGCCAACGGCTGAACAATCCCAGCGAGAGGTTTTCCTCTACGCTGAGCGTCGGAAAAATGCGGCGATCCTCCGGGACAAAGGCGATGCCCCGTCGAAAAATGCGGTCGGGCGACAACCCGCCGATCGACCGGCCCTCAAAGGTGATTGAGCCACGCGAGGGCCGCAGCCATCCCATGATGGTGCGCAGCGCCGTCGTCTTGCCGGCGCCATTGCGGCCGAACACACTGACGATCTCGCCTGCATCCACCGCGAACGATACGCCCTGCAGCACTGGCGCGTAATTATAATGCGCGTGCAGGTTTGCGACCTCAAGCAGCGGCATGCTCGGCTCCTAGATAGGCCTCGCGGACGGCCGGGCTCGCCCGCACCTCATTGGGCGGCCCTTCGAACAGCTTGCGGCCTTGGTGCATCACGATGACGTGGTCGGAAATGTTCATGACCAGATCGATATCGTGCTCAATCAGGAGCACGGTGACGCGTCCGGCCAGCGACTTGATGAGTGTATCGATTTCCGCTGTCTCGGCCGGCGACATGCCCTGCGTCGGCTCGTCGAGCATCAGGACTCGGGGAGTGAGCGCCATACAGATCGCGATCTCGACCCGGCGCTGATCACCATGCGAGAGATTGCCGACCAGTTGATCGGCGCTTTCGTCGAGCCCGAATTCCTCGAGAATCTCGGTCGCCCGCCTGACCGGCGCCGATAGCCGATCAAGGCGCGTAAGAAAGCGATTGCGCGACTCAAGGCTCTGACAGGCGAACCTGACATTCTCGAGCACTGAGAGGCCGAAGAACAGATTGGTGATCTGGAACGAGCGAGCCACGCCGAGCTTGGCCAGCCGGTAGGCTGGCTCGCCGGTGACGTCGTGGCCCTCCAGTTCGACCCGGCCCGAATCCGGTCGCAGCGTTCCCGCAATTAGGTTGAAGGCCGTGCTCTTGCCTGCGCCATTCGGTCCAATAATCGAGGTGATGCAGTTCGGCATCGCCTCGAAGCTGAGGTGATTGACCGCGCGCAGCGCCCCGAAGGATTTGCTCAGATCGATGACCCGGATCATGGCTTGACCTTCCGGCCCGCTCCGAACGTGCGCTGCGCAAGACCGCACAGCCCATCCGGTAGGAACATCACGAACACAATGAAGATGATTCCGAGCAGGATCAGGTGGCGCTCGGTGTAACTGCCGACCACCGATTCCAGGAAAGTGATGATAACGCTGCCCATCAACGGACCGATCAGCGTGCCGACACCGCCGACGAGCGACATCACCACAGCCTTGGTCGAGACCTCGAAACCGAAAAGATGCGGTGCTACGAAACCGCGGAGCAGCGGATAGATCAGTCCGCCGAAGGCCGCGATCTGAGCAGCCATCACATAGGCCAGGAGTTTGTACCAGAAGGGGTTGTAGCCGAGATAAGGAACGCGATCGGAATTGTCGCGGATCGCGCGCAGCACGCTGCCGAAAGCTGTGTTCAGGATTCGGCGCGTTCCAAGATAAAGCAGACAGACAGTTCCGAGCACGAGATAGTAGAAGACGTAATTGTTGGCGAACTCAATCTCCAATCCAGGCAGCAAGCGAATGCTCGGGACCGGTATGCCGATCAACCCGTCCGAACCACCGATCGCCCGGGTATTGTGCGTGATCTTCGATAGGATCTCGGCCACGCCGAACGTGATCAGCGCGAAATAGACGCCCTTGGCCCGGATCGCGACAGCGCCGAGCAGAAACGAGAAGACCCCGACGCTGGCGGACGCAGTCAGCAGGACCAGCCAGAACGACTGGGTCACGTGAAGATACATCAGCGCCGCTACGTAGGCGGCCAGCCCGAAATAGGCCGCCTGTCCGAGCGACAACAGCCCGGCATATCCGAGCAGGATGTCAACGCTGAGCGCGATGCAGCCGAACAGTAAGGCTTCAATCGCAAGGCGTGTGAAGAACGAGCCGCCGAATAACGGGAAGATCGCTGCCAAAAGAAGCGAGACGAGGGCGATCTGGCGCAGCAGCGTCGAGTTCGAGCCCCCGCTGCGAACGGCGCGCAACAGCCGCCCCGCAACGGTGCCGGCCGGCCGGCTTTCGATATCCGTTGTCTGCGCCTGCTGCTGTGCCTGGAGCATCATGCCTCTCCAAGCCGGTTGAACAGGCCGGCAGGCCGTATCACGAGCACGAGCAGCATCACCCCATAGACCAAGGTTTCCGCCCAGACCGGCGGAATCCACAGGCTGGCAAGACCTTGCACCTGTGCGAGCAGTAAGGCCGCCACCACCGCTCCAATGATGCTGCCCATTCCACCGACAATCACGACGGCGAATGCCATCACAAGGAAGTCATGCCCCATCGTTGGAAACACGGCATAGATGGGACTGAGCAGAACGCCGGCGAGACCGGCAAGCCCGCAGCCGTAGAGAAATGTGAAGCCGTAGACGAGCCGGATCGGAATCCCGAACGAAGCGACCATCGAAGGATCGACCGCGGTCGCTCGCAACACGGCGCCAATTTGGGTGCGGTAGACCAGCCACCAGGTGACCGCGATGGCAAGCACGCCGGCACCAAACACAAAGATGCGATAGATTGGAACGAACACTTGCGCGAGATTGGCGATACCGGTCAGCGGAGCAGCCACTGAGCGGGTCTCGGTGCCCCAGATCACCTGCGCGATATCACGGAAGATGAGGCTTACGCCGAAGGTGAATAGCAGCGTGACGATGGCGCGATCCGCCCGTGGCAGCAGCGGGCGGATCCCGAGTTCTTCCAGCGCCCAACCGACAAGCCCGACCAATACCGGCACGAGCACAAGCGCGCTCCAATAGCCCGCACCCCAGCCGAGCAGGGTAAACGCGGCATAGCCACCCAGCATGTAGAGCTCGCCGTGCGCCAGATTGATGACGTCGAGCAGGCCGAAAATCATGGTGAGCCCCAGCGCGACCAGCGCCAATGCGACGCCAATGATGAGCGCGTCAATGAACTGGGGCAGCACCACGAAGTGAAGATAAGCCAGGAGATCTTCCATCGGCCGGCTCGCTCGTGTGTCGCTGGGGATCAGAACTTCTGGCAATCGTCGGGGCCGACCGCCTCCTCGCCAGGCACCTTGCCGACGGTCTGGAAGTCATTGCCCTTCACCTTAACGATCACCATGTCGACGACCGCCTGGTGATCGCCCTTTCGGATCTTTTTGGTGCCCTGCGGTGTCTGCCAGGTCGCGTCTTCCATTGCCGCCCTGACCCTGCCCGTATCAGTGCTGGCTGCTTTCTCGATCGCCTGTTTGAACAGATAGAACAGGCCATAAGTATCCGCCGCGAACAGGTCGGGATCGTGCTGGAACTCCTTTTTGAACATCGAGACGAATTTCTTGTTGGCGGGCGTATCAATATCGATCGAATACCCGGCTGCGCTAAGGAAGCCCTCGCCCGCTCCGCCCATCGCGCCCAGATTTTCCTGCGTAACGGCCCCCGCCGCGCCCGCAAGCGTTAGCTTGTCGGTGAGAATCCCGTATTCCTTGAGCTGCGTGAGCAGGCGAACGGTGTCGTTGCCGGCCGTTGCGGTCATGATCACGTCGGGGTGCGCCGCGCGGATCTGGCCGATATAGGGCGTGAAGTCCTTTGCGCCGAGCGGCGGGAACGTCGCGCCGACATCGGTGCCACCGAGGCGCTTAACGTCGTTCTGGAACGCGGAAGTGGTGCTGCGACCCATCTCGTAGTCCGGACCGATGAAAAAGTAACGTTTGCCGGGCGCGTTTTTGATCAGCCACGAGGTCAATGCGTTCGACTGCATGTAGGCATTAGCGTTTACTCGGAACACGTTCGCGCTGCATTGGGCTCCCGTGATCGAAGGCGCGTAGGAGACGGTCGTCACCAGGATGCGGTCGTTGCGTTCTGCGACCTGGCCGACCGCGAGCGTCGAGCCGCTGTTTACGGTTCCGGTCAGAAGATCGACCTTGTCCTGTTGCAGCAGCTTCTCGGCTTTGCGCACTGCGACCGGCGGATTGGCTTCCTCATCCTCGAACAGGAGTTCGAACGGACGGCCGTTCACGCCGCCAGCAGCGTTGATCTCCTTCACGACGAGCTCGGCGCCCCAGCGGACCTGTTTCCCGATCGGCGCGTAGGTGCCCGACAGCGGAGTCACTACGCCGACCTTGATTGGATCGGCCGCTTGCGCGGGTGCGAGGGCCAGCATGAAGGCGCCGGCCACACCCAACTTTGCGATTGTCGCGATCTTGGACATTTCACTCCTCCTGTTGATTTACGAGCCTGATCGCGGATCATCAGGCTCCGGTAAAGTTTGCCTTCCGCTTTTCGCTGAAGGCGGCGATGCCTTCCTTGTAATCCTTGCTTTCGCGAAGCTTCTCGTAGGCATGCCCTTCAAGCTCGAAGCCGACAGAGAGGCTCGTGTCGTATGACGTGTTCAACACGCGCTTGATCGTTTTCAGCGCAAGCGGCGACATCGATGTAAGCTTTTCGACCACTTCATCGATCGCGCGGTCGAGCGCGGCGGAATCCTCTACAACCCGCGTCACGAGCCCCCAGGCATGTGCCTCCGGTGCCGGGATGCGCCGGCCGAGCATCATCATGTCAACGGCGCGCGTGAGCCCGGCGATGCGGGCTACGCGCTGGCTGCCGCCGCTTCCGGGTATCTGGCCGAGCGTCACTTCCGGAAGCGCCAGCAGGGTGTCTTTGGTGGCGAGCCGGATGTCGCAGGCCATCGCGAGCTCCAATCCGACGCCCATAGCGTATTTCTCCATGGCGCAGATCACCGGTTTAGGGCAGCGCTCGGGCGCAGCGATGTTCCAGGCAAGATGCGACATGCCGTCCCGTTCGATCAACGGAAAGGACTTGACGTCGCCCCCTGACGTGTAGGTGCCGTTCGCGCCGCGGATCACGACCACGCGCACATCCGGGTCCTCCCCGAAGGCCTCCATGATGGCGTTGATCTGGCCGCGTCCGCGATAGGAGACGATGTTGAGCGGCGGCCGATCGAGCCACAGCCAGCCGATCTTTTTCACCGTATCGACCTCGTAGCGCAGGCCGTCGAGATCCCTGAGGATCGCAGCGCGCATCTCGGCATAGTCTTTGCTCTTGGCGCTTCCGTTCGTGCTTGACTTGTTCATGACGTTTCCCTGATTGTGATCCTTTCGCTTTCGAACCGTTCATACTCGCCGGTACGCAACTTGCGGCGAAGGAGCTTGCCTGACGCCGAGCGCGGGATCGCCTTGACGAAGACGTATTCCTTCGGCCGCTTGAACCGGGCGAGGCCGCTCCTGAGACAGATTTCATCGAGTTGCTGCGGTGAAAGATCGGGGCGCGCCGGCTCGACGAATGCGATCACCTTGGCGCCGAGCCGCTCATCGGGCATGCCGACGATTGCGCATCCAGCAACAAGCGGACTGCGTGCGAGTGTGTCCTCGATTTCTTCCGGGTAGATGTTCTCACCGCCACTGATGATCATGTCGTCGACGCGTCCCACGACGTAAAGCTCGCCGTCGTCGTCAAACCGGCCGAGGTCGCCGGTGCGATACCAGCGGCCTTGGATCGACTTGGCGTCTGCGTCCGGCCGTTTCCAATAGCCCTTGAAGGCTTCCGGACTGTTCATGCTCGCGACAATCTCGCCGCAGACGCCGGGTGGCAGGTCGATCTCGATATCGTCGTCGCGATTGGTCGAGACCACGCGGATGATCTGGTTCATGCCGGCGCGCCCCGCGCAGCCCGGCTTGCCGTCGAGATGATCGCAATAAGTGAATGTGTAGATCTCACTCGAACCATAATAGTTGACGAACAGGTCGGGCTTGAGCTGCTCGAGGCAGCGCCCGATCAGCGCGGGCGTCATTGTCATTCCGGCATAGCCGACGCGCGAGAGCGAACTGAGATCGTAGCGCGCACAATCCGGATGCCGCAGCACATCATGAAACATGGTCGGCACGAGATAGAGCGTGGTCAGGCGCTTGCGCTCGACGAGACGCAGGATCTCCTCTGGGGAATAGTCGGGAACACAGACGAGCCGGCCATTGAGCAGCGCAGACCCAATTAAAATGCGAATGCCCATGGTGTGGAAGAGCGGCATCACGCCGAGGCAAGAATCACCCTGCCGGTACTGATTCTGTGCGATGTGGGAGACCGATGCGCTGAGCTCGGCGCGGTGGCTGCGTGGCACGCCTTTCGGCCGGCCCGTGGTGCCGGACGTATAGAGCATGAGGCAGGTCGAGAATTCGTTCGGCGAGCTTGGTCCCGGGATCGGCGACGCCTGCAGCAAGGTCTCAAATCGCGCGCCGTCGCCGCGTCCGTCCGCGGCAACGATCACGCGCCGCGGGTCAATCTTGAGGCTTGCCACCGCCTCGGGCGCGCTCTGGCCGGAGGCGCCGTCGAAGGCCACCACGACCGCTTCGGCGTCCTCGAGGCAATATCTGATTTCGTCCGCACTCGCGCGCCAGCTCACCGGCGTGAAGATCAACCCGAGCAGATGCGATGCCCAATACAGGGTTGCCATCTCGTAGCGGTTGCGCATCACCACCACGAGATGGTCACCCGTTTTCAGGCCTCGCTCCTTGAGCCCGCCGGCCACCGTTCGAATCTCGCGGTACCATTGCGTGTAGGAAAGCCGGCGATCGCCGTCGACGATGGCCTCCTGGTGTGGCTGGCGCAGAACCGAAACGGCGAAGGCGCTGCCGAGATCCATGATCACGAGCCCTTCTGTTGACGCTGCGACGCGACTTCGAGCAGTGCG
>VAZM01000047.1:7614-12051 GCA_005883135.1 Alphaproteobacteria bacterium
GCAGCTCCGTCTCGTCGGGTGACGGATTGCTTTTGAGGAAATCCGTGGCTGAGCAGAGAATGCCGGGCGTACAGAAGCCGCATTGCAGCGCGTGATGTTTCGAAAAAGCCTGCTGCAGATCGTTGAGCGTGCCGGGATCCGCCAGCCCCTCGACTGTGACGATCTCGGCCTCATCGGCCTGCACCGCATATTGCGTGCAGCTTCGCATAGCTCGGCCGTCGACGAGCACGGTGCAGGCGCCGCACACGCCATGCTCGCAGCCGACGTGAACACCATACGCATTGAGCTCGTGCCGGAGAAAGTCGCTTAGCAGCATACGCGGCTCGGCTTCGCCCGAGCGGCGCTCTCCGTTCAGCGTTAGGGATACGGTGTGGCATTGGCCGCGGGGAAGGTGCAGCGTCATTGGACAAGCTCCCGGCGGGTGCACAACCCCCCGCCGGGTGCGCGCATCCGCATGCGCCTTCTCCACCACGCGCCTGACCAAGGTGCGCGCGAGGGAGCGCCGGAACTCGGCGCTCGCCGCATGATCCTCCATCGGGTCGACTGAGGCCGACGCGTGATCAGCGAGTGCGCTGAGAATCTCGGGCAACGGCTGACCGATGAAACGGCTGACATCGATTGCAACGGGACGGCTCTCCACCCCGCCGAGGCCGAGAGACAAGGCGCTGATGCGATCGCTGCGGTCGAGCCTGAGCTGGCAGGCCGCCGCCGCGATCGCAAAATCGCCGTGCCGTTGTGTGATCTCGTCGAAGGCGTGGCTGGTATCCGCCGGGGCGCGCGGCCATTCGAGCGCGAGAATAATCTCGTCCGGCTGCCGCTCGGTGGTGAGCGCTCCGACAAAGAAATCTGCTGCCTTAACTCGTCGCTCGCGCTTGCGTGACCGCAGCAGGGCGCTGCCGCCGGTCACCACGAGGCAGAGCGGAATCTCGGCGCTCGGATCGGCATGCGCCACCGAGCCGCCGAGCGTGCCGCGGTTGCGGGTTTGGAAATGTCCGACGAAAGGCAGCGCGAGCGCGAGCAATGGCACTTCGCGGCGCACGACCTCGGACTGCAGCGCGTCGCCCTGGACGACCGCACTCCCTGTCGCGAGCACATTGCCGCCGAGTGAGATCGTTCGCAGCGCATCCATGCGGGAGATGTCGATGACCGCGCGCGGACGCACCATGCGCAGATTGAGCATCGGACCGAGCGTCATGCCGCCTGCCAACACAGCGGCGTCCTCGCGAAGCTCCGCAAGCAACCCAACGGTCTCCGCAACCGTCGCGGGCCGGTAGTAGTCGAACGCGGCCGGCTTCATGGTTGCCTCCGTCGCCAGGGCAGCAGACGCGACAGCCAGCTCTTGACGCCGCGAGGATGCGGCGCGAACCGGCCCTCGAGCGCGCGGAAGAATTGCGCGATCAGCACGCGCGTGACCGTGCCGAGCATGCGCTGGCCGACCGCGGCCACCTTGCCGCCGACATCAGCCTCGTAGCGATAACTGAGCCGTGTCTGGCCCTCCCCTTCGGCTGTAAGCGTGACCCACCCGGAGCCGGACCCGAAACCGAGTGCGCCCGAGGCCTTCCCGACAAGTCGGACCGAACGGCCTTCCTGCTTGTCGCGCAGCTCGATGCGTGCGTCATAGGTGCCACGGATGCCGGCAACGCCGATCACAACGCGCGCCGCATAGCTGTCGGGACCGTCCTGCCAGAGATCCTGGCAGCCGGGCACAATCGCGGCGAGCTCGCGTGCATCGACGAGCCGGCGCCAGACCTCGTGCGAAGCGGCCGACAGCAGCACTTCGCCCCGCCCGGTCAGCGCGCCGACGGCCTTCCTCTGCCTCGGCTCTTCTGGCGCGGCGGCAGTCGCGCGCGTCAGCTCGCGCCCATTTGCCAGCGCCCACACTCTCTGCAAGGTGAGCGGCAGCGTGATGTCCTCGCGTCCGAGCGCATCGGCCACAGCGTTGGCCAGCGCCGCTGGCGTTAGCATGCAGCTGCCATCGCCCATGCCCTTGGCGCCGAACGCGTTGGTCGGGGAAGCGGTCTCGACATGACCGATCGCGACCGACGGCACCTCCATGGCGGTCGGGCAGAGATAGTCGGCGAACGTCCCGGAATGAAAGTTGCCGCGCTCATCGTAGACGAGCTCCTCCATCAACGCGGCGCCGAGCCCGTGGACGAAGCCGCCGTGGATCTGGCCTTCCACGATACGCGGATTGAGCTGGGTGCCGACATCGTGCACCGACGCATATTTGTCGATGCGTATCCCGCCTGTCTCGCGATCGATCTGGATCGCGGCAAGATCGATCACGAAGCCGAACGTGGTCGCTGACGCGACCCGGTCCTGCTCATCCGGCGAGCCAAGCACCGGCGGTGAGACCACGGCAATCTCATGAATGCCGGGCGCCGTATCGCCGGGCAATCCCGCCGGATCCCAATGCGCGCGAGCGCAGACCTTACGGAACGGCAGCCCCTTGTTCGATTTCCCGCGCACGCGTGCATAGCCGTCGGCGAGCTCAATGTCCTCCGGCGATTCTTCCAGCGCCTCGGCGGCAAGCAGCTTGACCTTGCGCGCGACCTGCCCGGACGATCGCGCGATGGCGTCGACCACGATCGAAGCGAAGCGGTTGGAGTAATTGCCGGAGGCGATCGACCAAGCGCTGGTTAGGGTATCAATCTCGGTGACGACGTCGATGTCCTGCGGCTGCAATCCGAGCGCGTCGGCGACGATTTGGGCGGCCACCGTCGCATGCCCCTGCCCGTTCGGTGTGCTGCACAGGCGCACGGTGACCTGGCCGCCGGGATCGATCGAGATGGTCGCGCTGGCATTGGCGCCGGACTTGCGATCGGCGCGCGCGCGGTCCTGCGCAGTCTGTGCAAGCGAGACATAGGCCATGTTGGGGCCGGACGGCTCGACCCCGGCGGCAAAGCCGATGCCGTAGAGCTTCCCATTGCGCCGTGCCTCCTCGCGCCGACGCCTCAGGTCCTCGTAATCGGCGATACGCAGCAACTCGCTGAGCGCGGCCTCATAGTCGCCGGCATCGAACACTGCTCCAGCCGGCGCCCGATACGGAAACGCTCCGCCGAGCACGAAATTGCGCCGCCGCAGCTCGGCGGGATCGATGTCGAGCCCGCGCGCGGCGATGTCCATGATCCGCTCGAGCGCGAAGTAGAATTGCGGGCCGCCATAGCCGCGATTGAGGCCGACCGGCGTGCGGTTCGTGACCACGAGCTCGTTGTCGACCGCGATGTGCTGCACGCGGTAGCAGCCGTTGGAGGCGGCGTGCATACGGTAGAGCGAGGCCGGCTCGGGCGCGCGGATATAGGCGCCCATGTTGGCGGCGTTGTGGAAATGCAGGGCCTTCAGCTCGCCGTCGCGGGAGAACGCCGCCGACACCGTTCCCATTCGATCGCTCGAGGCCGAGGCCGCAGTGAGATGCTCGGCGCGATCCTCGACCCATTTCACCGGCATCCCGGTCTTGCGGCTCACAGCGGCGAACAGGACGATGTAGGAGGCGATCGCCTGCTTGATGCCGAAGCTGCCGCCGCTGTTCGGCGGCGTGATCAGGCGCAGCCGGTGTCCGGGGACCCGCAGCGCGCCGGCCATGAGCGGCTGCAGCACGAACGGCCCCTGGAAGTTCGACCACACGGTGTAGCGGTCGGGCGCGCGCTCGAAATGCGCGATAACCCCGAATGTCTCCATCGGTGTCGAGGCGTAGCGCGGATAGGAATGGGATAACTGGAATATCCGGTCGGCCGCCGCAAACGCTCCATCCGGATCGCCGTAGCGGAAGCTGCGTCGGCTGATGACGTTCGATCCCGCCTGCTCGTGCACGAGCGGTGCATCCTCGGCCATGGCGGAGGAGAGATCCGCGGCTGCCGGCAGGATGTCATATTCGATCTTGATCAGGTCGCAGGCGTCCTCGGCGATGTAGCGTGACTGCGCGACCGCCACGGCCACCGCCTCTCCGACGTAGCGCACACGGTCGATGGCGATGGGAAAGTATGCAAACGGTGCCTTCACCACGCTTTTGATCGGGCCGATCACCGCGGCGAGGTCGCTGCCAGTCACCACGTCGACCACGCCGCTCAGGCTTCGGGCGCGGCTTGCATCGATGCGCACGATGCGCGCATGCGGATGCGGCGAGCGCAGGATGGCGGCAAAGCGGAGGCCGGGTAGCGGCGACACATCGTCAATGAAGCGCGCGCGCCCGGTCAGCAGCGCCTCGTCCTCCTTGCGCTGGACTGGCGCTCCGACGGAGCGTTGCGCGATGGATGCAGCCTTGAGCAAGCAGCCTCCCTGTCCAGGCTCCGGTTCGCCGCCGCCTGAGCCGAGCCGTTTTTTCCTCTCCCTCTAGAACCCGCGGAGGTGTCATCGCTAATACCGGGCACAGCCGGCATGACGGGAAATGCGTAACCGCCCTCGAGGGTTCATCCTCCCCGTGCAGTTTTGCCGCGCGAA
>VAZM01000614.1 GCA_005883135.1 Alphaproteobacteria bacterium
CCGATCGAGACTGGCGCTCAAAGCTCTTCGACGCCACCGCCCGAGATGCTGCGCGTCACCCGCACAGCCGATGACGGCGGCGAAGGTTCGCTGCGCTGGGCAATCGAGCGCAACAACGCGGCGCCTGGGCACTTCCGCATCGAGCTCGCGCCGGCGGGTCAGGCGCCATACGTAATCAAGCTCGCCTCGCCGCTGCCGGCGCTCAAAGGACCGGTGGCGATCGAGGGCGCGCCATGGAAGCGCAGCGGCGAATTCGTCGCCCTCGACGGCTCCGGCCACATCGAGGACAAGGGCCCGCAAACCTGTCCCGGCGCGGTTCCCGGCCAATACGGCACCAACGTGCGCACGACGACCAATCCCGGCCTCGCTTTAGTCGATACCCAAGGTGTCGAGATCAGTGGGTTGGAAATTCCGAGCGGCAACTTTATTCACGACAACCGCATCGTCGGCAATCGCGGCGGCGCGGGCGTGATGCTTACGGGCGATGACGGCAACGGCAATCCCACCGCCACGACCACCGTGCACAACAAGGTGCAGCGCAACGACTTTCTCGATAACGGCGACGGTCTCGAGCTCACCCGCGGCGCCGCCTTCAATATGGTCGCCGACAATGTGTTCCGCTCGACGGACGCCAACCCGGAGCCGTCGCAGGGCATCGAAATCCTGCTCGGAAATGACAATTCCGTGGTGAGCAACCGCTTCGAAGGATATTCCGACGGCCTTCAAATCAACTGGGGGCACCGCAACTACATCGCCGCCAATATCTTCACCAACAATACGTTCGGCCTGAGCTTGTCCGGCGCCGGCAATATCATCGACGGCAACGTCATCTCCAGCAATGCGGTGGGCATTGCGGTACGGCCGGGAGCGGACATGACGCTTGCGCGGATCTCCCGCAACGCCATCTATGGCAACGGTCAAAAGATCGAGCGCTGCTTCGCCGGCGGCAGTTGCGACCGCGATATCCGCAAGGGCGGCATCGTGTTCGGCCTGCCGAGCGGCGAGCACGAACGTTTTGTCGGCAAGCGCGGCATCGGCGTCGCTCCGGCCCCGGGAAGCCTCGCCAAGATTTGCCCGGATGACGCGCCTAATTGCCAAGCGCCGCCGAATGGAGGTCTCGCCGCCCCCGCGCTCGAGCGCGCGCGCAAGAGCGCGAACGGCCTTACCATACTAGGCGCCCTACGGGGCAAGCCGCTGTCGCGTTTCACCGTCGAAGTGTTCGGCAACCGGGCGTCGGGCAGCGGCGAAGGCGAAATATTTCTCGGCGATGTCGTGACTACGTCGGACGCGGAGGGCAACGGCAAATTCTCGCTCACAGTCGATGCCTCCAAGCTTGCCGCGATGCCGGCCTCATTCACGGCCACGCTAACGTCAGCGGACGGCGCCACCTCCGAGTTCAGCCAGCCAATCATGCTGTCGGAGTGAGCGCCTTCTGCGGCGCTACTCGCCCGCGCCGACGAGGTGATCGAAATGATCACGGGGATAAAGCGGCGCGAGTTTCATCACGCTGCTCGCGGCGGCCGCGTGACCGCTCGCGGGCCACGCACAGTAGGCGGCGGTGCCGGTCTCGGTATTCTTCTGGTCTTTTCGCGCGAATCTGGCCGAACCTTCACGGAGGCCGCTGCGGGCCTATATGCAGGCGCTTGGTAATATTGAAGGTCGTAACATCGCGTTCGTGGTGACATAAAAACCAGCCATCGGTTGCACGAGTCGGCCCACGCTTGATTCATCAGTCGGAGGATCGGCCATGAAGCCGCCAAGCAATGGGTCCGCGATCCCGTGGGCCGCCGAGGTTTTAACCTACCGCCCTGGCTCAGCCTCTCAGCGCGCCACCTAGGAATGGCAATTAAACCTTCGCTATTGTCGTGAAAGACAGGGCTTCCCCCGGGCGTTGGTGACTGAGAGACCGGTCGCGCTCCCGCCTGTATGCTAGAGGAGGGGCAGCATGTCCAAGACCGCCGAATACCGCCAGCTTGCCGATGGCTGCATCGCGTGGGCGTGCCTCGCGATCTCTGACGATCAGCGCGAGCAATTTCTCGAACTCGCCAGCTGGGGTGCCGGCTACACCGGCCACATCCTACAAGGTAACAAGCCCACCGACCTGCCGGTCTCGATTTATGAGTGACTCATAAATCGCAATTGTCTGGCAATCGCTGGCTGATGTACGCATTGCCGCGAAAGCGGCCGTATAGCGAACATCGGTGGTCGTCTTAAAAGTGCCAGCACGGACGGTCTGTTGGCGCCATGCCGCCGCCAGGGCCCTATCAACCATTCTTGGTTCCAGAGTCGGGGACAGGGACGACGCCAAGCTCCTCGGATGCCAAATAAGAGATCGTTGAGTAAGGGTTCGGGTGGAGCTCATATCTCCGCGTACCGAGCGCAGAATCCCGCCGCGGTCCTAGCTCGGCGGGGTTTTGCTTTGGCCCTTGTGGAGATCCGGCGGTCCAGTCTTCTTCCTCGTGGTGTCCCTAAAATGATGTTGGCATCTGGAACGAAACCGGCTCCTATGTCGTTTACCTGGAATAGCCGCTCCGCTGCGAGAAGAAATTTTTGGCGGTTGCACCCGGTCGATCCTCAATCACGCGCCCATTCCCGTTTTCCGTGCTGTGAAGGCGCGATCTCTGAACGTGCGGTAAGTCCATCGGCTAATTTATGTCGTACCCGGAATGAAAACGGCACGCCATGGAATGACTGGCTATGCTTTCCAATTGCGCATGATATTTGGTACTAGTCGGGCGGTTCGTAATGAAGACTCTCGGATTCTGCGCGGCAGGCCTCGCTGAAATTCCGAAGCGGATCGATCAATCCGCTATCCGCCATCTCCCGCAGCTCTGGGAAAGTCTTGTTCGGCTCCAGATATGCGCGGATAATGTTTTTAACGATTTGGTCGGCGTTGTTGACGACCGCTGGTGAGGACAAGATGCGCATTCTGCTTATCTCCGCATAAAGGCGCATCAAAGCGGAAACGTCCGGTTTGTCATTTTGCAGCGCGTGAATATGTAGCTCAGACGCCTGCTCAATGAATTCCTTGTATAGCTCTTGTCGGCGGAGTTGATCATGCGCGAGTCGCTCTGCCTTTGCCTGTACGCGGTGAGTCAACCACGCCGCGATCAACGATGTGAAACCGCCTATCGCGGCTCCCGCCAGCGCCGAGGCGGCTGTAATAACCGACGTATCCATGCGCACACCGGACTAGCGGCAAGACCGCGTGTAAGTCCTAAAAGCCAGGTCTCAGGAATCTGCCAGCGTTTCGTCCCGTCTCCGCCACGCAAATGAAAACGAAATCGGCGAAGGCGACTCATTCGCGGATCTCGCTCGCCCAGGTGCATAAATCGATCTCACCCAATAAGCCAGTACTTCGCCTCGCCAAATCCACCTTTGAAATCCCAGTAAGGGCGTCATACCGAGTTCGGCGGCTGGCTTTTTCCGGTTCACCTGATCACGCTCAGTGCTCCTCCAAGAAGAAAATGAAAACGGGCGATCAGAAGCGAAACTTTAGTCAGATCACTGTGCATAGCGTGCCCTCCGAGCCTGGGGGCAATTAATCCAATAGCTGCAAAGACCTCAATTGCACCCAAGTTGAAGACGCTCATTCATTCGCTTTTGATTCTTATAACGCAATATTAGTGCTCTAAGCCTTTGGCGTATTCCTCTCACGCAAACAGATCGCGCGGCCGTTACTGGCTTTCACCGTTGAGGGACTTGAACTGGCCCAGACATCCTTGACCATCAGCGCCCAGATCGACGCGTGGGTGCAGCGGCTCGGCTTGCAGCAACGGCCTTTGTAGATCCGCAACGGCATATTTGGGAACTGGGTGGAAGTCATAGGTATCGGTCGTGTCCATGGTTCCGCGACGATCTCACCGTACCTGGGCGTCGTTGAAGCCGCCCGACGAGCGGCGGCCCGACACGCCGTGTCAGCGCAGCGCCCCCCGGGCGGCCTTGAGCGCGAGAGACCGATTCCGGCATCGCCTTTGCTGCTACTCTCGACGCAGGAGGAGCCGCACATGACATGGTTCAGGCGTCGATA
>VAZM01000616.1 GCA_005883135.1 Alphaproteobacteria bacterium
TAAGCCAACTTCGCCGCCGCCTTGCGCACCAGCGGCGTGTTCCGCAAGGCGGGACCATGCGGGGCTTACTCGTGAGTGGGGATCGAGGGCTCGTGCTCAGCCAAGGTCCGCCTCCTTGCGGGTCGGGGGGTCGCTCACCGCGCGTGAAAATCGGCTCATCGCCGAAAACCAAACACATATCGAGTAGGCCCAGAGTGGCCCCGACCTGGCGCTCATCTAGAGATCCGAACACACGCTCTGCAGCCTCTGGGCTGTCTAGGCCAACCAACCGCGCCCATGAGCGCACATAAGCGGCAATGTGGGTTATCACCCGGGTGAGCTCAATGCCCGACTCTGGAACCCTCGCCGACTTTAGGGTAGCGTCAGGGGGGAACGCGCTGCGCCATCGAGACTACCGTAGGAGGCGCCCGCGTCAGAAGAGCCGTTCGCCTCCGTTTACGATGGTCCAAGCCGTCTCGGCGTTATCTTGGCACGCGGGAGGGGCGGCTTTGAAGCCTACGCTGCCGACACTCAAAGCCTGGGGTTGTTTTCCAGCCCGCGCAAGGCCGCTGCTGCGATTACCGTGACGCGGCCTTGGATCGCCCAAACACCGCCGGGACAGACCGAACGCGGTGGACGGACCCTCAGTGTGATGAGGCCGCTTCAGGAACAGTCCAGCGATTAGCCAGCCTTTGTCGAGATGACCGACTGGCTTTTTTTGGCGCCGATGCTTCCTGCGCTGGATGATCTTTGTGTCCGCTCAAATCTACGCCTTTGTCCGCTGTCGGCAACGCTAAGGAGGTCCGTGATGACGTTCGGGTCTTTCATCAGCCGCCTCAGCGGAGCGCTCATCGCAGGCTCACTGGCCTTCACGCTGATATTTGCGGCAGTGCACGCGGCCGAAGACCAGCGAAAGGTGACCGTAGTGTCATTCGGTCTGTTCGGTGGCCAGGGCGTTTTTCGCAGAGAGGCGACCGGGGCAGCCGAAATCGTCGCGAACCGATTTGGAGCCGACCAGGTCGTCGTACGATTCAACACCAAGACAGGTGGCGATGCGACCGTCGAAGCGCTTGCTGCAACATTGCAAGCGGAGGCAAAGAAGATGAACGGTGACAGGGATATTCTTTTTCTTATCCTTACCTCCCACGGCTCCCAGGAGGGGCTTGCTGTCAACGCGGGTCGGGCGGCTGAAACGCTCAAGCCGTCCAATCTGGCCGTCATGCTCACCCGAACTGGCATACGATACAAGGTGATCATTATTTC
>VAZM01000617.1 GCA_005883135.1 Alphaproteobacteria bacterium
GCGTCTTCATACCTCCCATCGCCGATGCGGATACACTGGTGGTCACTGCGGCGGATGCCAACCATTCATCGTTTGGTTGCGAGGACAAAGCCAAGTGGACATATTTCGGTGATGCCTTTTTCAATACTGCCCTGCGCCAGACCAGCAATCTGAAAGAGGCCTTCCTTCTCGCGCGCTCGCTCGTTTCCAAACGCGAACTGCGCCAGGGGTTTGAGCCATCGCACCCGCAAATGGCGGGAGGCGGAAACGTGGAGCCTTTGCTCGTGGCCCGTCGGTGATCGGAGCAAGGCGCTCAACGCTGTCAACGCCGTTCTGAAGTCGTGACGACACGCGTGTTGTGGCCGAGAGCGCGGGCGTCTGCTCAGCTACGCCCGAGCTGCGTATCCCCAACGCCGCGCTCAAACCCGAATAGTCTCCAAAGCCAGAATTCGGCTGGATTCCCGCAAATCTGTGCGATCTTTCAAAGAGATAATTTGCGTCGACATTTCTGAGTTCNNCCACCCCAGCCAAGCAGTCGGGTCTCTGTGGGCCATGTCTGGGTTGCGGAATTATGCGCAAGAGCGGCCGCCTCAGGAATTGCGCTCGAAGTTGGCGGGAACGGTCTCCGCCGCGGCGGCGTGCGCCTCCATCATCTCCTCTTGATTCTCGAACACGGCCTAGCACCGGCGTGAGACCTGACCACCCTACACAGGGGCGTCCTCGGTCCGCAGTCATGTCCGGGTTACAGAATTGCGTGCCAGAGGGGCAAGCACCGGCAAATGAAAGCCCCAGGGTTTAGCCGAGGCTTTCAAGGGATAGGCCCATAGATTCGGTCTAGGGAGGAACGTTACCTAGACACTGCCAAATTACGTGAGTCGCGCATCACGCGAGCCGCTTAGGCGGTATTCCACAAGAAATAATCACTGCGCCAAGCGGCGCGCGCGGTGCGGGATAGTAGGGCAGCCCGAGTTGGAACTACCTCACGCCGTCGAGGCCAGTCTC
>VAZM01000618.1 GCA_005883135.1 Alphaproteobacteria bacterium
TAGGGGGACTAGCACTCGCTCCGCGACGGTTGTGTGAAGTAGTTCACATAAGCCTGGGCTTGTCATGGCAAGTCGGGTTTACCCGACTTGCCGCGGTCAATAGTGCGCGACCCGGGCAGGCCCGAGTTGCGGTGCCATCCAGGTCTTCGTCGCACCAAGCAAACAAGACGTGGATGCCCGGCAGCGCAGACAAGTTTATGCAGTCTGCGCAAGCTTGGCTGCGTGCCGGATATGACTGCGGGCTAAAATCACTACCCATGCTGCGGGGGTCATCAGCGACGGCCACACACGGGCGAATAGCAGACATCTTTGCGGACAGGCATAGACAGTCCCGAGATCATTGGAGGGAACAGTATTTGGTGGTGCGACCGGGCCACCGGGGCTCCCCCAGCCGGGTCGTCGTGACCGAAGCGACCGATCAGCCGCGCGTCGCGTTCCGATGTCGGAAATTAGAAGCCAAAGGCGCTGAATTCTACCGCGGAACAGCCGCTCTTACCGCGGCCAAAGAACCGCCACGTGGCACGAACCAATCTAGCCATTGAGGTCCTCCTCGTATCGATAAATCACTCTAGCCGGGCGGCTGCATCCGCGATGTGATGCCCATCACAAAAAATCGCTTTGCATGTCTTCGACTTTCAAGAACGCGTCCAGCGCCACCCGCTGGCGCAGCAGGGACGCAACCGACAAAGCCAAAGACTCGGGTGGGGGTACCTAGCTGCCTTCATGCGCGCGGCAGGGTCAAAAGCGTCTGCTGTGATGTCCCGGCACTGAGAGGGGCAGTGTTCAAGCTCTCGGCTGCCCCGCTGCCGCCGCCGAAACCGGCCATGGCCTGCACGAGCTGCGCCGCACCCGAGTCACCTATAGATGCCGTCGATGCGCTCGGGGGATCGGCGGCGAGGCCGCCGAGCTGCCAGTCCACTCCGACCTGGCCCAGGCTGGCGGCTCCAGTGATCTGATTGTTGGCGATGTCGTAGACCTCGAATGCGCCGGTGTTGACGTTGCGCAGCACGAGGTCGGATGTGCCGGCCGCGTGAATGGGCGCTACGCCGGCGAACTGCCAGTCCAATCCCACCGTGCCGAGGAAGGCCGCGTTGGTGATCTGATTGTTGGCGATGTCATAGACTTCCAATCCGCCGGTGTTGACGTTGCGCAACAGCATGTCGGTTTCGCCGGGCTTGCCGCTGAAATTGCCGAAGCCCGAGGTCTTCCAGTCCAAGCCGACCGTGCCCATGAAGGCGGCGCCGGTGATCTGGTTGTTGTTGATGTCGTAGACCTCCAACCCGCCGGTATTGACGTTGCGCAGGATCATGTCGCTGGTGCCGCGGCTGGAAAAATTGCCGAACCCCGCGACCTGCCAATTGAGGCCCACAGTCCCCATGAAGTTCGCGCCGGTGATTAGGTTATTGTGGATGTCGTAGACCTCGACCCCGCCGGTGTTGACGTTGCGCAGCATCCAAGCCGACGTTGCCCAGGAAGGCGGCGTTGGTCATCACGTTGTTGGCGACGTCGCAGACCTCGAAGCCGCCAGTGCCGGCATCGCGCAACAGCATGTCGGTCGTATCGGTGCCGTTGAAACCGCCGAGGCCGGCGACCTGCCAATTCGTTCCGAACTGACCCAGCTGGTAGGCGGCCAGAATCGAATTGTTGCCGATGTCGTAGATTTCGTATTTGCCGTCGGCGCCGTGCCGCAGGATCATGTCGGCGGTCGTGCCACCTGGCGGGGGAAGGGGATCCGGCGTGATCGTGAGCAGAAAGCCGTGCAGGCCGCCACCGTTCACCCCGTACGTGCCGACGATTTGGCCGGCGTCGTTGATCGTCTGCGGAGTCGTGCCTCCGGCCGAGGCGGCGGGATCGTCGATCGTGACGTAGGCGCCGTTGCCGTACAGAAAGCCGTGGAACAAGCCGTCACTGGCAAGATATTGCCCGACGACTTGCCCCGCGTCGTTGATACCTGTCGCATAGGTACCGCCGCCCCCGGCGGTGGTGGCCAAGGGATCGTCGAGAATGGTGTAGCCGTTGCGGTAGAAGATGAAGCCATGCGCCATGCCGTTGGCGTCGAAGTAGGTGCCGACGATGTGCCCGGTATTATTTATGCCCGACGCGTAGTCGCCTTGCGCCCCCGAGGGACCATCGATCGTGCTGTAGATTCCGCCGCTATAGAAGAACCCGTGCGATTTGCGGTTGCCATCCAGGAAGAAACCAACGATCTGGCCCGCGTTGTTGATGCCCTCCGCAGTGGTGCCGTTGATCCCGAGGGAATCGTCGATCGTCGTGTAGGTCGTCCCGTTGTAGAAGAAACCATGCCGCGCGAGCCCGCTGGCGTCGAGATAGAAACCGACAACCTGGCCGCCGTCGTTGATGCCGTCGGCAAATGTGTGTAAGTCCCGCCGCTGTAGAGGAATCCATAGTCCTTGTGCGCGCCGAGGCTGTAGCTGCCGACGATCTGCCCCGAGGTGTTGATGCCGTAGGCCTGCGTGGTTCCGGGCAGGGCGGCGGGATCGTCGAGCGGGGTGTAGGTATAGACCGGCATGACACGGGCTCCTCTGCCATCGCCCTCGCCTTGCGGCGGCGACCGGCCCGATTGCGCAGCAGGTCCGTCGTTAGTCGGCCGTCGGCACCCGCGCTGCGGGTCGGCACCACCCGCAGGATGCGGCCGAAACAGGTGCACGGCTGTGAAGTAGATCACGCACGCCGTGGACTCTTATTGGCCGCCGGTGCGCCGACGCCTGGTTCCACAATGCCAGCGCTACGAGCGGTTTGGCATTAGCGCAGGAGGGTCTCACTCGTCCTTGGGACAAATCTGAATTCTTCTGAATCCCATTGAGGCTAAGCCCCTGCGCGAGGACGATGGGCGCCTTGGCCCTGCTTACGCGTGCTGCGGGGCCGTCAGCAGCGCCTGCTGCGACGTGTCAGCGCCGAGGGCGATAGGATTCAGGACATCGGCTGGAGCGCTGCCGGCGCCGAAACTCGCCATTGCTTGCACGAGTTGGCCCACCTGACTTGCGCCGCCCATCGCCGCGGACAATGCGCCCGGCGCATCGGCGGCAAACCCGCCGAGCTGCCAGTCCAAGCCGACCGAGCCTAGGCTCGCGGCGGTGGTGATCGTGTTATTGCTGATGTCGTAGACCTCGAACGCGCCGGTCTTGGTGTTGCGCAACACCATGTCGCTTGCGCCGGCGCCGCTGATCGGGCCGAAACCGGCGACCTGCCAATCGAGCCCCACCGTGCCCAACGAGAACGCCGAGGTGATCTGGTTGTTGGCGACGTCGTAGACCTCGAACTCGCCGGTCTTGGTGTTGCGCATCATCAGATCGCTCGCGCCGGGATTGCTGCTGAAGCTGCCGCTGCCGACGATCTGCCAATCCAAGCCGACGATGCCCATGAAGTTCGCGCCGGTGATCTGGTTGCTGTCGATGTCGTAGACCTCCAAATCGCCGGTCTTGATGTTCCGCAACACCATGTCGCTGGTGCCGCGGCTGGAGAAATTGCCGAAGGCCGCCTGCTGCCAATCCAGGCCCACCGTGCCCATGAAATTCGCGCCGGTGATCTGGTTATTGCGGATGTCGTAGACCTCGACCCCACCGGTGTTGACGTTGCGCAGCAGCATGTCGGTCTCGCCGAAGCTTGAAAAATTGCCGAAGCCCATGACCTGCCAGTCCAAGCCGACGTTGCCGAGGAAGGCGGCGCCGGTGACGTCGTTGCTGATGTCGTACACCTCGAAGCCGCCGGTCTTGGCGTTGCGCAACAGCATGTCGGTGGTGTCACCGCCGTTGAAGCCGCCGAGCGTGACGAAGCCCCAATCGGTTCCGACCTGGCCCAGCGAGTAGCCGGCGAGGATCGAATTGCTGCCGATGTCGTAGATTTCGTACTGGCCCGCGATGGGGGACGTGTTCGCACCGCGCAGGACCATGTCGGCGCTGGTGCCGGGAGGGGCCGCCAAGGTTCGGCAAAGTGGTTTCGAGGAAGCCGTGCGTGCCGCTGGCGTCGATGTAATACCCAACGATCTGACCCGCGTCATTGATACCCTGCGCAATGGTGCCAGTGGTGGCCAAGGGATTGTCGATGGTGGTGTAGAAACCCCCGCGGTAGAGGAAGCCGTGCTGATGGTTGGCGCTGTCCAGGTAAGTTCCGACGATCTGGCCGGTGTTGTTGATGCCGGTTGCAATGGTGCCATTGGTGCCCAAGGGGTCGTCGAGGGTGGTGTAGGTGCCGCCGCTAAAGAGGAAGCCGTGGAGGCCGCTGGCGTTCTGGTACTGGCCGACGATCTGTCCCGCGTTGTTGATGCCGGAGGCTTGGGTGTCGGTGGTGCCTAAGGGATCGTCGATCGTGGTGTAAGTGCCGCCGCTCAAGAGAAAGCCGTGCACCTTGGTGCCGGCCCCAGTGATGTAAATGCCGACGATCTGGCCCCGGTCATTGATGCCGACCGCATCCGTGCCGTCGGTGGCCAAGGGGTCATCAAGGGTGGTGTAAGTGCCGTTGGTGGGGTTGTAGAGGAAGCCGTGGTCGGCGTTGGGGCTAGCAACGTAAAGGCCGACGATCTGTCCTGCGTCGTTGATGCCGAAGCTTTCGGTGAAGTGTTGAGTGGCCAACGGATCGGCAATCGTGGTGTAAGTGCCTCCACTGTAGAGGAAGCCGTTGATGCCGGTATCGTTGTTGCTGTATTGCCCGACGACCTGACCCGAGCCGTTGATGCCGTGTGCAAGGGTGCCGTCGGTGGCGAAGGGGGCGTTCAAGGTCGTGAAGGTGTAGATCGGCATAGCGCCACCTCCTGGGATGAAAAGGGGTAAGCGTTGGGCCGCCGTTATGCGTGCTGCGGCGGCGTCAGCAGCGCCTGCTGCGAGCTGTCCTGTTTCAAGGAGGCGACATTCAAGCCGTCGGCTGCGCCGCTCCCCGCGCCGAAACTCGCCATCGCTTGCACCAGTTGAGACGTTGGATT
>VAZM01000048.1:0-6187 GCA_005883135.1 Alphaproteobacteria bacterium
GAAAATCACACAATCTCGGCCAGGCAAAACGGTCAATCCGAATTTTCTGGACGAAGCTAGGCTTTTTTGGATAAAGCGAATCAGCTACCGGATTGGGTTAAGACGTGCGCCGCTTCAACTAGCGCGGGCAGTTTTTTTGGATAACCGATGTAGCCAGCCCAGGCAATCTGCGCGTTCATGAGTATATGGCCCAAATAGCTAAAGGGCCTCAGACAGCAAACAGGGTCCAGTTCTGATCCTCCATCCTATTGGCCCGGGGCAATGGTTGGGCGTACTGGCGGTCGTGGGGCGACCTGGCGATTGAACATCGTGCGGTGTCCAAAAAGGATGGGTACTCGAAGGTAATTTATGACGGCGGTCACAGCTGCCGAGGCCGAAGCGCGGCAGTCCGTTTGGGCGGCAGATACGGGAAAATGAGACGCCGTTTCCAGTTAGTTGCGGGAGCGGGCAGGTGCCACCTGAATCACTCCAGGGCCCGCCCGCGCCATACGCCTGCTGAACGGCTCCGTGAAATCCAACAGTCGCTCTGCAAAGTCGTAGCTGCCAGGTTAGATTCAGGGCCAGGCACTGGCCTATGTCGAGATAATATTTGATGCCAGATCGAGCTGAGGACAATTTTGGGTAAACGTCGCGTTCAAAGTCCAAAATTTTCGCATTCTGTTGGGTAGGTCAAATTTTGGACGGCGATTGACATAACGGCAATATCCGGAACTAAGCTTCGTTGGATGGGCTATTCGTATAGAGCGGAATAGCACATGGCGTCGATGAATCGCGTAGACACGGGTGCAGTCTTTAAACATCCAGTCCATTGTTTTGGATGTCACGAAGTTTTTTATTTCACGCTACGGGAAATAGCGGGGGCCCAAAAATTAGCATGTCCCCAATGTGATTCAGATATCAATCTTGCTGATCGGGCATATGAGTCCCTAATCATCTGGGCAAAAGACACGATAGCAGTCATTGACCAGATCCAGAATTCCCCGCCGTGCAGAGCATTGCAAGTGGTTGTCTAAATCGACAGGACCTTGGCGTTCGAAAGTCACGCGACGTCCGAGCGCGTCAGGACAACAGTCCCTAGTTGCATGTGGTGGTTCGAAAGCGATCAGTGTAACAGTTCAGACGGCGTCGGCCGATTGTCCCTGTAGTGATGCCGGAAGGATCGGTGTAGAGATTTATTCGGTTTCTGCCAATGATACCTCTGATATTACCGTAGCCATCTTCGTATGTGGTTATACGCTTGTTGCCGATTGTACCCGCGGTCCCGCCGTAGCCGTCGCTATAAGTGCTGATGTACTCACCGCCGACCCAGCCAGTCGTATTGCCATACCGATCAGTGTAGGTGTTTACAGTGCGATTGCCGTCAGTGCCTGTGGTATAACCAGATGGATCCGTGTGCAGGTTGCTGGTTTGGGCGTACAAAGGAAGAGTGGACATCGCGAGCACTAGCGACGCAAAAATGAAATTCGCCATAGGACACTCCTTACGCTGCTAGCCTACAATGACGCTGGACGATGATAGTGCAATCATCACGCTGCCTACATAGCCGGCCGAGTCCCGGCTCCTGATAGGACGGGGAGCCCAGTCGCACGCGCGCCACCCTCAATGGGCGCCGATGTTTCGGAGCGGAAGAGATTCTCCGGACCTACCCTTCTTTTCCCAAGCGGACCTGCAAACGCTGCATGAATATACGCAGGAATTCGGCGATGACCCTTCGCGTCCCATCGCCGCGCTAGACGTGATTTCGCCGCCAATTCTTGGCGAACACCGCCATGACGGCGCGGGTAGGAAATCGTGTCGGCGTGTCTGGGCGGACCGTCTGCTTCTAAAAGGGCTAAGCCGAAAATCCTGACTGGTCGCGGAACCCCGACGCTCCCATTGGATTGGAATGTTAGCTGACCAATGGGGATGGCCATGACGCGCACTAAGGCGGAAGAGTTTCGACGCCTCGCCCAAGAGTGCCGAGCAACGGCGCAGACCTTGTCCACCGAGCAGGCCCGAGCCGAAATGCTGGCCATGGCCGACGTATGCGACCGTGTGGCGGCTCAACAGACCCATGGCATCGACCTTTCCGAAGTAGGCGCGCCCGCCAGCGCGCAACCAGCAGCTCAACAGAGCGCCGCTCACTTCAGAAGCAGGCGGGCCATTGTACAGTAACGAAATGGTCAAATCGCGCTGTGGATTGTTTGAAGCCAGCTTTCGGCTCGGGTCGCCCGGTCTCGAAAGACCGCGACCTCGGCCTCTAATTGCGTAATTTTATCTTCAGCCGCTCTGAGCTGCATCGCCAGCTTATGTGCCAGCGCCATGGCGCGGTCGCGGTTTTCAGTCGCTAACTCGGCCGCTTTTCGGATTTGCGCAATGACAGCTTGTCCGGCCTCATCCGCCGGATTGCCCGACTGCTGCTTTGGTGGAAATTTAATGACCGTTCCGTTATCTCGGAGCGATCCTGATCCATTGCGGCCTCCGCTTCACAATCCAACTGATCACCTAGGATACCATAGATTAGGGTGAGATTTGAGGTCGCAACGCCAGGATTTCGCGTTCACCGTCTCGCCGAGCCGCGTCTCTGCAGCACAGTGGGAGGACGCATTCGGCGTGCTAAAGCCTGCACTGCATACCGCTGAGCCATTACTGCCGCGCGCTCTCGCGCCGCGACTACTGATAACTTAGCGCGGGCGAGGCGGGCCTTAGTTTTCGCGCACTCTTTGGCGGTCCAAAGAGCTGCGCACTCGTTAATCTCTTCATGATTTGCCCCGATGATTGGCGAGTAGCCAGCCGACGACGACCAAATCTCGCTCTGATCACGGCTATCTAATGGCGTGCCTAAGCAAAACCCCGCCGAGCCTGCGACGTAGCCCGGCGGGGCGTTCGGGCGGAGGTGGGAACCGGCCGGCAAGCTCGGAAAGGCAGGTAGGTCGTGTCGGTCGGCGGATTGCCCTTCAACGAGCGAAGCCGAGCCAGCCTAACACCTGTCTGTTCGTTTCGCGACCTTTGACCGTAAAAAAAGCTCTTGACCGCGTCGTCGCCGCCTGGCGTAGACCCCGGAGAGTTTTGGCTTACAATTCCCCTCGGTAATCGGTGAATTATGACGAGACAGCGGCGCGTGCTGGCTTGTGCGCTCGGGTCGCGGTTGACTCTGTCGGCTCACTTTTGCATGCCGACGCCCATCGCCGGGCTTGAACAGTGCCGCTGCATCGCGATGGCGTAATTCGAACTGTTCCCTGCTGATCCGTTGTCACGAAGCGCGCAAGGGGGCGAAGCTCATGACGAGCAGTGCAGAACGGTATCGACGCTATGCGCGGCAGTGCTTGGAAATGGCGCCCAACTTTCAGGACAAGGGAGCGCGGGCCGCCTTACCAGGCTTCGCGCGGGGCTGGTCGCGTTTGGCGCATGTTGCGGTAGTCGACCGGCACATCGCGGAATTGAGGGTCGAGATCGCTCGTCAGCGTGCAGTCGTAAAGCACGCTGTTGACACGGGCCAGCGCTCCGAGATGGCGGAGCCGCTGCTTGATGCGCTCGAAGCAAGCCTACGCATATTCGAGAGGCACCGGATTTTTTTGCTCGTTGTCGCGAATCATTCAGCGATGCGCCGGCGAGTGACACCCTGACGGGCCGGAGCTTGTCACGACGCAGCGGGGCGTGGAGTGTCAGGATAGAGACAGACGCTAGCAAAAAAACGCGGGGCTGACGGCCATGCCAAGCTAGACGTATCCGGCCTGTGTCGTGTTTACGACTTTAGGCGAAACGGACCTGACCAATTTTGCGTCGTTATCGCGATGACACGCAACAACAGCACGTCGAACGCGCGGCGTGACAGGCGGCTCGGGGGCCGTGCATTGACCGGTGCGCAAATTATTCCCTTTGCGCCCTGTTTGGCGCGGCAGCGGGAGCAAGAGATGGGGCGCCTTTCAGCTCGCCTGCGCGAACTGGCCGAACCACGTCGGACACAGCCAGAACTCAGCGTCGCGCCCGACCCCTGTCCTGCCCACGATGCCGAACCGCAATGGAAGCCATAATTACCATCGAGCCGACCTTGGGTGACCCAGGATTGATTGCCTATGAGTGCCCAAGTTGCGTTTACGTGACGAGCGAGTTGGTGCAGCCAACGGGCAGCGCCAAGCCGGGGCGCTGACCCTCTGACGAAACCGGTCGGCGCGCCTGGAATTTTTTTCTGGCCGCTGGTTCGACGATTTGGGAATTGATAAAGATGCGATCAACCCAGGCGCATAGTCGCTTGGTGTCGGGCGTTAGCGCAACTTCGTCCACAGATCGTGCCGTGGTCGATCCTGTGTCGTGCCGATTGGGTGCATAATGATCTAGGCCTTCCATGGGCGGTGGCTGCTACGTCACTATCACTACGTCTATCAAATTGATCTCGGCTCGACGAGAGTCGCGAGGTTTTGCAACGAGTCCTGCCAGCCGAGATAGCACGCTTCTACCGGAAATGGCCTCGGGAAGACCTTCCTGCACGATATAGCTCGGTGCCGTAGGATACTGGCTTGAGCGCCCCGTCACGTGGTTTTCGCCGGGCCGATTGGGATCGTCAAATTTGTCCGTGTAGCGCAGGCACCCGCCGGGCACGAGCTCTAGATTTTGTCCGGCGAACGAATGGCCTTGCCCGTGGTGAAAATGCGGAATGACATCCGGAAGCTGCCGCCGACTTTCGCGTCGAGGTGGTGCACGGTGCAGGCAAATCCATTGGGCGGCAGCCACTTCGCCACGGCGTCTGCCTCGATGAAGGGGCGATAGACCTTTCGGGCTTCGTTGCGATACGCGGTGCAATCGAACGGTGTTGGGCATGGATGCTTTTTCCGAGCAGCTCATATTGGCGAATGTGTTGGGGAGGGTGCGTTCGGATACGGGTCCAACGTCACGACGAGCCGCAACCAGCCGCTCGTGTTGTTTGGGTATGAAACGCGGGAAGCGGCCGAAGCCGCCGCACAGCAGGTTGAAGCTGCTGTCGAGCGAGCCGTTCTAGTCAGACCATTCTCTATGAGGTAATTTCGCCCATCCGGGAGGGGGAGCGTGCGCAAGTTCCGCCACGATCATGTAGATCCGGGCGTATTCTCCTGACGCCGTTCGCACGTTGATTGCCGCATTTGATGGAGCTTAGCAGTCTATATTGCCAGTGGGACCGAACTTTCGGGTCAGCCGCGCCGGCGGGCAAGGAGGTTGATTACAATGTCAACAACGGACGCCGCGCTGATTGGCCTCGGAGAGCGGTTCGAAAAGCGCCTGCTCGAGTACATGGATGCTTGGCTCGCGTGGGCGCCGCTGATGCCGGCCGCACGCGCAGAAGCGGAAAGCGACCTGGCCGGGTTCAGCGTAGCAATACAGCGCAACGGCTGCGACGCGGCGCAAGCCCGCATGTCAGAGCTACAAGACGATATGCAGCCGCTCGCGGAGGAGATCATTACGGCGCCGGCAACATCGCTCGCGGGCTGCGCGCTAAGGCGCTTGTGGCCCTCTGGGAAGCACTTCCGGCAAGCGCCTTCCATCACGGCGCGTTCGAATTTCGCGACGAGGGCGAGGCCTCACGGTCGTTGTTTGATGCGGTTGCCGAAATGACCGACTTGATGCCGATGGTGCGCGAGCTCGAGGTCCGGCTCGCTGCCGATGCTCGGGCAGCATCGCTCGACGCAACGCAAGGTCCCGCGCGGTCGTGACGACGAGCGGCGTCGCGATGCTTCGGCCTGAGCGTGATCACTCTGCAGTAACACGCCGCAGCTACTTCGGCACGCTTCAAGCCGTTGAGCAGAATGCCCAGGTTGATATAGGCGTCGATGTGTTCAGGGTTCAGGCGAATGGCTGCGCGGTCCGCAGCTTCCGCTTCGACCGGCTTCCGGTCGCTCGCAACAGCACTCCCAGATTACTGTGGGCGTTGGCATCTCGGGTCGATAGCGATCGCATGCCGGTACGCATCGATAGCGGGATCCAATCTGCCATCAGATTGCAGGACTATCCTGTACCAGTCCGCTTGATCTGGGCATGAGCGCGACGCTCCGCTGGATCAGCGTGAGGGCTTTTGCGTACGGCGGCAGAAGATCGCTGAACTTCCGCCATAACCGTTGGCATCCTTCTGTCATGCTGGTAGTTAAGGGCTGGCCCACCGATCTGGCGCGTAGGCCAGCCCCGCTCTTCCACAGTGGCGTGTTGAATGGCTGACGCCAACTGATCGCCGGTTTGGTAT
>VAZM01000048.1:6279-12066 GCA_005883135.1 Alphaproteobacteria bacterium
AAGCCTTCCAAACACAGCCACAACCCAGCCAGCATCATGAGAGGGGCGATGAAAATACCCGCAACGCGCTGCGATTTGTCATGCATTCCCGCAGAATAGCTCAAGAAGCTGATCGCCACGATCTGCGTTTTGGTAGCAGGACTAGTCCCGTGACGGGCGGTTCGAGGGAACGATTTCGAGAGGCTGTGACCGAAAGAACACAGTGAAACGAGGCAGCCTGGCTATATGTTTGCGGTAGCCGCGGGGCAGGAAATCCGCGCGGCGCAGAGGGCCCCTGGAGTTATCCCTTGCTTGCCTCTAGGGGCTCTCACAAGTTTCCTGGGATTAGCCACTGGCACATTCCGAGATCGCTGTGCTGGTGGTCAGAGTGAGGCACCAGGGGCGACCTTTTTCGAGTTGGTGCCTCACTCTCCTACTCGGAGCCTAAGAGACCTCAAGCTAGCGCCGTCAACTACTGATCGCTGACGAATGGTGGCGCACCCCAGGTCGTCGGCGGATACAACGACGCAAGGGGCACAGCTTCCTCTACAGCAACGTCACTTACACCCATTTCGACGAGCCCTGGGCCACGTTCGGCACCGCCGCTTGCGGGATCAACAACTCCGGTCAAATCGTCGGATACTAGGCCAACAGCGGCAGCGGCGACCATGGTTTCCTCCTGACAATCACGCCCAGCCCGCCGCCGCCCGGCGGCACCACCGCCGATATCGTTTTGCGCGGCGCTTACACGTCCGCCGCCGTCGCGGGCCAGTACGAGATCTACGACATCGGCAACAATGCGATTCTCGCCGGCTACGCCTCGAGGCTGTCTACCGTGAGGTTCATAAACGCCAGCGCGAGTACCGCGACAGGGACGTGGGATGATGCCCTGCGTTGAAAATTTCAACGCCGGCCGCGTCTATCAAGTTATCCCCCGGCGGCCCGAAGGCGGTGGTCTTGTCGCGTGATGGTGGAGGACGGTAGTCGACCATCCAATCCCAAGCAGCCGCTTAATTGGTGACGGGCTATCAGTCCCGCGTGGGGCGATCGCAAGAAGCAACAAAGGCAGCAATCCGCCGTATCACCTTGGGCTCAGCCAGCAAGGGCGCGTGACCCTGATCCCGCACGACGACGACCTCAAGCTGGTCGCGCCTCGCCAGCATTTCATTCAGGGTAGACCTGGCCAACATATCTGAATTTGCGCCGCGGATAACCATGAGCGGGATGCGCGCTAGCGCGTTAAACTGGTCCCACAATGTCGGGAGGCGTTCCAGACTGATCCCTCGCAATGCTCGTGCGAGCTTCGGATCATGGGACGGCACAAGGGTACCGTGGCCCTCCTGCCAAGTTCGTTGGGCAAACGCAACCCAATCCTGCGGACCGAGCTTCGTGAACTGCGCCTTAAATAACCAGCGCAGGATTTCCGCGCCCTCTTCGAAGTTGCGCGCGATCGGGAGCTTTCCCACATAGTTTTTGATCCGCATCAAGCCCCGCGGCTCCATCACGGGACCGATGTCGTTGAGGATAACACCCGCGGCTGCGACCGGCGGCATTATCGCCAACATCATCGCAAGTACGCCACCAAAAGACGTGCCCACAAATATAACCGAAGTGATCTGGAAGGCGGCCAGGACTGTCGAGAGGTCGGCGAGTGCGACGCGAATAGTGTAGTTGCTGGCATTGCGATCGTACTGCGACTGGCCGTGACCGCGATAATCGAGCGCCAACACAAGTCGCGGATTGGCAGGATCGGCTGCCAGCGCCGTCGCCAGGGGATGAAAGTCCGCTGCAGTGCGGGCGAGACCAGGCAGGCATACCACTGGAAGCGCAGAAGCGACTTGAGATCCATATTTGCGCACATGCAGCGAGAGGCCGTCCCCGGCCGTCACGAACATGAAACGCTGGTCAGCATCGCATCCTGAGTTGTGCGCCAAAGCTCCGTTCACTTCCGCCGGCGTGTTTTTCGCAAAATGACGGTTCATGACATCGTGATAGCCGATGCGCCCATTCCCTCACCCGCTCCGTCCGTCTTCGGCACGGCTCAAGCGGCCCTAAGCGCAGAGCCTTCGGCATCCAGGCACCGGACGATGCGCATCGCGTTCACGAACATCGAATGACAGTGTTCACCATTGCAGCGCGGCATCCGGTTCGCACTGCGCAAGTTGGGCGACCTCTGGAACGAGCTCCCTAATGCTTCGGCTCAACTGCAGACTCGGACCATTCAGGAGATCTCGAGGGCTCAACTCGCTGCAAGTAGGGAGCCAGGGCCGAGCTCCGCACATCTGCTTCCTGCAGGCCTTTGGCGTCGACCAACGGCGCCTCCGTTGGATTTTCAACTCGCCGTGACGATCCTTCGAATAGAGAGTTTTCATCGATGGACAATGAGCGATGAAAGATATCGCCCTCGACTGAACCACCGTTTTGCAGTTTCACGCGGACGGCACGGATGGTGCCCTTGACGCTCCCGCAGATTGTGACGTCCTGCGCAATCACGCTGCCCTCGATATTCGCACCATCGCCGATTAGGAGATCGGAGGCGCGCAACTCGCCTTTGATGTGCCCGAAGACCTGCGCTGGACCATTGCATTCGATGTTGCCGACGATCGACATTCCAGAGCCAATGCATGAGCGTGTCACAGCGTCCGCAGTCGGCTCACGCCTGGGCGGGGGCTGTTCGACGAAATTTTCGTGTTGCATGGTCCTCTGCATGACTTCAGCCACATTTGTCACCGCGTTCTGATCCTTCTCCGATGCTTTGCTCTTGAACATGTCCACCTCCGCTTTGCTCCGGCCATTCACTGCCGGCCGAAAACGGTGTCCTCGGCGATCGGCCGTGAGCTGATGTAAAGTCTCCTACTCCCCGCGGGGAGGGCATTGTCACCGCTCGCTGTGTTGTGTCATGTCTTTTGAAGAAACATTTTGACAATTGTGGAGCAGGAAGATGCGAGCTTCTAAAAATTGGTCCAGTGTAGTATTTCAGTTACAGAAGGTGGAAGCTGAAGCGCAAGATCCTTCTGCAAAACCTACACATCGCTGAATGGCTGACGACGAGATTGTCCAGTGCCCCACCAAGGGTGCAGCCATGCCGAACGGCCGGTGCAAGCTTCATGGTGGCAAGAGCACGGGGCCGCGGACGCCGGATGGCCTAGAGCGCTGCAGGCGGGCAAATTGGGAACATGGGCACTTTTCGCATGTCCTTTTTTTGAAAGCCTCGGTTGAATCCGGGGCTTTCCTTTTGCCTGGCATGCGCTCAGCAAATGCACGCTCTGCCGAACAGGGACTTCAGCTTGGCCGCTCCCGCAGGAACATCATTACCAGCACAGCGGCTCGCGCAAAGCCGCCGTAGGATCCAACCATCAGATACCCTAGGCCGCCGGCCGCTGCACCGACCAGGAACCCGCCCACCGTTGGCGCCACGAGTGCGAGCCACCGCGCAATCAGCCCGCACGCCTCCAAGAACCCGCGATGAAGGCCAGGCGGCCTGCATCGCCGTGGCGTAGCGCAAAGATGGCCAGGGTAAACGCGATCATTCACGCCCCCTATTCACCAGGGTATGTATCGAAGCTTCCGCTTCTCCATTGTCATACGCCATGGCCGTGAGAGCCATTGCCAGCTTAACGCTGCCCTTCTAACAGCGACTAATGTCGGAAGCCTCAGGGTGCCGCCGTCAAACGCCTGAAAGTCTCGTGCCGGCATAGGCTGGCGACTGGCGAAAGTCCTGGTCAAAATGTCGTAAGTCCCCCCGCATATATCGTCACGGTGAGACGAAAGCACTTGGCGCACGATACTTTTGGTCGGGTTTATTTCTCGCCGCCATCAGAACATGATCAGGGGTCTTCTCATCAGGCCCTTGTCATGAAAAAAGCGAGCCTCACTGTAGCCATTGCCAAGCTTGTCGTCGTGATCGACGACGATCCCCTGATTCTTGAGGCAACTGAGGGGCTGCTGCGATCCTGGGGCTGCTGCGTCGTCCCTGCTCAATCCTGCGAAGAGGCCTTAGTACGCCTCGCTAAAACCCAAGCGGGTCGGCGGCCTGATGTGATTGTGTCCGATTATCAATTGTCACGAGAACTGAACGGAGTCGACGCCATCGAAAGGGTCCGCAGCGCTTTTTCGAACCCGATTCCAGCGCTTCTCATCAGCGCCGATGCGACCTGCTCTGCTCGCGGCGAGGTCGGCTCCGGTGGATACCATCTTTTATACAAGCCGGTGAATGCGGAGAGGCTTCACGCGGCGCTGGTCGATGCCTCCGTGCTGCAACATTAGGCGTACTTAATCGCGATTGCTGGGCAATCAGTGGCTCCTGCTATGTCTTACAACGGAGTCCCGGGACGGCCCCGAAGGGGTTGGCCTTCTCGGGTCGTGGCGAGCACGGCAGAAGATTGCCTGAGCATGTGACGCAGCCCGCCCTATCGGGAAGAGCCACATCATCAGCGGGGGTTTGCCGGCGGTACTTCGGTCAACTCACCGGCGATGGCCCAAGACTCAGCGCCTTCTGACGGAGCGCCCCAGGGGTCGGCTTCATGCCTTAGCAATCTTTTTGACCGGCGACTTACTCCGAGAGTGCGCCTTTAGCTCTCGCACGTCTGCCTTTGACCAAAATCGGCGTTTGCGGCGTCCAGCTCGTTTGGTTGGCATCGCTTACCTCTCGAATAAAAAGCCCCGACTTTAGCCGGGGCTGAAGTACCACCTTCCAGAGGAACACCCGACCCGCAGAAGCGGAGGCGGGTCGGGGCAAGTAAACTTGCACGGATTCGCTGTTCCGTCACCAGGTCCTTTGGTAAGAGTACAAACCGCCCGAGTCCACACGAGATGGGTTCGGGCGGCACCGACGCGCGGTTTGGCGGTGTGATTTGTCCCCCGCGCGCCGATGCAGCGCCCGAGCAAGCAGCGTGCAGCGCGACGGGTTGATGGAAGGTTAAGGCGCGCGGCCTGAAACGTCATTCCCGCCGCCAACTCACCAGCTTCCCCGAGGGAAGGCGCAAAAACGCAAACTGCCGCAGCAGAGAACCCCATTGAAATTCGGTAGCGACGCATCCTGCTTCCCTTCGTTCACAAGTTCGAACTTACATCTCAGCCAGATGACGATGAGTCAATGTGCAAACGAATCCAAATAACGCGGGCTCAGAAGCAGCCAGCGTAAAATCGCCGCCAAGACGACTGCGAGGTGCGCGAAGTGAGCGATCAGGAACGCGAGCGCGAATTGGCTCGGGCACGTGCCGCACGATGGCGCGCGAACATGCTGTTGCCAATGCGAAGGTAGTCGCCGCAAGCAGGCAACGCCGAAAAATGAAAAGGGACAAGGCCGACGGTCGCTCGTTTCCACGTACGAGAACCCCGCCCGGAGTCGGGGTTGGGGGCCGGGCGGCCCCCGTCGAAACGCCTCGCCGCTATGTTTGTTCCTACTCTCGCCGTCAGCCTTTCGCGAAGGCGGCCATGGCCTCCTCGCGCGTCGCAGCGTAGCGGTGGGTTGGCGTGCGGTGAGAAGATCGAAGCGCCTAATGGATGGCTGCTCCTTCCATACCTGGTAGAGAGATTTCGAGTAAGAAAAGAAAGGATGGCCGCTGGCGGCGGGCCGCGCTCGGCAACTTGTCGATGGCGGTAGGATCGATGAGAAACAAAGCAACAGGACACGAAACGCGCGAGAGCTTCAGGTAGCCTTTCCAATATGCACGCGGGATGGCTTCCAAGAGAGGAAGCGGCGATGATGAAGTCCCCTGAGCCGATCAATGCGACCCGCTTGGATTTCCCCGTCCGGGCGGGTCAGGTTTTGGCCTGATCGCGTCGGCCGCATTCCTCGATGCGCGC
>VAZM01000049.1 GCA_005883135.1 Alphaproteobacteria bacterium
TGTCTTTTTGTCCCCGTTCCGGTTTCACTCGGCGCACCCCAGCGCCCGCGAGTCCCAACCCCCCATGCGCCTGTCCCGCTACCTCCTGCCGATCCTTCGCGAGACCCCCAAGGAGGCCGAGGTCGTCTCCCACCGGCTGATGTTGAGGGCAGGGCTGATCCGCCAGGAAGCCGCCGGCATTTACGCTTGGCTGCCGCTCGGCTTTCGGGTGCTCAAGAAGATCGAGCAGATCGTGCGCGAGGAGCAGGATCGCGCGGGGGCTATCGAACTCTTGATGCCCACCTTGCAGCTCGCCGACCTTTGGCGCGAGAGCGGGCGTTATGACGCCTACGGCCCGGAAATGTTGCGCATCAAAGACCGCCATGAGCGCGACATGCTTTACGGACCGACCAACGAGGACATGATTACCGAGATTTTCCGCGCCTACATTCGGTCCTATCGCGAATTGCCGAAGATCCTTTATCACATTCAATGGAAATTCCGCGACGAGCAGCGCCCGCGCTTCGGCGTGATGCGTGGACGCGAATTCTTGATGAAGGATGCCTATTCGTTCGATATCGACGAAGCGGCGGCACGGTTGTCCTACAACAAGATGTTCGTCGCGTACCTGCGCACCTTCGCGCGCATGGGACTCAAAGCCATTCCGATGGCGGCGGAAACGGGGCCTATCGGCGGCGATCTCTCGCACGAGTTCATCATCCTCGCGGAGACCGGCGAGTCCGGCGTTTTCTGCAACAGCGATGTGCTCGGATTGCCTATTCCCGGCGAGGAGGTCGATTACGAGGCGGACTTGATGCCCCACATCCGCCCCTGGACCAACCTTTATGCTGCCACCGAGGACGTGCATGATCCCATGCGTTTCGAGCGTGATGTTCCGGCCGACAAGCGCTTGCACACCCGCGGCATCGAGGTCGGCCAGATCTTCTACTTCGGCACCAAGTATTCCGAGCCGATGAAGGCGGTCGTGGCGGGTGCCGACGGGGTCGAGCGGCCGGTCCATGGCGGCTCGTACGGCGTGGGCGTGTCGCGCCTCGTCGGCGCGATCGTTGAAGCGTTCCACGACGAGGCGGGCATCAAGTGGCCGGAGGCGGTCGCGCCGTTCAAAGTCGCGCTCCTCAATCTCAAGCAAGGCGGGGCTGACACCGATGCCGCCTGTGAGCGACTTTATCGCGCGTTGAGTGCCGAAGGCATCGACGTACTCTACGACGATCTCGACCAGCGGCCGGGCGCGAAATTCGCCACCGCCGATCTCATCGGCATTCCCTGGCAGATCCTGGTCGGGCCGAAGGGCCTTGCGGAGGGCAAGGTCGAGGTCAAAAAACGTGCCGACGGCAGCCGCGAGCTGATGACGGAGGCCGATGTGCGCGAGTGGCTGGCGCGATGACTCCTGCGCATTGCGAGGAGAGGTTCGGAACCGCCTGCCGGAACTTCTCACGAATGCCCTTCATGCCCCTCCGCGAAGGGCCTGAAACGGCCAGAATCGTGTGAAAATCGGGGAGCGGGACTAGACCGATGCACGAGCCGACCCGCACCCGCCCGTTCGCGCCGTTCGAATGGATGCTGTCGCTGCGCTATCTGCGCGCACGGCGGCAGGAAGGTTTCATCTCGGTGAATGCCGGGTTCTCCTTTCTCGGCATCATGCTCGGCGTCGCCACTCTCATCATCGTCATGGCCGTGATGAACGGCTTTCGTAAGGAACTGCTGGACAAGATTTTGGGCATCAATGGGCACCTCTTGATCCAGCCCCTGGAGCAGCCGCTCACGGACTGGGAGGCGGTGTCCGAGCGCATCTCCAAGGTTCCCGGCGTGATCCTTGCTGCGCCGGTGGTGGAGGGCCAGGCGCTCGCGTCCTCGCCGTTCAATGCCTCGGGTGTGCTGGTGCGTGGCGTGCGCGGCGCCGATCTCGCCAAGCTGCCTTCCGTTGCCAACAATATCCGCCAGGGCACGCTCGAAGGCTTCGACGAAGGGCAGGCGGTGGCCATCGGCCGCAGGTTGGCCGATCAACTGTCGCTGCGGGCAGGCGACAGCGTGACCCTGGTCGCCCCGCGCGGGGCGATAACGCCGATGGGCACCACGCCGCGAATCAAGTCCTATCGGATCGCCGCCGTGTTCGAGGTCGGCATGTCGGAATACGATTCCGCCTTCGTGTTCATGCCGCTCCCCGAAGCGCAGGCCTATTTTAATCGCGCCGGCGACGTCACCGCCATCGAGGTCTATGTCGACAATCCCGATCAGGTCGATTATCAGCGCCGGCTCATCACCGAGGCGGCCGGACGGCCCATATTCCTGATCGACTGGCGCCAACGCAACGCCACTTTCTTCAATGCGCTGCAAGTCGAGCGCAACGTGATGTTCCTCATCTTGACCATCATAGTGATCGTGGCCGCATTCAACATCACGTCCGGGCTGATCATGCTGGTGAAGGACAAGGGGCGCGACATCGGCATTCTGCGCACCATGGGCGTGACCCAGGGCGGGATCATGCGCATCTTCATGGTCACCGGCGCCTCGGTCGGCGTGGTCGGCACGCTCGTGGGCTTCCTGTTGGCGTTGGTGGTCTGCCTCAACATCGAATCGATCCGCCGCTTCCTGTCCTGGCTGACGAACACCGAATTGTTTTCGCCCGAGCTCTATTTCCTGTCGAAACTGCCCGCCGATCTCGATGGCGGCGAAACCACGGCGGTGGTGATAATGGCGCTCACGCTGTCGCTGCTGGCGACACTCTATCCGGCTTGGCGCGCGGCGCGCCTCGATCCGGTCGAGGCGCTACGCTATGAGTGAGACGATCGGCGCGGCGAAAAGGCCGCTGATCGGCGCGCGCGCGGCCGAGCAGCCGCCGATACTATTCCTGCATGAGATCGATCGCCATTACCGCCAAGGCAACGTCACGCTGGACATCCTCAAAGGCGCCGAGCTTGCCGTCTGGCCGGGCCAGTCGGTTGCGCTCATTGCGCCTTCCGGCGCCGGCAAGTCCACGCTCTTGCACATCGCCGGCCTGCTCGAGCATCCCGACGCCGGGGAAGTCTATATCGACCAGATCGCGACCTCGGAGCTCTCGGACGCCGAGCGCACGCGCATCCGCCGGGTAGAAATCGGCTTCGTCTACCAGTTCCATCACTTGCTGATGGAGTTTTCCGCGATCGAGAACGTGATCATGCCGCAGATGATCCGCGGCCTCTCGCGCCAGGAAGCGACGCGCCGCGCGAGCGACCTGCTCGGCTATCTCGGATTGAAGGAGCGCCTCACGCACCGCCCGGCGGAGCTTTCCGGCGGCGAGCAGCAGCGCGTCGCGATCGCGCGCGCGGTCGCCAACGCGCCGCGCATTCTGCTCGCCGATGAGCCCACGGGGAACCTCGACCCCCGCACCTCGGAGCACGTGTTCTCCGCGCTAACCCAGCTGGTCCAGGCTTCCGGCCTCGCCGTCGTTGTCGCCACCCACAACATGGACATCGCCGCGCGCATGGACCGGCGCGTTACTCTCAAGGACGGACTGGTGGTGGAACTGGGCTGATGGTCCGGGGCGACGTCTCTGCCCCTATGGTTGCGAATTAGAAGATAGACACGTTTAAGTTGCATTTCTTGCAAAAAACAGGCGGAAACAGGCGGCTTTGTCGAACCGGGGGGCATTTTCCCAGATCCTAGACGATAACAGTTATTGGCGTGACACCTTTGCCTTGACATTAGAACATAGCATGAACTATGTTCACTCCTTGTTCCGTTGTCGGGAGTATGTGTCATGGTTCGTGCCGTGGTTGAGGAGGCCGCCACGCTGGCCTCGCTGGCGCTGTTCTTGGGCATGGTCGCGATCTGGGCGCAAGTGATTGCGACCCTTTGAGCGATCGCGGTGTTTTGCGTCATCGCGCCGCGGCGTGCCGCCTCGTCGGCTGCACCCCACGTGCGAGATGTTGGGGACAAACCGCGTGCGCAAAGCTTCTCCACGATAGACAGCGCCTGCACGCGCCCTCAGATTCCCGACGCGTCGAGAATCGCCCGAGGGTTTGATGCCCGGCTTCGTCCATTTGCACGTACACTCGTCCTATTCGCTGCTCGAAGGCGCCTTGACGATCGCGCGGCTGTGCGAGCTCGCCAAGGCGGACCGTCAACCCGCGCTAGCGCTCACCGACACCGACAACATGTTCGGAGCGCTTGAGTTCTCCGACAAAATGGCGGCGGCGGGGGTCCAGCCGATCATCGGCTGTGCGCTGGCGGTCGACTTCGGCGATCAGGAAGCCCTCCCGCGCGCGGGAGGAGCTGCGCAATTCGATCGCCCCCGCATCGTGCTGCTCGCCGCGCGCGAGAGCGGTTATCGCAGTCTCATGCGGCTTGCCTCCCGCGCCTTCCTCGAGACCCCGCCGAACGAGCCGCCGCATCTGCGGCTTGCCTGGCTCTCCGGGGAGACTGACGGGTTGATCGCGCTGACCGGCGGGCCCAGCGGGCCGCTCGATGCGGCAATCGCCGCCAGCCAGGGTCAACTGGCGCAGGGCCGTTGCGAGGCGCTCGAGCGGCTGTTCCGCGACAGACTTTATATCGAGCTGCAGCGCCATGGCCGTAGCGCCGAACGCAAAATCGAGCCGGCCCTTATCGCGCTCGCCTATGAACGCGGGATTCCGCTCGTCGCCGCCAACGAGCCGCTGTTTGCGGCGCAGGAGGACTACGAGGCCCACGACGCGCTGATCTGCATCGCCGAAGGGCGCTTGGTGGCCGAAACCGACCGGCGCCAGCTCACGCCCGAGCATCGGTTCAAGACGCGCGCGGAAATGGCGGCGCTCTTTTCCGATCTGCCCGAAGCGGTCGCCTCCACGGTCGAAATCGCACGGCGCGGCGCGTTCCGGCCGCGGGTGCAAGCGCCGATCCTGCCGCGCTTCTCGGTCGGCGCGGACGGCGCCGCAGCCGACGAGGCGGCGGAATTGCGCAGGCGTGCCGAGACCGGCCTCGAACGCCGCATGCGGCTCCACGGCATCGCCCCCAGCCATAGCGTCGAGGAGTACCGCGAGCGCCTGGCTTTCGAGCTCAACGTCATCGAAGGCATGAAGTACCCGGGCTATTTCCTCATCGTCTCCGACTTCATCCAGTGGGCGAAGGCGCAGAGCATTCCGGTGGGCCCGGGTCGCGGCTCGGGCGCAGGCTCGCTCGTCTCTTACGCGCTCACCATCACTGATCTCGATCCCATTCGGTTCGGGCTGCTGTTCGAGCGCTTCCTCAATCCCGAACGCGTGTCGATGCCGGATTTCGACATCGACTTCTGCCAGGATCGGCGCGACGAGGTCATCAGCTATGTGCAGGAGCGCTACGGGCGCGACCGCGTGGCGCAGATCATCACCTTCGGCACCTTGCAAGCGCGCGGCGTGCTGCGCGACGTCGGCCGCGTGCTGCAGATGCCGTACGGGCAGGTCGACAAGTTCTGCAAACTCGTGCCGCAGAACCCGCTCAACCCGGTCACGCTGAGGCGGGCGATCGATGACGAGCCGCGCCTGCAGGCGGCGCGCGACGGCGATCCCTTGGTCGCACGCGCCTTCGATATTGCGCAAAAGCTCGAAGGACTACACCGACACGCCTCCACCCATGCCGCCGGCATCGTCATCGGGGAACGGCCGCTCACCGAGATGGTGCCGCTTTATCGCGATCCCAAGTCCAACATGCCGGTGACCCAATTCAACATGAAATGGGTCGAGCAGGCGGGCCTGGTGAAATTCGACTTTCTCGGCCTCAAGACGCTTACCGTATTAGAAAAGGCGGCAGCGCTCCTGCGCAAGCGCGGCGTCGAGATCGATCTGGCGGCGATCCCGCTTGATGACGAAAAGACCTACGCCATGCTCGCGCGCGCCGAGGCGGTGGGCATCTTCCAGTTGGAAAGCCAGGGCATGCGGCGCGCGTTGCTCGACATGCGGCCCGACCGCTTCGAGGACATCATCGCGCTGGTCGCGCTCTATCGGCCGGGTCCCATGGCCAACATCCCGACCTACTGCGCGCGCAAGCATCGCATGGAAGAGCCCGATTACATCCATCCCAAGCTCGAGCCGGTCCTACGCGAGACCTTTGGCGTCATCGTGTACCAGGAGCAGGTGATGCAGGCGGCGCAAATCCTCGCCGGCTATTCGCTCGGCGAAGCCGACCTGCTGCGGCGCGCCATGGGGAAGAAGATCCGCAGTGAAATGCAGAAGCAGCGCAGCCGTTTCGTATCCGGCTGCATCGAGCGCGCCATGGAACAGGGCCAAGCCGAGGCTATTTTCGAATTGCTCGCGCGTTTTGCTGATTACGGCTTCAACAAGAGTCACGCCGCCGCTTATGCATTGGTCGCGTATCAGACCGCTTTCATGAAGGCGAATTACCCGGTCGAGTTTCTCGCCGCGTCCATGACGCTCGACATGGGCAATACCGACAAGCTTTCGGAGTTTCGCGCCGAGGCGGAGCGGTTGGGCGTGAAGGTCGAGCCGCCGTCGGTCAATCGGTCCGGCGTCGATTTCGAGGTGGAGGGTTCGACCATCCACTACGCGCTCGCCGCGCTCAAAGGTGTCGGCCGCCAGGCGGTCGAGGCGATCATCCATGCCCGCGGCGAGCGGCCGTTTGTCGACTTGTCCGATTTCTCGGGGCGCATCAACCCGCACGCGGTCAACAAACGGGTGCTGGAAAGCCTTGCCGCCGCCGGCGCGTTCGATGCCCTCGATGCAAATCGTGCGCGCGTCTTCGCCGCCGTCGATGCGATGCTTGCGAGCGCGCAGCGCGCCCATGACGATCTTTCAGTCGGCCAATCGGAGCTGTTCGGGGGCGGGGCCGCGCGCCCGCCGCTTGCGATCGCTCAAATCGAACCATGGCTGCCCGCGGAGCGGCTGCAAAAGGAGTTTGGCGCGATCGGTTTCTTTCTCTCCGGCCATCCGCTGGACGACTATGCCGCCGTTCTCAAACGCATGCGGGTGCAGTCCTGGGCCGAGTTTGCGCGCGCCGTGCGCGCGGGCGGCAGCGCCGGCAGGGTCGCCGGTACCGTGGTGGCGCGCACCGAGCGGCGCACGCGCACCGGCAGCAAGATGGGCATCATCGAGCTGTCGGATCCGAGCGGGCACTACGAGGCGGTCGTGTTCTCGGAAGGGTTGGCGCAATTCCGCGACCTGCTCGAGCCCGGCGCCGCGGTGTTGCTGATGCTTTCGGCTGAGCTGCA
>VAZM01000624.1 GCA_005883135.1 Alphaproteobacteria bacterium
AGGTCGTGCAGATCGTGCGCGAGAAGTTCACCTGCCGGGATTGCGAGAAGATCAGCCAGGCGCCGGCGCCGTTCTCCGTGCTGCCGCGCGGCTTCGCCGGACCGAGCCTGCTCGCCATGATCGTGTTCGAGAAGTACGGGCAGCATCAGCCGCTCAATCGGCAGTCCGAGCGCTACGGCCGCGAGGGTATCGACCTGAGTGTGTCGACGCTCGCCGATCAGGTCGGCGGTTGCGCGATGGTACTGCGTCCGCTGTACGAGCTGATCCGCGCTCACGTGTTCGCCGGCGATCGCGTGCACGGCGACGAGACGCCGGTGCCGGTGATGGCCAAGCACGAGACGCGCAAAGGCCGCCTATGGACCTACGTGCGCGATGACAAACCGTTCGCAGGCCCCGCTCCGCCGGCCGCGGTGTTCTTCTATTCGCGCGACCGCACTGCCCAGCATCCGGAGAGCCATCTGCGCGACTATGCAGGCATCCTGCAAGCCGATGCCTATGCCGGGTTCAATCGGCTCTACGCCGCCGACCGAAAGCCAGGACCGATCACAGAAGCATCCTGCTGGGCGCACGGCCGGCGCAAGTTCTTTGAGCTCGCCGACGTCGCCGCCAAGGCGCGCGGCCAATTGTCGGTCCTTGCGCCGCTCGCGGTCGAGGCGGTCAAGCGCATCGATGCGATCTTCGACATCGAGCGCGAGATCAACGGTCGCTCCATCGGTGAGCGTGTCGCGGCGCGGCGTGACCGCGTCGCGCCACTCGTGTCCGATCTCGAGAGCTGGATGCGCAAGGAGCGCGCCAAGCTCTCGCGCCACAACGACGTCGCCAAGGCGATGGACTACATGCTCAAGCGTTGGGTCATCTTCGCGCGCTTCCTCAACGACGGGCGGATTTGTCTGACCAACAATGCTGCCGAGCGTGCGCTGCGCGGCATCGCGATGACCGAGTCATTCTGCACCCCCTCTTCAAGTATTTGGAAACATTGATGTCTGTCTTTCGGAATCGACCCGACACGGGCGACCTTTTTGCTTGAGCGCAGCAGCGACCTGCTCACTTGCGAGGTCGGCCGTACGGATCTGATGTGGTGCGTCCGGCATAATCTGCTCGCTGTTGAGGATGCCAGCCTTGATGAGCTTGCGAACTTGATGATGGCTGACACCGAGCTTTGCGGCGGCATCGCGCAGCGTCAGCCACTCGCCGTTCTTCTCGGCGGAGCGGTAGCCGTGGATGCCGCGTACACGGCGGAG
>VAZM01000245.1:0-5145 GCA_005883135.1 Alphaproteobacteria bacterium
AGGCTGTTGCTCTACCATTGAGCTACACCCGCACGAAGCGGACAAGTCACCAGACAAGAGCAATCAGGTCTCGCCGATCCTCTGATGACTGCTGCCGCTGATCCTGGTGGGGGAGGTAGGACTCGAACCTACGAAGGCGTAAGCCAGCGGATTTACAGTCCGCCCCCTTTGCCGCTCGGGACACTCCCCCGATCTCGAACCTCGCATCCGATGGATGCGCGTTCTGGCCGGGTTATGGGGAGCGCATCGGGTGGTGTCAACCACGCCGAGGCGAGCGGGCGCCGGGATCGCGGGGCGGCGCGACCGGCTTGATATTGGCCTCGCCGCACAGGACTGTCGCGTGGGGAATCCTCCATGCGCCACCGCCGCCCGCGTTCATCCGACCCGCATCAGCCGCGCCGACCGCGCTGGCGGCGCAACGCCGCAACGTCTCGGCCGGCGCCCGACGGCGCGGCGCGGCCACCTGCCGGGGCGGCGATCCTCTACGGGTGGCACACGGTGAAAGCGGCGTTGCAAAATCCCGCGCGCCGCATTCGACGCCTCTACGCCACAGCAAATGCGGCACGGCGTCTCGCCGAGGAGGGGGTTGCGCTCGCCCTTGAGCCCGAGATCGTGCGGCCGGATGTGATTGCGCGCCGCCTCGGCCCCGATGCCGTGCACAATGGCCTGCTGGCCGAAGCCGATGCCCTGCCCTCACCCGACCTCGAGCAGATCGAGCCAGCAGGACTCGTGCTCGTGCTCGATCAGATCACCGACCCGCACAACGTGGGCGCGATCCTTCGCACCGCCGCCGCGTTCGCCGTCAGGGCGGTCGTCATCACCGCCCGCCACAGCCCGGAGGCGACCGGCGTGCTCGCCAAGGCGGCCTCGGGCGCCCTCGAATACGTTCCGATCGTGACGGTGCAAAATCTGGCGCGCACGCTCGCGACCTTGCGCGAGCGTGGATATTGTCTTGTCGGCCTCGACAGCACCGGGGAACGCGACGTGCGCGAGGCGAGCTTGCGGGCGCCGCTGGCGTTGGTGTTGGGCGCTGAAGGAAAGGGACTGCGGCAGTTGACGCGCGCGAGCTGCGATGAGGTCGCCCGGCTCGAGCTCCCGGGCCGGATGAAGACGCTCAACGTCTCGAATGCGGCCGCGCTGGCCCTCTATGTCGCCAGCGAACGGGAAGATTGAGCAACCGGCCAGAAACGTAAGGCGCGTTAACTTTTCCGGGAGAACTCCCGTGTCTAGGCCAAAAGTCTAATTAGGCTCCGTTCCCCGCAATGCTACCTTTTTCACCACTTCGAACGATCGGCAGAAAAGCAGCCGCGGTTCGCTAAGCGTTTGCGGAAACTCGCTGGGGGCGCTCGTTGGGCGTTCGGCGCATCTGTGCGCCCCAAGCGATAAAACCCGACAAGGGAGGAGAAAAAGATGCAAATCCCGAAGGATTTCCGACGCGTGATTGTTGCCGCGTCCGTGGGAAACGTCATCGAATGGTATGACTTCTATATCTTCGGAAGCTTGGCCGCCGTGCTCTCGGTCAAATTCTTCGAGAAGACGCACCCGGTCGCTGCCCTGTTGAGCACGATCGCCCTGTTCACAGCCGGCTTCTTGATCCGCCCGTTTGGAGCGTTCCTGTTCGGATGGCTGGGAGACCGGGTGGGTCGCAAGTACACCTTTCTCATCACGCTTACCGGAATGGGCATCGGCACAGGGGTGATCGGGTTGATCCCCACCTTCGACCAGATCGGACTGGCAGCCGCGTTCATCCTGTTCGCGTTACGGATGATCCAAGGCCTCTGCCTGGGCGGCGAATACGGCGGTGCCATCACTTACGTGGCCGAGCACGTTTCCGACGAACGGCGCGGCTTCTATACCGGTTGGCTGCAAACCTCGCCGACCTTGGGGATCGTGGTCGCGCTGGCGGTGGTGCTCGGTACGCGCGCCGGCTTCGGCGAGGAGGTGTTCAACGCATGGGCGTGGCGCGTTCCATTCCTGGTGTCCTTCCTGCTGGTCGCGATCGCCATCTACATCCGCCTGCAGCTGGGCGAGACGCCGATCTTCCAGGAGATCAAGGCCAAGGGCCTGAGGACGCGAAATCCATGGAAGGAGGCGTTCCTCACCGCGAACATCAAGTTCGTTCTGATCGCGAGCATTATTGTGATCGGCCAAGGGGTGGTCTGGTACAGCGGTCAGTTCTGGGCGTTGTACTTCCTGCAGCAGGTCTCGAAAGTGGACCTGTTCACCTCGAGCTACATCGTGATGGCCGCGCTGCTCATCGCGACGCCGACCCTGATCTTCTGGGGGTGGGCGTCCGACCATATCGGCCGCAAGCCGGTGATCCTGGGCGGCATGTTGCTCGCGGCGGTCACTTACTATCCGCTCTATGCGTGGCTGGGCACGGTGACGCAGCCCGGCAACATCAATTATCCGGTGGCGATCATCATCATCGCCATCCTCGTCAACTACGTCGGCATGGTGTACGGCCCGATCGGAGCCTTCCTGGCGGAATACTTCCCCAGCCGGATTCGCTATACGTCGGTTTCCGTGCCGTATCACATCGGAAACGGCTGGGGCGGCGGGTTGGTGCCCTTCATCACATCGGCGGCTTTTGCCGCCACGGGCAGCCTCGGCTACGCCTTGCTCTATCCGATCCTGGTGCCTGCGGTGTGCTTCGTGCTCGGCCTCTTCCTGATGCCCGAGACGCGCCACATCAGCATCTGGAAGCCGTTGGAGGCGGAGGCAAAACCGGCGTCCTAGCGCACAGCCTTCAACCCGCTAGACAAATCGAAGCCCCGGCGAACCTAACGCAGCCGGGGCTTCTTCATGTCGCGTATCGCAGGGGGGCTGGGAGGGACGCGACACTGCAACCTATCTAGGCGTGGAATCCCGCCGCACAAGCGGGCTGGGGATGAAATCGGTGCGTTTGCCGTCACGCGCGCTATGAGCCGTCATATGGGCGAGGTATACACAGCGCCATTCGGCAGCGCCTGCGAGGGACGAGGCTATGGGTCAAAGCATTCGCGAGAGGGCAAGAATACGTCAGGGGCGCGAGGCAGACCGGCCGAGCGAGGATGATGTCGCCCAGCAACGTCTCGGCTGGCGCGGCCAACCCGGCCGGCCGACGTCGGACCTCATGACCGAAGACAACCGGCTGCAAACCCCATCCCCGCTCGACCCGGGCCATACGGCTTGACCCCGGCTGATCCGGCGGGCGGCGATAGTCATTGCGGCTAAGAAAAACCCCGCCGAGGGCGGGGTTCTGAAGTCTGGGACGAACGAGCTCAGAGGGTCATCGAGCTCGTCCCACGCCCTCAACGGTCAGCGGCGCTGGAGGTTCCGACTAAAAACATAAAAATTTTCGTCGCCTCTGTTGAGCGGTTGGCCGATTTCGCACGGAGGTAGCTCCAACGGTGCTTTGCTGTTATTTCATGAAAGACCCTTAGGGGTTCAGACGATGCTTGAACTCCTGTTTCGTAAGTCATTGATTTGCCGGGTTAGCTCAGTGGTAGAGCAGCGGTTTTGTAAACCGTTGGTCGGGAGTTCAAATCTCTCACCCGGCACCAATAGGCTTGCCACGGCCGAGACAGCAGTCAAGCCGGCCGCGGAACGATAATCGACGCGCGATCCGCCGGCGCCGATTACCTCCTCCGTGTGCCTTTCGTGCCATAGGGGCACGATCACCTCGATCGCCGCATGCCCCGAGCATAGCGCGAGCGATACGCGTGACGACAGGCAAGCCTGGCGCGCTGCATCTGGGACACGGCCCACAACGCCTCCGATCAATTGCGGATGCCTCCCTCGCGTTCCGTCTGGTTGCCGCTTTCGATCCGCCATTAGAGATAGCGGCGTTCGCCACGACTGGCAGCGGGCGCGGACAGGCCGGCTGGCGACTCGATTCAGAACTATTCAGGGCTGCGCCGAGGACCGGTCGGCTACTGCGTGCTAGGCTGAGGATGCGGGAGAGGCTCCGCACGGGGGGAGAGACCCTTATCGGGCATGGACGGCGCGAGTTCATCAGCCTGCTCGGCGCGGCGGCCGAGCTTCCATGCAGGCGCCGGTCAAATTCGAACTGCTCATCAACCTCAAGACCGCGAATGCGCTCGCACTGAGGATACCGCAGACGCTGCTCGCCACGGCTGACGAGATGATCGAGTGAGAAGGCGGTCTCGTCGCCGTTTGCTGTGGCGGCGCCGAATTCAGAATGAATGACTGCTTGTAGGCGCGCAGTGTGGCTCAACGCGCGTCGTCAAATGCTCAGCACGATCAATTCCACAAATCCGATGCCGGCCAACAGCACCGCAAGCGCGACGAAATCATATTCGAGCCAATGCCGATGATCAGAAAGCATCACGTCCATCCCTATTCGAACTCGTTCTCTTCCAAAAGCGGGGCGCTGCTTCCGAGAACTTCTTCATCAGGATGTACCGCACAGCCGTTTCAGCCGTATTTCGCCGCAGAGATTTTGGTTTCGCGGTTTGTGGCAAAAACCTGGCCAGCGTTTCGCACTTTGTGGCGAGAATCCGGCATCCGGCCTTCGAGTACCAACAGTCCAGCTTGGAATGCGAGAATGAGCCCGCGCCATAACTTGGTCTTTGGCCGCAGCCTGAAAGCGGGCGGCAACTGTGCGCGGCGGGCGGATGGGGAACGCCGGTTCTTGGCGCACCAGCGCATCGCGCATCTTGCGACCGCCGACAGGCATGCAATCCCTCACGTCGTGCCGGTCTGCTTTGCGATTGCGGACGACGCGCTCTACATCACCATTGACGAAAAACCGAAGCGGCGCGCGGTCACCGCGCTTAAGCGGCTGAGGAACATCGCCGAGAACCCGGCGGTCGCGGTCATCGTGGATCGCTACGAGGAGGACTGGGCGCGGCTCGGGTGGGTGATGCTGCGCGGGCGCGCCGAAGTACTGCGCGAGGGCCAGGAACACCGGGATGCGCAAGCGCTCTTGCGCTCCCGCTACCCGCAACTCGGCGCCATGCAGATTGCAACTTATCCCGTCATCGCGGTCCGTATCGAGCGGGCAACGAGCTGGGGCAATCTCACTCTCGGAGCCGCAAGGTAGAGGGAGAGCGGCAAAGCTTCCCGCCTGCGTTGCGTAGTGGCTGGCAACGGGAAGCCTGCCTGGGACGACATCGGACCCGGACGCGTGTTATAGGTTGG
>VAZM01000245.1:5296-12014 GCA_005883135.1 Alphaproteobacteria bacterium
CATATTCCGGTGAGCCGCCGCTCGCCGTTTCCGGGCGGCGGCGAACTGCCCAAGCGCTATTCACATACCCACGATCCATTCGTCGCGCTGTCGTTTGCGGCGGCGGCGACCCGCACGCTCAAGCTGGGTACCGGCATCGCATTGCTGCCCCAGCGCGATACGATCATCACCGCCAAGTCGGTCGCGAGCCTCGACCAGCTTTCCGGCAGCCGGTTCATTTTCGCCATCGGCGGCGGCTGGAATGTCGAAGAGATGGAGAATCACGGCGTGCGCTATGAGAGCCGTTTCAAGCTCTTGCGCGAACGCGTCCTGGCGATGAAGGCGCTTTGGACGCAGCAGCAGGCCGAATTCCACGGGGAGTTCGTCAATTTCGATCCAGTCTGGCTCAATCCCAAGCCGAAGCAGAAACCGCATCCACCCATCTTTCTCGGCGGCGAGAGCGACCATACCGTGCGTCGTGTGGTCGAATTCTGCGATGGCTGGTTCCCGCGCCCGCGCTCGGACTGGGAACCCAAACGCGCGGCCGCGCGGCTGCGCGAAGCCGCCCTCGCGGCCGGCCGGGAACCGGCGACGCTGTCGATCACGGTGTTCAACGCGCCGGCGGATGCGGCGGCGCTCGCGCCCTACCGCGAGGCGGGGATCGCGCGCGTGCTGTTCGAGGTGCCCGACGCCGGGCGCGACGATGTGCTACGACGACTCGATAGATACGGGCCGCTCACGGCGGAACATCGCTGAGATCGCGGAGTCCACGGGACGGAATTGGAAAGGCGGCGGAAGCAGCGAAAGGCGGCGATTGCGCGCCCAGCGCCGCTCACCAGGCCGAAAACCAATTCGCCATGTCGTAGGAGAGCGCGCCGATAACGCAAATCCCGAGGGCACTCCAGAGGATGCCCAGGAGCAGCACCGTATTCGCGCGCTCGATCAATCTCTTCTTATTGTCCAGACGGGCCACCGATAGCCTCCATCTATGGATTCGATGCCAGGAGGGTAGCTGCCGCGCGGGGGCCCTGAATGTGATGGCGATCACACAACAAGGATTTGTGAACGGCGCGTGATCACGCTCGGCGACGGCAGGCGGTGCGTGGCCCGCAGCGGCGATGTCCGCTACGCCACGTAACGGCAAGCGAGCTTGTTGCCGCTACTGCTTCGGAATGCCGGCGCGCTCGATCACCGCGGCCCATTTACCGATATCGGCGGCAAGGCGGGCCTTCAACTCCTCGGGTGTGCTGGCCTTGGCTTCGATCCCGAGCTCGGCATAGCGCTGCTTCACCTCAGCCGTACCCACGATCTCGCGAATGGACTTGTTCAAGACTTCGATGATCTGCGCCGGCGTGTCATGCGGAGCGAACACCCCGTTCCACGAAACGACCTCGTATCCCGGGACTCCGGTTTCGGCGACCGTTGGCACGTCGGTGAAGAAAGGCGAGCGCTCCTTGCCGGTGGTGGCAACCGCGCGGATTTTGTTATCGAGCAACGTGGATTTCATCGGGGCGTAGAAATCGACCATGAGCTGCACGTCGTTGCGCAGGAGCGCGACGATGACGTCGGGCGTGCCGCGGTACGGGATGATCTGGAAATTGAGCCCCGCCGAGGCCTTGAGGAGCTCGGCCGCAAGGTTTTGCGTCCCGCCCACGTTGATGGTGCCGACATTGAGCTTACCTGGCTGCGCCCGCGACGCGTTGATGAAATCACCGAACGTCTTGAAGTCGGAGTCCACGTTAGTGGCGAAGACGAGATCGAACGCGCCGATGGTGGAAATCGTGGCAAAATCCTTCACCGGATCGAACGGCAGGGCCTTGTAGATGGCGGCGCTGATCGAGGTGCCGTTGGTGACGAGGCCGATGGTATAGCCGTCGGGCGGCTGCGACAGCACGGCGCGCGCGGCGGCGATGCCGCCCGGGCCAGGTTGGTTTTCGACGACGAAGCGTTGCCCGAGCTTGTCGCCGAGCTTTTCCGCCGCCACGCGGGCGGTGATGTCGGCGACCCCCGCGGCGGCAAACGGCAGGACGAACCGAACCGGCCGGGCGGGATAAGTCTGCTCACCGCGCGCGCGGACCGGCAACACGCCGACGGCCGCAGCCGAAGCGAGCGCCATCGAGATTTGCCGTCGGTTGATGCGATTCTCTCTCATGCGCTTTCCTGTTCGTTGCATCTCGAAGCGGCTCTGCGGGCTAGTGCCCGGTTTTCGAAGTTCGTGATACAGCGCGGCACACTCGGGCACGAACTTCGAAAACCAAAGGGCACTAGCAACTCTATGATTCTAGTGCCGCTTTTCGATTTGAAATTCCTGAGGCGGACTTGCGGAACACGGTGCAGGAATTTCAAATCGGCGGCACTCGTCGTTGGATGAAGCACGGCGCTGCACTTCATGCAACATGTCGCAAGGTCACACCTTCTCTTCGATGACGCTCGCGCGCACGTCGTCCTCGATCAGCCGCCAAATGTGATCCACGTAGCGCACGAATTCAGCCGTACGCTTGATCGCGAGCGTGCGCGGGCGCGCCAGCTCGATGGCGACGCTCTCGCGCAGCCGACCTGGCCGGCGCGCGAAGACGAGCACGCGGTCGGCCAGAAACACCGCCTCGTCGATCTGATGCGTGACGAACAAGACGGTCTTGCGCCCGGCTTCCCAGATACGCATCAGCTCGGTCTGCATGATCTCGCGGGTTTGCGCGTCGAGCGAGGAGAACGGCTCGTCCATCAGCAGCACTTGCGGATCGATGGCAAGCGCACGCGCGAGATTGACCCGCTGGCGCATGCCGCCCGATAGCTGGCGTGGGTGATAGTTTTCAAACCCTTCCAGGCCGACGAGCTTCAAGAGCTCGAGCGTGCGCCGCCGTTCGGCGGGGCCGACCCGACCCGCGACCTCGCGCCCGATGATCGCGTTGGCAAATACGGTGCGCCAGGGCAGGAGATTGTCGGTCTGGAACACGAAGCCGCGGTCGCCGCCTGGTCTCTTGACCGCGCGGCCATCGAGCTCGACCTCCCCGGAGCTCGCCGGCTCGAGACCGGCGACAATGCGCAGAAACGTGGTCTTGCCGCAGCCCGAGGGGCCGACGACGGCAATGAACTCACCGCGCTCGATCGCGAGGTTGATGTCGCGCAGCGCCTGCAATTCGCCGAACGACTTGCCGAGACGGGAAATCTGCAGCTTCGGTGCCAAGTGGCTTTAATCCTTGGTCCAGGGCACGAGCCGGTTTTCGAGCCAACCGAAGCCCGCCGTCAGCGCGATGCCGGCGGCTGCGAGCACGATCACGCCGGCAAACAGATCCGGCATGTTGAAGGCGTCCGCCGATTGCGCGATCAACCGCCCCAGTCCGGCGCGCGAGCCGAACAACTCCGCCACGACGACACCGATCAGCCCGCGGCCGATGCCGAGCTTGAGCCCGGCGAGAATAAAGGGGACGGCAGACGGCAGCGACACCTTGAAGAAAATCTGCCGCGGCGTGGCGCCGAACGAGCGCAGCATCTCGATCAGCCGCTCGCTCGTCGTGCGCAGGCCGGCCTCGGTGTTGATGGTCACCGGAAATAGCACGAGAAAGATCACCACCAGCACCTTGGACCAGATGCCGATCCCGAGCCAAAGGATGAACAAAGGAGCGAGCGCGATGGTCGGCGTGGCATAGAGACCCGAAATCCAGGGCTGCAGCACGCGCTTCATGACCGCGCTTTCCGCCATGGCGAAGCCGATGATCACGCCGAGCAGGCTCGCAATCGCGTACCCGATCGCGAACTCGATCGCGCTGATCGACATGTGCTGCCACAGCTCGCCGCTCTTCGCGAGCGCCGCGATGGCGGCGAAAATTTGCGAGGGCGCGGCGAGAAAGAGCGCGTTGGCGACGACGAACCGGCTCGCCAGCTCCCAAAGCAGCAGTCCGCCGAGAACGGAAAGCGCGCCCGCGAGATAAAGGCGCGGGAAGCCGATCCTCCAGCCCAGGCGCGATCCTGCTGCCCGCTGCACGGCCCATCTCTCGACGCCGCTCACCCCGGCCTAATCCGTCAGTTCAGTGACGCCCGGCAATATGAAACGGTCAATATCGGTCGAGCCTCCGATATCGCCGAGTCCTTTGAGCGCGTTGAGCAGCGCCCCCAGCTTGGTCCGGGAAATTTTCCCGCTAGTTTCGAAGAATGCGTTCTTGTGAAGGAAATCGTAGGACCTGGCGATGTCCTCCTCCTTGAGCCTGCTTGCCTCGACCATAATTTTGATGGCTTCCGCGCGATTTGCCGGATCGGAGAACCAGGCCATGCTTTTGGTATTGACCGAGAGCACCTTGTCGAGGGTCGCCTTGCGCACCGACGCCCACGCGCGGCCGAGTACCGTGCCGGTGAACGGCAGCTCCTTGGCGTAATCGATGGTCAGGCCGAGATTGGTGAAGCCTGCCGACTCGGCATAGAAATTGAACGGCGGCAGCAGAATGGCGGCATCGACCGCGCCCGATTGTAGCGCCGAGAACCGCGCCGAAGTCGCACCCGCGAACACCGTGTCGTAATCGCCAGATTTGAGTCCGTTCGGAACCGCCATGCGCTCGAGATAAATACGCGTGATATCCTTGGGGCCGCCGATCGATATCGTCTTGCCCTTGAGATCCGCCCAACCTTTGATCGCAGGTTTGGCCAGCAACGCGTAGGGCGGAGCCTGCATCTCGATCCGCACGATGGCGATGGGCGAGCCCTTATCGATGGCGCGGAGAGGATCCGCAAGGCCGGTCGACAAGGCCAGATCGAGTGAGCCGCCGGTGAGCTGTTGAACCAGCGCCGCACTCGACTGGATGAACACGAGGTCGGGCTGCAAATCCTCGGCGGCGAAATATCCCTTGGCGAGGCCGATATAAATCGGCCAATGCGTCGAGGAAATCGCGCCGACCAGGCCGACGGTCACGGGTTCCGCCGTCGCTGCCGGCGCCACGGCCATTGCCGCAACGGCCAGCAGCGCCACAAATGCGTTTCTCGGCCGTCGACCCCTGCCCATCTCCACTCCGCTATTGCTTGGCGATCTGCGCGCGATAGTGCCGCGCGATCTCGGCACCGGTCGTCTTCCAAACCCGGGCGTGGTTGCCGATATAGGCGAGCGCCGCGTCGAGCGCGTCGATGCGGTGCGGCACGCCGGTCAGATATGGATGCAACGCGACCGCCATGACGCGGCCCGATTCCGCGCCTTCGCGATAGAGGACGTCGAACTGCCGACAGATCATGTCGCGAAATTCGTCGGCGGTACGGTGCAAGCGTTCGAACACCGGCTTGTCGTTGATCTCGTGGCTGTAGGGCACCGAGATGAGCTGCCGTCCGCCGTCGAGCCTCATGACATACGGCTGCTCGTCGTTGGTCCAGTCGCAGACATACTCGCAACCTTCCGCCGCCAGCAGGTCGAGCGTATCCCAGGTTTCCTGTAGGCCGGAGCCGAGCCAACCCAGCGGCCGCGCGCCGGTCGCCTCGGCTATGGTCGTCAGCGCGCGCCGAATGATCGCCTTCTCCTCACCCGGCGGCGCTTCGTTGAGTCGGCGCGTGTTGCTCTCGCAGTGGCCCATCCACTCCCACCCGAGCTTGCGACCTTCTTCGATGATCTCGGGGTGGTGGACACACAGATCGCTGTTGAGCGCGACAGTCGCGCGAATGCCATGGCGGGCGAGCACCCGCATCAGCCGAAACACCCCAACGCGGTTGCCATAGTCCCGCGCCGACCATGACGGGATGTCGGGCACCGGGGTGCCGGGACCACCGGAGCCCGCCGGCACCTTCTCCATCAGCGAGAAGAACTCGATGTTGGGGATGACCCAGAGCGCGACATGGGCGTCGTCCGGCCAACTCAGCCGCGGCCGACGCACGATCGGCGAATAGGGAAATGGGCCGTACGGCGCGGGCTTCATCGCCTGCCTTGCACTCGCGGTCTTGAGCCTCTGCCGCCCGACATGGCCCACGTGCTCTCCACTCAGGCGCATAGGTTTCAAGACACTAAGCGAGGTAACCGTCGCGGCCAAGAGGCGGACCTGCCGTACGCGCATTTCAGCACATCTGCGGAACGAACGACGCGCTTGCGCACGCCTTCGTCGCCGTCGCCCGCCAGCTGTCGCGAGATCATTCCTTTGCCGCCGGCGCGGTCTCGGCCATGAGCCAGTCGAGATAGCCGCGGTCGACGCTCTCGATCGGGATGACCAGGATCGCAGGAGTGACGTACGAGTGCATCTCCTTCACCGCGGTACTGACGCGCCCGGCAAGGGCGCTGCGGGTTTTGACGATCATCACCACCTCCTCGCCGCGCTCGAGCACGCCCTGCCACCAATAGTGCGAGATCATTCCGGGTAGGATGTTGACGCAGGCGCACAAGCGCTGCTCCACAAGCGCGCGTCCGGCCCGCTCCGCCTCGACAACGGACGGATAGGTCGTATAGACGAAGACCGCGCGCTCCATGCTTATCCCCTTGCGCCTGCGGGCGCGCAACCCACCGCCTGCGCCTCGATAGCGAGGCGTCAATACTCCAATGACGAGGCCTGCGATGAGCTCCGCGACCCCGAAGTTCGAGCGGATAGCCTTCGTCGCGAGCCCCATCTCCGAGGCGCGCGAGGCATTCGAGCGGCTCACCGCCCGCTATGGCAACGCCTCGGCCGAGGCCGCCGACGTCATTGTCGCGCTCGGCGGCGACGGACTGATGCTGCAGACCCTGCACCGGTTCATGACCACGGGCAAGCCGATCTACGGCATGCACCGCGGCACCGTCGGGTTT
>VAZM01000619.1 GCA_005883135.1 Alphaproteobacteria bacterium
AGTATCCGACTATCGGGAGAAAAGCTCATGAAAACAATCACATTGCTTGGAGCTTGCGCCGTTGTTGCTTTCCCGCTCGGAACGGCGGCAGCCGGGCCGTGTACGGCAGAAATCGAGAATGTAACCAAGCTGCTGGCATCGCGGGACGCAGGGTCCGGACCAACCGCGGGACCGACCGGAACCACGACCCGACAGCATCCGCCCACGTCAGCCATGGGCGCCGCGGATTCAAGCACGGCGGCATCTGCCGCCGCAGCAGAGTCGGCCAAGCCACAGCATCCTCCGACGGCGGCCATGAATGAAGCCACCCAGGGCGGGGGCGCATCACCGCGGGCGGGTGAGACGGTCCGCGAGCAACATCCTCCGACCGCCGCCATGAACGAGGCCACCCAAGGAGGTGCCGCCTCGCCGCAGGATGTGCAGAGCCAGACCCGCGGAGGTCCTACCGCTGCGCAACAGGCCGAAGGGGCTCGACGGCCGGCAACGGACCAGTTGGCCTCAGCCCAAAGCGCTGTTGAGCAAGCGCGTAGTTTTGATCGGAGCGGCCAGGAGCCTCAATGTATGGAGGCAATTGAGCGGGCCAAACGGCTCATGCATTAAGCTCTCTCTGAAGCTCGAGCGAAGCGTTGCATCGCTGTAATTTGTAAGGATCGATTCTTACCGGCCGGATCATCCCGGCATGCTTCGAAGGGTGGTCGTTGCAGTCCAAGCTTGACCACATCCGGCAATTCTAATAGCCGCAAAGTATGCTGCGAGCCTGCTTTGCGACGTATGACTTGCTCGCGCAGATAGTGGAGGCTGGGGTAGACCTGACCCGTCGATGCAATTTCAATCCGCTGATCCCCATATCTGATATGGCCAATACAGCATTCCGGATCATTTCTTCACGGTGATGTCGCCGTAGCGTGTGGGTATAGCGACCGCGGTCTCTTTGGCCAGCGAGCTCAGCAGCGTGACTCTTATGCCTCGCTGTGCGGCATCAGACATATTCAGGCCCGTCATCTCATTCGAAGCGGCGTGGGTGATATAGATGATTGCGTCGTAAGGCAGGCCGATTTGGTCAGATATCGGAGGATGCCTCTTTCTCTGACAGAATCTGGATTAGAGAGCAGCATGAAAACCGATTCTGCCATCCGTCCGGAGAAGATGTCTATCCGTCCGCAATTGATATGGCGGAGACCTCCAAGGAGAAAAATATCATGGCATTGGAT
>VAZM01000620.1:0-324 GCA_005883135.1 Alphaproteobacteria bacterium
GAAAGACCGGGAGGCCAAGCAAATGATGCTCGGAATCGCAAGTGACTATGTTCTTCTCGCAGAGAGAGCGGAAGCGCGGGCAAACGACCATCTACCACAATCAAAATAGCCCACTACCGGACTGGCCTGAATTGTTCTGAATCAAGGCGGGTTCATGCGTTCCGAACGCAATGGCGGCTTCCTGATGACACCGGAGATAGCGCCTGTTCGTCTGGAACAGCTCGTGAAGACGGCCGCCGCGTGCTGTCCGGGCCATTTAAATCTCGCGATTGCTACGAATATCTCGAAACTCTTGCGGTCCCTTGATAAGCCTCTGCTTGCGAA
>VAZM01000620.1:334-1591 GCA_005883135.1 Alphaproteobacteria bacterium
ATGCTTTCGCCGCCTTGTTAGTGCGCACCTCTATGCCCTGATCAATCATCTCAGCATCCTGCGTCCACTTTTTGGCGAGTTCGAGAAATTGCCCGCGCTGATCATCAGAGATCGCGATGCGCGCCCACGCAATGCAGTCATTGGCAAACTGGCGGTATTCGTCGGCCTTGGACATGCTGCCCTCCTCTAGCCATACAGGCGGGAGCGCAACCGGTCTCTCAGTCACCAACGCCCCGGGTAAACCCTGTCAGTGATGCGCAAGTATGCGCTTCTCTCACGACAATAGCGAGCTTTTAATTGCCATCCCAGGGCGACGCCGGATCAGCCGGTCCGGATATAGAGCAATTTGCCTCAAGACGTGCAAAATCATCTATTTCAAGAGGCGATAACGTCTCAGGATGAATCCATAAAGACCACAGCTTGCAGTCTTCCTGCATGACAAGCATCCGCGCACTTTGGACCCATTAGGCAAACCTCGCGAAATGATGGAGCCGGACAGTCTTGGGGGGTTAGGGCGTTTCTCGTCCATCGCGTTGAACCAGCAGACCAAGCTTAGTGATACGCCGATATATGCGGTGGCAGGAACGCGCCGGCAGCCGGCCGTCTGGCAATTGAGCGTCGCACCTCCCTTCCGTCGCACATAGCCGAGCTCGCGGTTATCCCCGCCTCAATCACCTGTGCCAGGGTTGAGCGATAACAAGTTGGCCTTGTCAGGCTTGCCCTCCCACTCCTTTGCATCTGGCGGCGGCTCACGCTTTACAGTGATGTTCGGCCAGACCCGCGCATATTCGGCATTGATGCCGAGCCATTTTTCGAGTCCGGCCTCGGTGTCCGCCTTGATTGCGTTGACTGGGCATTCCGGCTCGCAAAGACCGCAATCGATGCATTCGTCTGGGTGGATGACGAGCATGTTCTCGCCTTCGTAGAAGCAGTCGACGGGACATACCTCCACGCAGTCCATATATTTACATTTGATGCAGCTTTCATTGACGACGTAGGTCATCACCTACTCCGGGTCGTCAGTACGCCACTGATTGCTACCGGCCAGCACTAGGTCGAGCTCGACGGCACCATCCTTCCAAAAGATCGCAGTGGTGAACTCATTCATGGTGTCCGCTATTGCGGTGGTCCCTCAGGCGCGCCAGCCCCCCTGGCCCGAACACAATGATAAGCTGACGTGGTGTGAAATCTGCGGTCGCCCCCACGGCCGTAATCCCAGGCCCCATCGCTCCGATTTGCGATCCGGCGCTAACGCCG
>VAZM01000621.1 GCA_005883135.1 Alphaproteobacteria bacterium
GTGATCCATTTTTTCTGGGATAGGATTCTCGGTACCTATAGAGGGCCGGATGGTAAACGAATGGAACACTACTCAAAACCTGGAGCCTTTTTGGGGATCAGGGCACTGTGAATGTCGCTTTCTAGCACCGAAGGGACCTGGCAGTCGCCCCTAATTGATTGCCTGCTCATCGGAGCCAAACTGACATCGACCTATCGACGTGGCACAATGAAATTCCTCCAGCATGGAGAATTTGCAATGCCGCTGCAGCGAGGCGAGGTGCAGGGCTACGACTTCAATCGGATGGTCGTTGAGTTCACGATGCTCAATCAGGGCAAGGTAATTCTGTGCGCGATCAGCACCGCGGCGATGGACGATCTTGAGCGAGGTAATTGAAGAGCGAGCATCGCGTAAGTTCTTCGAAAAGCAGGCCCAGGCCGACCGACCCTTTCAGTACTCGTTCCAACCGTTATCTCAAGCTGAGGGATGCGTGCTGCGAGGCGTTCGGGGAGCGGCTCTGCCCAGGAGGCGAGTATTCGCTTGGTAGGGGCATGGGAACTCGGCCCCCTACCACCTTTGTCAACGCAGACGGCCCAACGGACCTTCTCCGTTTCATAATGCGATCCGTGATCGGGGAAGACACGCCGACGACAGCAGCGGCAGTACTCAGCATGGTTCGCGAGTGAAATGGCCGGCAGCAGGCGCGTACAGTTCGTCCGAACGTGCGGCTTCACTCAGCGGCGGCGAGCGGCCTGCTGACGCTCTCCAACGGCTTGCGCTCCGCCGCGACGGCGAAGCGCGCCGCGATTAACGCCGCCGCGAGCATCAGCACCGAGCCCAGCAGATACCCGCCAAAAACGCTCCAGCGCGAGCCGGTGTCGATGAGCGCCCCGAAGAACCACGGTCCTGCCACGCCGCCGATGCCGGTGCCGACGGCATAGAAGAATGCGATCGCGAGCGCGCGCACCTCGAGGGGGAAGGTCTCGCTCACGGTGAGATAGGCCGAGCTCGCCGCCGCCGAGGCGAAGAAGAAGATCACCATCCAGGCGATGGTCTGGGCGGTCGCGGATAAGATGCCGAGGGCGAAGAGATATCCGGCGACAGCAAGCAGCATCCCGGACACCGCATAGGTGGCGGCGATCATTGGACGGCGGCCGATGGTGTCGAATAGCCGGCCGAGAACCACCGGCCCGAGGAAGTTTCCGGCCGCGAACGGCAACAGATACCAGCCCACATGATCGCCGGGTATACCGTAGAAGTCGGTCAGCACCAGCGCATAGGTGAAGAAAATGGCGTTGTAGAAGAACGCCTGCGCCACCATCAGGCTTAAGCCGACCAAGGTGCGCCTGCGCTCGATACGAAAAAGCGTCCTGGCGACTTCCGCGAGCGGGGTGAAACGGCGGATTCGCAGCCGGATCACCGCGAGCGGCTTGGCTTCGAAACCATGGCCGCGCGCTCGAAACTCGCGCTCGATTTGATCGAGCACCTTGTTGGCGTCCTCGACACGACCATGCGTCATCAGCCAGCGCGGCGATTCGGGCAGCCACAGCCGCATCAGGAAGATGACGAGCCCGAGCAGCGCGCCGATCAGAAAGGCCAAGCGCCACCCCACATCCGGCGCCAGCACGGCGGGATCCAGCAGCACGATCGAGGCTGCCGCCCCGACCGCAGCGCCGACCCAGAAGCTGCCGTTAATAACTAGATCGGTCCAACCACGATATCTTGCGGGTACCAACTCCTG
>VAZM01000246.1:0-10628 GCA_005883135.1 Alphaproteobacteria bacterium
TACTCGCGCGCTGCGATGCTCCTCAGCGTGAGGCCGAGCGGGACTACTGCAGACCAGCTACCCCTGCGAGATGAACTTGGTGTTGAGGTAGGCGCCGAGCCCCTCGATGCCGCCTTCGCTGCCGTGGCCGGATTCCTTGACGCCGCCGAACGGCGTCTCCGGCGTGGAGACGGCAACCGAATTGACGCCGACCATGCCCGACTCCATCGCCTCGCCGATCGCCGCCGCGGTCGTGTGCGAGCTGGTGAAGGCATAGGCCGCAAGCCCGAAGGGCAGCGCGTTCGCGCGCTCCACCACCTCGTCGAAGGTCTTGAACGTGACGATCGGTGCGATCGGCCCAAACGGCTCCTCGGTCATCACCTTGGAATCGTCCGGCACGTCGGTGACGATTGTGGGCTCGTAGAAGAAGCCCTGGTTGCCGTGGCGCTTGCCGCCGGTGACGACGTTGCCGCCGCGGCTGCGCGCATCCGCCACGAAGCTCTCCATGGCGTCGATGCGGCGCGCGTTCGCCATCGGCCCCATGGTGACGCCCTTTTCGAGGCCGTCGCCCATCTTGATGCCTTTGGCATAGTCGGAAAAGCGGGCGAGGAATTTCTTGTAGGCGTCTTCCTGCACGTAGAAGCGCGTCGGCGAAATGCAGACCTGGCCGGCGTTGCGGTATTTGAACGCGGCGATGGTGTCGGCCGCCTTCTCCGCGTCGGCATCGGCGAACACCACCACGGGCGAGTGGCCGCCGAGCTCCATGGTGGTGCGCTTCATGCCTTTGGCGGCGAGCACGGCAAGGTGCTTGCCGACCGGAATCGAGCCGGTGAAGGATATCTTTCGCACCGCGTCCTTTGCCAAGAGATGCTCGGACACTTCGGCCGGCACGCCGAACACCAGGTTGAGCACGCCAGCGGGGAGCCCCGCGTCGACAAAGCAGCGCACCAACTCGACGCAAGCGCCCGGCGTCTCCTCCGAGGCCTTGAGAATGAGCGAGCACCCCGCCGCCAGCGCGCCGCCGATCTTGCGCGCGGGCGTGAGCACGGGGAAGTTCCACGGCGTGAACGCGGCAACGACACCGACCGGCTCCGACACCACCAGCTGCCGCGTGCCCTTGACGCGGCCCGGCACGATGCGGCCGTAGCTGCGGCGGCCTTCCTCCGCGTACCAGTCGATGATGTCGGCGGAGGTGATGACCTCGGCGCGCGCCTCGACGTAGACCTTCCCTTGCTCCTGCACCAGCACTTTCGAAATCGCGTCGTGGCGCTCGCGCATGAGGTCAGCGGCCTTGCGCATGATTTTCGCGCGGTCATAGGCCGACGTTGCCCGCCACAGCGCGAAGCCGCGCTTCGCCGCCTCCAGCGCCTGGTCGAGATCGCTCTTGCCGGCATGGGGCAAATGCGCCAGCGGCTTCCCCGTCGCCGGATTGAGCACGTCCTCGCCCTTGCGGCCGCCGCCGTTGACCCACTTTCCGTCGATATAGAGCGCGAGATCGGTATACATGGCGTCCTCGTTGTTCCAGTGATTGCCGCGATATTGGGTGGAAAGGGATTAGCACCTTTCGCGGCGGGATTCACCCCGTCGGCCCCTCGCAGCGGGCCAGCACTTATGCTCGCCGCCCCCTCAGCATCCCTGCAATGCCGAGATCCTCGTCGAGGTCGGGCCAGTGGATGCCCATAGGCACGATTTCGAAATTCGCGCGCTCTTTGACCGAAGCGCGCTGGAGCCGCGGATACCAATCGAGCGGCGTTGCAATTTTGCGGCCATCAGCAAGGGTTACGACCAGCTCCGTTGCAGTGAATTCGACCGCGCGGGCATGGAGGTCGCCGACGTCAATTTCCAAAGTAGTCATTCCAGGCTGCCAATAGCTGCTCGCGATTTAACCGCAAGTGGCGAATGATATCGCCGAGTTCATGCGCGGAAAACCCATATTCACGGCCGTGGTGAGATCATGAAGCCAGAATTTGGCTTCTTTGCTCCCGGCGCGAACATGCACGTGGGCGGGCTCGTCTCCTTCGTTGGAATAGAAGAAAGCGCGATCAGGGCCTCACCGTAGAACCGTCGGCATCCCGGCCTCGTTCCGCGCAGGATTCTTTAGGCAAGTCCGAGGAGCGGCTACCCCAAAAACGTTCCGCCGTTGACCTGGATGTTCTGCCCGGTGACGAAGCTCGCGCCCGGGCCGCAGAGGAAACGCACCGCCGCGGCGATGTCGGAGGGCTCCCCGCGCCGGCCGACGAGCGAGCGCACGAGGGCGTGATGTTGCGGCTCGGGTTGCCCGGCCGGACGCGGCGTCGCCATCAGGCCGGGCGTCACCGTGTTCACCCGGATGTTGTCCGCCGCGAGCTCGTGCGCCAGCGCGCGGGTGAAACCGACAAGCCCAGCCTTGGCGGTCACCACGTGCGGGCGGCGCGCGGCGCCGGTATGGGCGGACAACCCACCGATGTTGACGATCACGCCGTCGCCGCTGCGCTTGAGATGGGGCAAGCAGGCTTTGACGCAATTGAACGCGCCGTCGAGGATGACGGCGGTGACGGCGCGCCAGTCGGCGAGCGTCATGGTCTCGAACGCCTGTTCCGCGCGCACCGCCGCATTGTTGACGAGAATGTCGATGCGGCCGAAGCGCGAAGCCGCCTGTTCCACCATGCGCGCGACCGCGTCAGCGTCGGCGACATCGGCGACGGCGGCGAAGGCCTTGCCGCCGGCGCGCTCGATCTCGCCCGCGACGGCCTTGGCCTCCTGCACGTTGGAGCGCGCATTGACCACGACCGCGGCGCCGCCATCGGCCAGCGCGAGCGCGATGGCGCGACCGATATTGCGCCCCGCGCCGGTGACGATCGCGACGCGGCCTGACAGCTCCTGAGTCATTTGATCCTCAATCGGTGCGGGGGCGGGACAAGCTGAATCGGAACGCGCTCATCCGCGCAAGGACGAAAGGTCGATCTTCCCATCAAACAAGGCGCGCATGCGCGCGAGCGCCGCGCGCGTCCGCGCCGCATCCCATCCGCAGTGGCGCGCGTTGAGCTCGAACTTCTCCTCGATGTCGTTGCGCGAGAGCGGCTCGTGCGCGCCGCCGCGCAAATGCGGCTGGCGCTCCTCGACCATGCCGCCGTCGGCGAGCACCGCGCGGATGTGGCCGGTGAAGCTCTTGGGATAAGGATTGTGCGGATCGACGGCGGGATCGTGCACGGCCGCGTCGGTGAAATCACCGAGGCCCACATTGCCGCGCACGAAGCCGGCGGCGATGCAATAAGGCGTGGAGAATTTCCCGGCATAGCCGTTGGCCGGGCGCTGCTTGGCCGCGAGCGGCTCCCACAGCCGATGCACGGTGCCCTCGCCGACCTCGCAGACGAGCTCCTTGATGTCCTCGGCCTTGACTCCTTTGCCGGCGAGCCGACGCGCGCAGTCGATGTAAGGATGCGTCATGGTCCCGCAGGGATAAGGCTTGAATGCCAAGGTCGGCGTCACCCAGCGCGCGCCGAAATCGCCGACCAGCGCGTCGTAGTCGCCCGCCGTGGTGCGGGCGAAGCCGTGGAACAGGCCGTGCGCGCCTTCGAACACGGTGCGCGGACCGAAAAAGCCGGCGCGGGCGAGCCGCGCCGCGTGCAAGCCGGACTGCGCCGCCCAGCCCGGATGCAGCCGCTTGGTCCAGGCGCCTTCGGCAAGATACTCGATGATGCCGCCGGCCATGGAGCCGGCGATGCCGAGCGCGTCGACGAGTTGACGCGCGGTGAGCTTGAGCGCCGCGCCGACGGCGGCCGCCGCCGCCATGGCGCCGAACACGGCAGTCGGATGAAAGCCCGCCTTGTGCACCGCCTTGGGCGCGACGAGGCTCAGCCGGCAGATCACCTCAACGCCGACGGCGATGCCGAGCAGCGCCGCGGGACCCTCGGCCCGGTAGCGCTCGCACGCCGCGAGCACCGCCGGCACGATGACAGCGCCGGCATGCACCGGACCGCCTTCGAAGGTGTCATCGAAGTCCTCGCCATGCGCCGCGGTACCGTTGACGAAGGCGGCGCCGGCCGCGCTCATGCCGCGGGCATGACCGATCGCCGTGCAGGAGCCTTCTTCGTCCCAGGCGGCCAGCGCTGCCTTGACGTAATCCGCGTTGCGCGCGGTCAGGCAGAGGCCGATGACGTCGATGAGCAGATCCTCGCATTTGCCGCGCACCGCCGGCGGCAGCTGCGCCGGTTCGAGCGCCGCGATCTTGTGCGCCAGGATGTCGGCGACGGAGGATTTGGCAAGCGGCGCGTCCATGATCAAGCGTTGCGCAGGCGGGCCTCGCCGAAGCCGGGAATGCGATTCACCGCGATGACGACGGCGAAGGTGATGACAAGCATGATGAGGCCGAGCACCGAGATCGCGCCGAGATCGCCCGACTCGTTGAGGTCGAAGATGAGCACCGAGATCACCTTGGTCTCCGAGGTGAACAGCATGATGGCGGCCGACAATTCACGGATCACGCCGACGAAAATGAAGCACCAGGTGGCGATGACGCTCGTCCGCAACAGCGGCGCAGTGATGTCGCGCAAGGTGCGCAGGCGCGTCGAGCCGAGGATGCGGCTCGCATCCTCGAGATCGGTATGCACCGAGCGGAACGCCGACTGCAGCTGCTGGTAGGCGGCAGGGAGCGCGATAGTTACGAACGCGAGCAGTAGGATCCACAACGTGCCGTAAAGCACGAACGGCGGCCGGGCGTAGCTCAAGAACAGGCCCACGCCCAGCACGATTCCGGGGATCGCCACCGGCGCCGTCGCGAGAAAGCCGAGCGCGCGATAGCCTCTGATGGCGCGGCGCGTGGTGAGGTAGGCAATCACCAGCGCCATGATCGTGCCGATGGTGGCCGATGCCACGCCCAGGAGGAAGGTGTTCTTCACCGCGAGCTGCGTCGCCGAGAGTTCGAAAAACACGAAATGGATGTTGTGCAAGGTGAAGTTGTCGAATGTCACGAACGAGGTGGCGACGCGGGAGAACGTGGCATTGAGCAGCGCGCCGTAGGGTAGAAAGACCGGGCACATGAGAACGAGGAACACGAAAGCGAGGGCGGCCCATTTGAGCGCGCCGAGCCGGACCAGCCGCGGATTGCCCTGCTTTCCACCCACCACCGAATAGCCGCGGCGGCCGAGGATCAGGTTCTCGGCGCGCAGCAGCGCGACCGTCAGCACGAGCAGCGGCACCGAAGCCGCCGCCGCCAATTCCGGTTTCGGCGGATAGTTGAACAGGCTCCAGATTTTGGTGGTCATGGTGTGGAAGCCGGCCGGGATCGCCAGGATGGCCGGCGAGCCGAACAGCGTCATCGCCTGCAGGAAGGCGACGAGCGCCCCGGCAAGCAGCGCCGGCAAGGCGAGCGGGATGGTGATGCGCCGCGCCGTGGTCCAGGTGCCGCCGCCGAGAATGGAGGATGCGTCTTCGAGGTCGCCGGGAATGCGGTCAAGTGCGTTCGCGATCAGCACGAAGACGTAAGGAAACGTATAGGCGGAGATTACGAAGATCACGCCCGCGAGCGAATAGATGTTGAAGAGGTGCTCGTCCGGGGGAGCGCCGGTCGTCGCCCGGTAGATCTTGTTGAGCAGCCCGCTGTTCGGCGCCGCCAGCAACTCCCAGGCAATCGCGCCGAGAAAGGGCGGCGTCACGAACGAAGCCGTGACCAGCGCGCGCACGGTGCGGCGCAGCGGCATATCCGTGCGCGCGACGAGCCAACCCATGGGCGCGGCGAAGGCGCAGCAGATGATGCTCGAGCTGGTCGCCAGGATGAGCGTCGTCGTCAGCGGATCGAGGAATGCGGAATCGGTGACGAGCGTCTTGAAATTGTCGAGGGTAAAGGCGCCATTGCGGTCGACCAGGCTGAAATAAATGAGCCACGACATCGGCAGGAGGATCAGCACGCACAAGAACGCCGCAAAGAGAATCAGGATCGGCGAGGAAAGATCGATTCTCTGTGTGCGGGGGGCGCCCAGCGCCGGCAATGCGATGCTCACGTCACACCTTGAAGATCTGCGCGTAGCGCGCCTTGATCTCTTCGCTCATCTGCTCGACACCGGCGGGATCGTCCTTCCACAACTTGATCTCGTCGAGCCGGCGCGCGCCCGGCTTGTCCTTGGCCAGCGCATGGACGGAGTGTTGGCGGGCAAAATCGACCAATAACTGCTGCGCCTCGAGCGAGTGCAGCCAGTTCTGGAACAGCCGCGCCGCGTTGGGATTGGGCGCCGACGCGAACACCGCGCTCGGTCCAGTGACAAGCGGGGTGCCTTCGGCCGGATAAACCACCTCGACCGGCTGACCCGCTTCCTTGAGCTGGACCAGATTGTAATCGTTGCCGTCGGCCATCACCGCGCGCTCGCCGAGCGCGAGCTTCTTCGGCGGATCGGTCGATGACTGCACCTGCATGACCTTCTGCTTGGCCAGCTTTTCGAGATATTGCCAGCCGAATTCGCGCACGATCTGGAACGTGGCCGTCATGATCGTGCCGCTGTAGGCGGGATGCGCCTTCACCATCTTGCCCATCCATTTCGCATCGAGCAGATCGGCGAAGCTTTTCGGCGCCTCCTCCGGCTTGACCAAGTTGGTGTTGTAGCCGAGCGAGGAGAGCCACACCCGCGTCGTCACCCACAGCCCGTCCGGATCGTAATATTGCGGCGGATAGTGGCGCGCGACCTCCTCCGGCAGATACGGCGCAAGCCAGTTGCTGCGCTTCCACGCGATGAAGTGCGCGCCGTCCGCGCTGTTGACCACGTCGACCGCGTGGATGCGGCTGCCCATCTCCTGGCCGATGCGCTGAAACACGCGCTCGGCGCCGGAGCGTTCCACGCGAACGGCGATGCCCGGAAACCGCGCCTCGAACGCTTTGGCGAATTTCTCCGCCACCGGCAGATCCATGGCGGTGTAGAAGGCGAGCTTGCCTTCCTTCTTGGCCGCCTCGATCAGCGCCGGCGTGATTGGCTCGGCCGCCACGGCGCGCGCTTGCGCACGCGCGGGCCGCGCCGGGTTGCCCGCGGCGAGCGCGCCGGCAAGGGCCGTCGCGGCGCGCAGCAGTTGCCGCCTGGAACATCGAACCTCGGGCAAAGTCTTCCTCTCCGTTGCGCAGGCGAGGTTTCACACGCCGAACAGCTTGCTATAGCGCGCCTTGATGTCCTCGCTCGTCCTTTCCACGCCGGCGGGATCCTCCTTCATGGTTTTGATGTCGCGGAACGCCGTGCGCCCGCCCTTGTCCTTGACCAGGGGATGCATCGAGCGCAATCCGCCGAACTCGACGATCAGTTGCTGGCATTCCGGCGTGAAGCAATAGCACTGAAACAGCCGCGCCGCATTCGGGTTGGGCGCGTTTTTGAAGACGCCGTTCGGACCGACGACGAGCGGGGTGCCTTCCGTCGGATAGACGACCTCGAGCGGCCCGCCGCTCTCCTTGCTCTGCAGCACGTTGTACTCGCCGCCGTCGGCCATGACCGCGCGTTCGCCCAGCGCAAGCTTCTTCGGCGGATCGGTCGCCGACTGCACTTGCATCACCTTTTGCTTGGCGAGCTTCTCGAAATACCCCCAGCCGAGCTCGCGCACGATCTGGAACGTGGCGGTGAGGATGGTCCCGCTGTAGCTCGGATGCGCCTTGACGATCTTGCCCGTCCATTTGGGATCGAGCAGGTCGGCGAAGCTCTTCGGCGCCTCCTCGCGCTTGACGAGATCGGTGTTGTAGGCGATCGGGCTGAGACTCACGCGAAAGCTCGCGAACATCCCGTCTGCATCCTTGTGATCGGCGGGATAGTGCATGGCGACATCCGCCGGCACGAAGGGGGCAAGAATGCCGTCGCGTTTCCATACGATGAAGTGCGCCGCGTCCGATGAATTGACCACGTCCACGCCGTAAATTCGGCTCGCGTATTCCTGGCCGATGCGCTGGAACACCCGCTCGGCGCCGCTGCGCTCGACGCGCACGGCGATGCCGGGATAGGCGGCTTCGAAGGATTTCGCGATCTTCTCGGCGAGCGGCAGGTCCACCGAGGTGTAGTAAAAGAGCTTTCCCTCTTTCCTCGCCGCCTCGACCAGGCTCGGCGTAATCGCAGTCGGTTCGGGCGCCGCCGCCCGCGAGGCAGACGCAAACAAAGCGCCCGCCGCAGCGGCCGACGCCTTGAGCACCTCGCGCCTGGAGAGTGCGCCCATTGCCTCCTCTTGCGTCCTCCGGCTGCGCCTCGAGCGGTTTTCGCGACCCGCCTTACACCCCGAAGAGCCTGCTGTAATGCGCCTTGACGTCGGCGCTCGTCCGTTCGACCTCCGCCGGATCGTCTTTCATCTTCTTGATGTCGGCGAATGGTTTGCGTCCGGGCTTTTCCTTGGTCTGCGGATGCAGCGAGCGCAACCCGCCGGCATCGATGGAAAGCTGCTGCGCCTGCGGCGAGAAGCAGAAGCTCTGAAACAGCCGGCCGGCATTGGGATTGGGCGCGTTCTTGAACAGCGCGTTAGGGCCGACGATGAGCGGCGAGCCCTCGCTCGCATAGACGATCTCGACCGGAGTGCCCCTCTCCTTCTCGATGAACATGTTGTACTCGTTGCCGTCCGCCATCACCGCGCGTTCGCCGAGCGCGAGCTTCTTGGGCGGATCGGCTGACGACTGCACCTGCATCACCTTCTGCTTGGCGAGCTTCTCGAAATAGTCCCAGCCGAGGTCGCGCGCCATCTGAAAGGTCGCGGTCATGATCGTGCCGCTGTAGCTCGGGTGCGCCTTGACGATTTTGCCCGTCCATTTCGGATCGAGCAGGTCGGCGTAGCTCGTGGGCGCCTCCTCGGCTTTGACCATGGTGGTGTTGTAGCCGATGACGCAGAGCCAGACGCGGAAGCTGGCGAAGGTTCCGTCGGGGTCCTTGTGCTCGGCCGGATAGTACTTGGCTACGTCCTCGGGCACATAACGCTCGAGCATTCCTTCGCGTTTCCACACGACGAAGTGGGCGGCGTCGGACGAATTGACGACGTCGACCGAATGAATGCGGCTCGCATATTCCTGGCCGATGCGTTGGAACACGCGCTCGGCGCCGGTTCGCTCCACGCGCACGGCGATGCCGGGATATGTCGCCTCGAACGCTTTGGCGATGCGCTCGGCGACCGGCAGATCGATGGAGGTGTAATAGACGACCTTGCCCTCTTTCTTCGCCGCTGCGATCAGCTCCGGCGTCACCGCGCTCGCCGGCGGCGCCGCCGAGGTGACCGAGGCGAACGCGCCCGATGCCGCGATGGCGGTCGAGGCCCTGAGCACATCTCGCCGGGAAAATTGCCTCATTCTCGTCTCCTCATGATCCTTGCTCATCCGCTCAAGACGCGGCAGCGCTCGGGCGGCAGATGCAGCCATACCGAGGCGCCCTGGGGTATGTTCTCCCCCGCCGGCGCCACGACGCGCAGCTGGGTGCCGTCACCCAACTCCACCAGATAGTCGCGACTGGCCCCGAGGAAAACCTGCCGCACGACGGTTCCCGGCAGCACATTTTCGCTGGCGTCGGGCTTTTTGGCCGACAGCCGCACCGAATGCTGGCGGATGGCGGCGGCGCCCTCGCAGTCGGAGGCGAATTTGCCGCCGCTGCAGCGCAGCGTCGCGCCCGCCGAGGAGAGATGGCAGTCGTCGAGCACGCGGCCCTTGATCACGTTGCTAGAGCCGATGAAGCGCGCGACGAATTCCGAGCGCGGCCGATCGTAGATCTCCTCGGGCGAGCCTGCCTGTTCGATCCGGCCCGCATTCATGACCGCGATGACGTCGGCGGTGGTCATCGCCTCCGACTGGTCGTGGGTGACATAGATCGTGGTGTAGCGGTATTCGTCGTGCAGGCGGCGCACCTCGAAGCGCATCTCTTCGCGCAGGTTGGCATCGAGATTGGACAGCGGCTCGTCGAGCAGCAGCGTCTCCGGCTCGACGATGAGCGCGCGCGCAAGCGCCACGCGCTGCTGCTGTCCGCCCGAGAGCTCGCCGGGATAGCGATCGGCGAGCGCGCGCAGATGGGTGGTATCCAGGATCGCGGCGAGCTTGCGCTCGATGGTGGCGCGGTCGGCCTTGCGCAGTTTCAGGCCGTAGGCGACGTTCTCGGCCACCGTCATGTGCGGCCACAGCGCATAGCTCTGGAAGATCATCGACATGTTGCGCCGTTCCGGCGGCAGCGTCCGTGCCGGGGAGGATACCAGCCGGCCGCCGACCCGGACCTCGCCCGCCGACGGCTCTACGAATCCGGCGATCAGCCGCAGCGTCGTGGCCGCAGCCCGAGGGACCGAGCAGGCACACCAGCCGTCCGTGCTCGATGGTGAGCGAGACGTCGTCGACGACCGGGACCTCGCCATAGCGCTTGGTCAGGGCTCGCAGTTCAACCGACGCCACGCCACTCCTCCTCGACGCCCGGCTGTTTTCACCGCATCGTCCGACTATTCAAACACCAAAACGCCGATTGGCATCCGCGACAGCTTGCCGCCGCGGCCTCAGCGGCCGGTAAATGCCGGCTTGCGCTTCTCCATGAACGCACGGCGGCCTTCGATGAAGTCGTTGCTGGCGAAACATTCCTCCACCAACTCGGCGCACCGCGCCAGGTTGCGCGCGGATTCGTCCTTCATGGCTTCGCCGACGATGTACTTGGCCGCCTTGACCGTAAGCGGCGCGTTGCCGGCAATCGTCTCGGCGTAGGTCTTGA
>VAZM01000246.1:10713-12652 GCA_005883135.1 Alphaproteobacteria bacterium
AAACGCCGGCCCAACGACGTCGATGAGCCGGCGCAGCCCGGCGTAGCCATAGCCGAGGCCAAGCTTTGCCGCCGGCACCGCGAAGCGCGAATTGTCGGAGCAGATGCGCAGATCGCAGCATACCGCCAGCCCAACGCCGCCGCCGATGCAATAGCCGCGGATCATGGCGATGGTCGGCTTGGGGAACTGCTCGATGGCGGCATAGGCCTGCTCGACCGTGGCGCCGTAGTGCCTGGTCGCATCCAGCGTGCCGCGCTCGCTCTCGAACTTCGAGACGTCGGCGCCGGAGACGAAGGCCTTGCCGCCCGCGCCCGTGAGCACCACCACGCGCACCTCCTCGTCATTGACGAAGCCGTCGAGGATGCGGCGCGTCGCCGCCCACATGTCGAGCGACACCGCGTTGTGGCGCTCGGGGTTGTTGAAGATCACGTAGCCGACGCGCCCGTCCTTGCGCGCGGGCATCTTGTCGGTCTTGGTCACGTCGTCCATCGCTGGTCCTCCGCGCTGCGCGCGCAATCGAAGATCTCTCGTCAAATCGCGTTCGCCCTGCGCAAGGCGGCGATCTCCTTCGCCTTGAAGCCGAACTCCTTGAGCACCGCGTCGGTGTGCTCGCCGAGCTCCGGCGGCGCCGCCGCGAACCGGCTCGGGGTGCGCGAGAGCGATACCGGCTGACGCGCCATGCGCAGGGTCGGCTTGCTCTTGGTCTTCACCGGCTGCGCAAGGCCCAGATGCTTGACCTGCGGATCGGCGTAGACCTGGTCGATCGTATAGATCGGCCCGCAGGGAACGCCCGCCTTGTTGAGCAGCTCGATCCACTCGGCGCTGGTGCGCTTGACCGTATATTTCTCCATGTCGGCATTGAGCGCGTCGCGGTGCTTCGAGCGCGCGGCCGCGGTCTCATACTCGGGGCGCTGCATCAGCTCGGTCGCATCGGCGGCGTTGCAGAACCGCGCCCATATCTTCGAGCCGGTCGAGGCGATGTTGATGTGGCCGTCGGCGGTCTTGAACACGCCGGTCGGAATGCTGGTGGGATGATTATTGCCGGCCTGCCCCGGCACCTCGCCGCCGATGAGCCAGCGCGCGCCCTGGAAGTCGAGCATGAAAATCTGCGCTTCCAGCAACGAGGTCGCGACGTACTGGCCTTTCTTGGACTTCTCGCGCTCGAGCAGCGCGACCAGAATGCCGAGCGCGCAGAAGAGCCCGGCGCTGAGATCGGCGAGCGGAATGCCGACGCGCACCGGCCCCTGCCCCGGCAAGCCGGTGATCGACATCAGCCCGCCCATGCCCTGAGCGATCTGATCGAAGCCCGGCCGCACCGCGTAGGGCCCGGTCTGACCGAACCCGGAAATGCTGGCATAGATGAGCTTGGGATTGATTTTTCGCAATTGCGGGTAGTCGATGCCGAGCCGGCGCTTCACGTCGGGGCGAAAATTCTCGACCACCACGTCGGCTTTCTTCACCATGCGCTTGAACGCCGCCAGCGCCTCGGGCGCCTTGAGGTTGAGGGTGATGCTGCGCTTATTGCGGTGCAGATTTTGAAAGTCCGACCGAGCGGATCGCCGGCGCCAGGCTCGGGCGGTAACTCGATCTTGATCACGTTGGCGCCCCAGTCGGCGAGCTGACGCACGCAAGTGGGGCCCGCGCGCACGCGGGTCAGGTCGAGGACGGTGAAGCGTTCGAGCGCGCGTGAAGCCCTGGGAAACGGCATGTTCTTGGCACTCGCCAGGTCGCGTGAGGTGCATATCTCTGCCGGCGGGGCGCCGGGACCGCGACATTCCCCGATCTGTCGGCTGTTGTCCACCGAGGAGGGGATTTGAGCCGGCAGGGCTTGATCACTATGTTCCGGCGCGGGGGCCTCCAGCATCGGTTGACGCCGTGATGACTAACTTTGCGCTGATCCCCTCCCTCGCCCAGCTCGTGCGGGCGCTGGCGGCACTCC
>VAZM01000246.1:12671-17800 GCA_005883135.1 Alphaproteobacteria bacterium
CAACAGGCGAGCGAACAGCACGCGAGCGAACCGCGGCAAGGCGAACAGGCGCGCGAGAGCGTGCTGCGGCTGCTGCCGGGCGATTCCGTCACCGAGCACTCTGTGGCAATTCCCGGCGGCGACCTCCCTTATACCGCGACGGCGGGAACGTTCTCGCTGTTCGACCAATCGGGCGAGCGCTCGGCGGCGGTCTATTACACCGCCTATGTCGCGAAAAATGCCGAAGCGGCGAACCGTCCCGTCACCTTCGCCTTCAACGGCGGACCGGGCGCGGCATCGGCGTATCTGAACTTGGGTGTCCTCGGCCCGCGCATTCTCGAGTTTCCCGGCAACGACCCTGCCGCGGCGCGCATGCAGGACAACCCCGCGACCTGGCTCGCCTTCACCGATCTCGTACTCATCGATCCGGTCGGCGCCGGCTGGAGCCGGCCGGCCAAGGCCGACGGCGGCAAAGCCTTCTACGGCGTGCGACAAGACGCGCAGGCTATGGCCAAGGTCATCTCGCTCTATGTCGCTAAGAACGGCCGCAGCGCTTCGCCCAAATACCTGCTCGGCGAAAGCTACGGCGGCTACCGCGCCGCGAAGGTGGCGCATCTGTTGCAGCGCGAGCAGGGCATCATGATGTCAGGCGTCATCATGCTGTCGCCGGTCATCGAGGGCGCCTTGACCTTCGGCACCAGTCGTTCCGCTCTCAGCGCCGCTATGCAATTGCCGTCGCTGGCCGCGGCCGAGCTCGAGCGCAAAGGCGCTTTCACGAAGGAGGCGCAGGCGGAGGCCGAACGCTTCGCGCTTACCGATTATCTGACCGGGCTGGCCGGTCCCCGGCCGCAGGGGGAAGCCGCGCGCGAGTTTTATGCCCGCGTCGCCAAGATCACCGGTCTTCCCGAGGACGTCGTCGGCCGCTCGCGCGGCTTCATCCGCGACGCCTACATCAAGCATCTGCGCTCCGGCGAGGGCAAGGTTGTCAGCCATTACGACGTCACCTTCGCCGTGCCTGATCCCTTCCCGGAGCAGGAGAGCGCGCGCGGCGGCGATCCGGTGCTCGACAGCCTCACCCGCGCGTACGGCGCGGCCTATGCGGCTTATGCGCGCGACGAACTCGGATTCAAGACCGAGATGAGCTACATCCTGCTGGCGTCCGACATCGCCGGCAAATGGGATTGGGGCGACTCGGGACGCAACTCGGCCAGCGCCAGCGACGAATTGCGGGAGCTGCTCGCGTTCATTCCCTCGTTCCGGCTCCTCGTCGCGCACGGCTATGCCGACATGGTGACGCCTTACGCGGCAAGCCGCTACGTGCTCGACCATCTGCCGCCGATGGGCGATCCCTCGCGCGCCCAGCTCCTGCTCTATCGCGGCGGGCACATGTTCTACACCGACGCGGAGTCCCGCAAGGCTTTCAGCGCCGACGCCAAGGCGTTCTATCAATCGACCCAGTGATGTGCGGCGAGGCGGCGCGTCGGCGCGGCGTTTTGTTTTCCACCGCCTCTCGGTGACAACCTCTCGACGAGCGAGGGCGGAGCGCTATGGCGTGTTCGTTCGTGCTTGAAGCAGTGTAGCGCAGCGTACTCGGTGTGCTCCCCTCCCCCTTGTGGGGGAGGGAGCAGACCGAGTTTGCCGCTTGCCTGATCCCACGTTCCAAGAACATTTGAGACCTATCGCGACCCTTCATATTGCAGAATATCGAATCCAACGTGGCGATCGATCATGTAGATCAGCCCGCGGTCGTCGAGGGCAACGTCGTTGCTCTGCGGCGCCGACCTGCCCGCCACCGGCTCGGGAATGAAGTGGCCGATCTCGCGCGGGCTCAGCGGATCGGCCAGATCGATGATGCGCAAGCCCAGACGGCATGCACGATGCTGTCCGTCATGCGCTCGCAGAACTGATGCGCGCCGAAGCGCGCGCCGGGCGTGCGGCTGAAAGGTGAATCGACTTCGCTGACCTGGAACTGCCCGATGGGCCTGATCGCGCCGAGGTCGCTGACATCGAAGGTCAACAGACAGGCGTGCGCGCGCCCGCGCCGCGCCTCCTCCTCGCTCGCGCTCAGCGCCTGATCCTCCTCGTCGATGGCGACGGCGATGCGGCGGCCGCCGGTGCGGCCGGGCAGCGGCACCACCGTGTGCGTCGGCTCCGGAAACAGCGGATGATAATTGTAGCCGCCCACGCCTTTCGGCCGCGCCAGATCGGAGACGTCCACGACCCAGAACCCCGCGTGCCAGCAGCTCGCCCACATCTCGTCGCCGAAGCGCAGCGCATGATGCAGCCGGTGCCGCCGGCCCGACCAGGTCGGCGTCTCGCCGGCGGCGACGTGCTGCCCGGGCATCCACCAGCGCGAGATTTCCTGCGGCTTGCGCGGATCGCGCAGATCGTAGATCACGAGAATGTTGCCGACATAGCCCTGCATCTCGGTCGAGATGTAGGCGTAACGCTCGTCCATGTCGAAGCGGTGCACGCCGATCCCGCCGGTCTTCTGATACGTGATCAGCTTCGGCTGCGCGGGGTTGGCGACGTCGTAGATTTTGAATCCGCCGTCGGCATAGCCGCGCCGCTCGAACACTTCCAGCATCGCCAGGTCATCCTCGCTCACGGCCATCTTGGCGGCGATTTCCTTGCGCGTCGGCTCGCGGCCTAGCGCTTGCGCGAGCGCACGGCGCGCCGCCGGCAGCTCGTCGGCGCGGCGGCCGATCTTGCTCATGTTGCGTTCGTGATTGACGACCATGATATCGCCCGCCACGCGCACTTTGTGGCTGTGGGACTCGTGATCGTCGAGCTTGATCGAGGCGACCACTCGCGGCTTGCCGGGATCGGCGATGTCGATGATCGACGTGCCGAGATGATCGGGATTGGGAATGTGGCCGACGTAAGCATGTGAGCCGCGGACCGTGACCTGCCCGCCGCCGGGAAGATCGAGATGGCCGAGGCGGCGGACGTTGCGGGCGAGCTTGGTCTTTGCCGGGTCAATGCTATTCATGCGACAGACTCCGATTGCGCTTAGGACATTAGGCGCGCCGCGAACTCGGTCTGCTCCCTCTCCCCGCCTTAGGCCCCTCACCCATCCATCGGGTGGCAGCACCATTTAGCCCTCTCCCCGCGCAGAGCGGGGAGAGGGCACTGGCTGCAACGCCTCGAGTCTCCTTCCCCCCGCGCCTTGTACCTCACTCCAGCTTTGCGCCCGAGGCCTTGATGATGGCGGTCCACTTGGGAATTTCCGACTTGATGTAAGCGGCGAAGTCATCCGGCGTGCCACCGATGATATCGACGCCGAGATCGGCGAGCGAGGTTTTGACCGCAGGATCAGCGAGCGCGCCGGCGAGCGCGCGGTTGAGCGTCGCGATCACCTCCGCCGGCGTGTGCGCGGGCGCGACCAGCCCGTGCCAGGTGGTGGCGTCGAAATTCTTGATCCCGAGCTCGTCGATGGTGGGGATGTCGGGCAGGACCGCGGTGCGCTTGAGACTGGCGACCGCGAGCGCGCGCACTTGGCCGTCCCTGATATGCGGCACCACCGACGAGGCGGTGGCGAACATCATCTGCACGTGTCCGGCAATCACGTCCTGCAGCGCCGGCGCCGCGCCCTTATACGGCACGTGCACGATGTCGACCTTAGCGTCGGCCTTGAACAGTTCGCCGGCAAGATGCGCGGCGAGGCCGTGGCCGGAGGAGGCGAAATTGAGCTTGCCCGGATTGGCCTTGGCAAGCGCGATCAGCTCGTCCATGGATCTTGCCGGCACTGCCGGGTTCACCACCAGAATATTGGCCTGCGATCCGATCAGGCCGATCGGCGCGAAATCCGTTTCCGGGTTGAAATTGATCTTTTTGTAGAGCGCGGCGTTGGTGGCGAGGATCGCGTTGTTGCCGTTGAACAGCGTGTAGCCGTCGGGCGCCGCGTGGGCGACCGCTTCGGCCGCGACGTTGCCGCCGGCGCCCGGGCGATTGTCGATCACGATAGGCTGACCGAGGATTTGCTCGAGCTTGCGGGAGAGGATACGCGCGAGCACGTCGCTTGCCCCGCCCGGCGTGAAGGCAACGACCAACGTGACCGGCCGCGTCGGATAATCCGCCGCCGCGACGGCCGGCGTGCCGCACGCGAGCAACGTCAGCGCGACGCAGATGCCCGGGATTCGCGGTAGCATCGATCCTCCGCCGCGCTAGTGTGGCGGTTCAGAAGTCCGCATCATTCTTACAGCGAATCCGAAATGCGGACTTCTGAACCAAAGCCACACTAGATTAATAAGTTGCTAGTGTCCTTCGATTCCGAAGTTCGCAAACGAGGCTGCAGCACAATGATGCGAACTTCGGAATCGGGACACTAGACGAACTGCACGGCGATGCCGCCGAGCGCGCCGAAGTCGGCGTGCAGCGTGTCGCCCTTGTGCGCGAACACCACGCGGGTAAACGAGCCCGCGAGCACGAGATGGCCTGCCTCGAGCGCGACGCCGTGGGCGGCGAGCTTGTTGGCGAGCCAGGCCACGCCGAGCGCGGGATGGCCGAGCACGCCGGCGGCGACGCCGGTCTCTTCGATCTCGGAATTCTTGTACATGATGCCGCCGACCCAGCGCAGGTCGACATCGAGCGGCTTGACCGGCCGGCCGCCGACGACGATGCCCGCGGCGGCGCCGTTGTCCGCCACCGTGTCGAAAATCCGGCGCGGGTCCTGCAGCCGCGCGTCGACGATCTCGATCGCGGGGACGACGTAGTCGGTCGCGCGCAGCACCTCGGCGAGCCCGACGCCCGGCCCCTTGAGCGGCTTGCCCATGATGAAGGCGAGCTCGATCTCAACCCGCGGCCGGCAGTAATTCTCGTGCGGAATTTTCGCCCCGTCCGCGATCATCATGTCGTCGAACAGATGTCCGTAATCCGGCTCGTCGATCTGCGAGGAGCGCTGCATGGCCTTCGAGGTCAGGCCGACCTTGTGCCCGATGAGCTTCGCGCCGGTCGCGAGCTTGCGCTTGGCCACCTCGGTGGAGATGGCGTAGGCGTCCTCGATGGAGATGTCGGGCCAGGTCTTGGAGAGCTGGACCGCCTGCTTGCGCTCCTTCTGCGCGCTCACGAGAATGTCGGCGGCTTTCTTGCGATCGGCCTTTGACAGCATGACTCTGCTTCCTCGGTGGTGATGATCATCAGTCTAGCAG
>VAZM01000247.1 GCA_005883135.1 Alphaproteobacteria bacterium
ACTTGGCGCCCTCCTTGACGATCGCCTGCGCGAGCACGGTGGCGGTGGTGGTGCCGTCGCCCGCGAGATCGTTGGTTTTCTGCGCCACCTCGCGCACCATCTGCGCGCCCATGTTCTCGAACTTGTCCTCGAGCTCGATTTCCTTGGCGACGGTGACGCCGTCCTTGGTGATGCGGGGCGCGCCGAAGCTCTTGTCGAGCACGACGTTGCGGCCCTTGGGGCCGAGC
>VAZM01000248.1 GCA_005883135.1 Alphaproteobacteria bacterium
CGGGAATGATGATGCCGCCCCTCGATTTCTCCTCGGCATCGATGCGTCTCACGACCACGCGGTCGTGCAGGGGACGAAACTTAGTCTTGGCCATAGGCTCTCCTCGTGGCGGCTGGGGGAAGGCGGTAAGTAGCTGAGCGGTAAGCTCAATTTTTCGGTATTAGCACTCCAGAAAAGGGAGTGCTAAGGGCGTCGGACACATAGGGACTCGCGCGCGGGCTGTCAAGGAATGGCGAGGTTTGCCCGCTGCTCGAGCGAGGGATTGCGGGTGGTGGTCCGCCGCTGGGACGCTCTCACGCAGGCGCTCGCCGGCCAGATGAACATGATGCCCGAGCGGATTTTCGCTTTGGCCAGCGGCACTCGCGAGGTGGGCGAAGCGGGTCTTGGATCGAGCGGGATGTGTGGGGGGCAAGGGGAACCCAGATTGCCTCACATCTGCCTTGGGCAGGCCGTAGCTTCAAAGCAAAGTCGCCCGGATCGGGTCCGCAGAGGTCCGCCGGGGGCGATTCCATGTTGTTAACCCTGCGCCCGATAAAGGTGTTGGGGATGGGCCGCGGTTGCGCCTCGGCCGGCGCGGCGGACAGGACTAGGGGAAATCGTCGATGCGGAATCGCAGTTTCGGTTGGTCGCTCATCGCATTATCGGCACTGGCAGCCGCGGGCTGCAGCACAACTCAGGGGCCGCAGGTCGCTGCCTCGGGGCCGCCGGAACCGGAAATTCCGGCCCGCGTGCGGCCGACCGAGATCGTCGGCCGGTGGGGATACGCCGCCTACCATAAGCCGGAGGATCGCACGCGCACCGAAGCGAACGCCCGCGGACAGTGCAAGCAGCCCTACGTGATCGGGCAAGGCACCCACGGCGGGGTCATGATGTATCTCGCGGATTCCAGCGAGCTGCAGGAGTTGCGGCTCAAGGGCAGCTCGGCCGGTAAAGACTACATCGGTCCGGCCGGGCGCACGCCGGGGCCGCAGGACCGAGAGATCCTTTCCTTCGATGGCCGCGTGATGGTTCTCAAATACGTCGATTCCGAAGTCGACGGGCGCTACGGCACCGGCATTTTCGTGCGTTGCGCGCCGCGCGCGGCCGAAGGCAATGCTTCGGCCGCACGGCCCGCACAGGCGAACGCTGCGGCGCCGCGCTGATCAGTGGCCGCTGATCGAAGATCGATCGAACAAGCGCCGCACACCGCAAGCACTCCGCGACGTGTTCGCCCGCGTTCGTGGCGCGATGAGATGCCGGCATGAGCCGCCGCCTCATCGCCACGCCGCTCGCCACGTGGGAACGCGAGGGGGTCAAGGCTGCGCTCGTCAAGGCCGCCCTGCCGGCCGACGATGTGGAGGACCCGCGCGTACTGCTCTGGCGCTTCGAGACGGTCGAAGGGATTCCGGCCGGTTTCGGCGGACTTGAGGTTTTCGGGAGCGATGCGCTGTTGCGCTCGCTGGTCACGCTGCCGCCGCTGCGGCAGACCGGCATGGGCGCGGCCATGGTGGCCGTGCTCGAGATCGAGGCGCGCGCTCTCAAGTGTCACGCGATCTATCTGCTGACCGGATCGGATACGAATTTCTTCGCCCGGCTTGGCTATGCCGCCTGCGCGCACGAGGACGTACCGGCAGAGGTGCGCGGCAGCCGACAATTCGCCGCGCTCTGCCCGCCGACAGCAAAGGCCATGGTCAAGCGCATCGGCTAGATGGTAGTGCCTCAGTTTGAATAGCCACGGCGTCCTCGAATAGGAGGATATTGTTTCATTGGTCGAGGCCAGCGAGCCGACCTCGGCAAGAGAGGGCCGTACAAAAAGCGAAGGGAGACAGCCTAAATGATCGCGCACAACGAGACATATGAAGAAAACACGATTTCGCTCGATGGCGCTTCGTTCTACGGGTGCACCTTTAGACGCTGCAAACTTATCTTCAGCGGGTTACTCCCGTTCACCTTGGAGGGAGGCGCCTACCACGATTGTAATTGGGAATTTGCCGGACCAGCGGCCAATACGATTGCTTTCCTGTCGGCTCTTCATAAAGCGGGTGCCCACGATCTGATCGAGGGGACGTTTAGAACCATTCGCGGTGAACAGGCAACCAGCCCAATCGCTATGCGGCATTGATCCTCCGGTCATTCGGCAATTCAAACTGAGGCACTACCGGCTAGATCGATCGCGCCGCGGCTCGTGCTAGTGCCCGGTTTTCGAAGTTCGTGATACAGCGCGGCACACTCGAGTACGAACTTCGAAAACCAAAGGGCACTAGCAACTCTATGATTCTAGTGCCGCTTTTCGATTTGAAATTCCTGAGGCGGACTCGCGGCACACGGTGCAGGAATTTCAAATCGGCGGCACTAGGCTCGACGCTTCATTTCGCTCGCTGTGCTCCGTCATGCCCGCCTTGCGCGATCTGATCGCCGGCCCCTGGCGCGCCGTTCTCGTGCTCGGCATCACCCAGATTCTTGCCTGGGGCACGATCTTTTATCCGCCGGTCTTGACCGTGCCGTTGATCGCCGATGCGCGCGGCTGGTCGATGAGCTTTGCCATGGGCGGGTTCTCGCTCGCGCTGCTCACGGCGGGTCTCGTGTCGCCCCGCGTCGGTCGGCTGATCGACCGGCACGGCGGACACTGGGTCATGCCCATCGGTTCGCTCCTTGCTGCGCTGGGTCTCGCTCTGCTCGTCTATGCCGCTCATCCCGCCGCTTATCTCGCGGTCTGGGCGCTGCTCGGCGTCGCCACCGCCGCCACCCTTTACGATCCCGCCTTTGCCACGCTCGGCCGCATCTTCGGCGTCGCGGCGAGACGCCCGATCACCGTGCTCACGCTTGCCGGCGGGTTTGCCTCGACCGTCAGTTGGCCGGTGACCCATCTTCTGCTCGACGCCGTGGGATGGCAGGGCACCTATCTCGTCTATGCCGCGGTGCTGGCATTGCTGGCCGCGCCGCTGCACGCGTTCGCGCTGCCGCGGCGGCGGGCCGATTCCGCGCTGCCGCCCGACCAACCGGCGCAGGCGTCGACGGCCGTCCTGCCGTCCACCGGCTGGTCATTCCTGCTGGTGGCGGCCGCGTTTGCGGCCTACGCCTTCGTGCCGTCTGGGCTTTCCGCGCATCTGCTCGCAATCTTCGGCCGCGCCGGCATCGACGCGGCCACGGTGGTGGCGATCGGAGCGCTGTTCGGCCCGGCGCAGGTCGCCGCCCGCATCGGCGAACTCGTGTTTGCGCGCGGCATCCATCCGCTCCAGCTCGCCCGGTTTGCGGTCGCGATGCTGCTTGCGGCTTTCGCCTTGCTCGCGCTGGTCGGACTCAGTGTGCCGGCGGCTGCGGGTTTCGCCGTGATGTTCGGGATGGCGAACGGGCTCCTCACCATCGCGCGCGGCGCGGTGCCGCTCGCACTGTTCGGCGCCGCCGGCTACGGTCGCATAATCGGCCGCATCGGCGGGCCGTATTTGGTGATGCAGGCGATCGCGCCGCTCGCGCTCGCCTTCGTTGCCGAGCGCACCTCCGATCCAATGGTGCTTGCCGTGGTCGCCGCCTTCGCCGCGATATCGTTCATCGGCTTCGTCGCCGTGCGCCGGCCGAAGCCGCGTCCCGACTAGTGCCGCCGATTTGAAATTCCTGCACCGTGTGCCGCGAGTCTGCCTCAGGAATTTCAAATCGAAAAGCGGCACTAGAATCATAGAGTTGCTAGTGCCCTTTGGTTTTCGAAGTTCGTACTCGAGTGTGCCGCGCTGTATAACGAACTTCGAAAACCGGGCACTAGTGCCGCGGATTTGAAATTCCTGCACCGTGTGCCGCGAGTCCGCCTCAGGAATTTCAAATCGAAAAGCGGCACTAGAATCATAGAGTTGCTAGTGCCCTTTGGTTTTCGAAGTTCGTACTCGAGTGTACTTTAGCCAGCGAGCCGGTTACAACGGTCGGCTGCGCTTACGCCTGGTCGTCGCCGCCGCCGTCGTCAAAACCGTCGTCGTCCAAGTCATCCCCGCCTTGATCGTCTTGACCATCGTCAGTGTCGCTGTCGTCGAGCGCGCCGTAGCCGCGCCCGGTGCTGTTGTCGGCAGAGGGCGCTGCGCGGCCGATGTCGTTGACGCCGGCCTCGCGGGAAAGCTCGCCGCTGCCGCTGCCGCCCCAGGGGGATGCTCCGCTCGTCCCAGAGGCCGGATCCAAGGCGGCGGCTTGCGCACCGTGCGAGGAGCCCATCATCGAGCGAATGCCGCTCAGCAGCATCGAGCCGCCGATCACGCCGGCCGCCGCCGCGGCTGCGTTGCCGAGAAACGAGCCGCCGGATGGCATCGGCGCTCCCGCCGCCATGCCCGGCATGGGCTGCGGTGCCTGCATCGGCTGCGGTTGCGTTCCAGTTTGCCAGGCGGGCGACATCGCCGCCGCGTCGGCAGGCCGTACCGAGGGCACGGAGCCGCGACCCTCGCGTTTGCCGAAAAGGCTGTCGCGCATCCCGCCGAGAAAGCTCGTGTCGCGCGGCTCCGCATCGCTTGGCGCGGCGCTCTCGAGTTCGCGGATGCGGGCGTCCGCCCGCTTGAGCGCTTCATCCTGCACCAGCACGGTCTGCACCAGCGCGTATGGCGCGTTGGGGGCTTGGCGTAAGCCATCCCGGATCAGCCGTTCTGCGTCGGGATCGCGTGGCGCATCTTCCAGCGTCGCCAGGCGGTCGAACAATTCGATAACGAGATTGCGTTCCTCCGGGGTCATGGTCGTCTCCTTGCTCCCTGGCGACGGCATTCATGTAAGCAACGCTCGGTGCAACGGGAATGACCGCTGGACACGAAAAAGCTCGAAGCTCGTTTTCCTTGTCCCGCCAGTAGGATGCTTGGTCCAACGGTCACGCCAGCGCTACGCCGTGGTTCGCGAGCACCACCGGAAAAGCGTCGCTGGCGAAAAAAGCATATTCCTTTTCCCTGAGCGTCGTCAGCGGATCGAGCCGCTCAAGTTCCGCATCGACAAAGCCGGGATGGCACATGACCACGCTGCCGTCGGGCAAGGAATCGAGGAAGCGCGGGAACAGCGCGGCGAAGTTCGCGCTCGCATCGAACGCATAGGTGCCGGCGAAGGCCGGATTCGTGCGCAATCCTCGCGCCGCGGCCCGCCGCCGAAATCGGTAGCTGAACAGATCGAGCAGCAGCCCCTTGGGGTCGGAAAAGCGTTGTGCGAGCGGCGCCGCTCGCCCGCATTGGCGCAGCCATGCATTCGGCGCGGCGCCTGGAATGACCTCGAGCACGGCGTCGCTGATCTGCGGCAACACATGCACGTGGTGATGACCGTCGACGAAATCGGGTGCGCGGCCGAACGTGTCGAGAAACCTTTGCATCTGAGCGGTAATTTCACCAACGAGCGCTGCATGGTCGAAGCGATATGTCAGCGCGAGGCGCGCGGTCGTCGCGAGCGGCGGGAAAGCGCCCTCGCGCAGCGTCTTGAAGCCCTTGCTCAGTGGGCGAAGCGGCGCGGTGAACGCAAGGTGAAGACCGATCGCCACGCGCCGCTCGCGGGCATTGAGCATATCGAGCGCGGCCGCTTCCCCGCGGTGGAAGCTCGGCGCCGCCACCAGCGCGGAGGTGGCATTGAGCCTGCCCTGCACCACGAGCTCGCGGATCGCGGTATTGACCGCGGGCGAAATGCCGAAGTCGTCGGCGCACAGCCAGATGCGGCGCGCGGCTTGGCTCATTCCGCGGCCGAGCGCGCCGGCGGATCGCCGGCGGCGCCTGCGCTCTCGGCCGTCTTGAGCGTGTGCTCGGCCACGAAATAGACCGGGCGTGCTTTGATCTCAGACAGGATCTTGCCGATATATTCGCCCATGATGCCGATCATGATGAGCTGCACGCCGCCCAGGACCATCAGGCCGACCACGACCGAGGGATAGCCCGGGACCGACTCGCCGAACACGAAGGTTTCGATCAGGATCTGCACGCCGAAGATGAAGGCGGCGGCGGCGAGCAGAAGCCCGAGCAGGCTCGCCAGCCGCAGCGGCGCGACCGAGAACGAGGTGAGGCCCTCGATCGAGAGTCCGATCAGCGAATAGAGATTCCAGCTCGTGCGCCCGTGGATGCGCTCGGCCGGTTCGTAGTCGACGCGGATCTGGCGGAATCCGATCCAGCTCGCGAGACCCTTGAAGAACCGGTTGCGCTCCGGCAGCTGTTTGAGCGCCGCCGCCGCGCGCGGCGAGAGCAGCCGGAAGTCGCCGGCGTCGGCGGGAATTCTTTGCCGTGCGCCCCAATTGATCAGCGCGTAGAACGTCTTCACTCCGAACCGGCGCAGCCACGGTTCGCTGGCGCGGTGTGCTTTCGCGGTGTAGACCACGTCGTAGCCGTCGTCGAGCCAATAGGCGACGAGCTTTTCCACCAGCGCCGGCGGATGCTGGCCGTCGCCGTCCATGAACAGGACGGCGCCGAGCCGCGCGTGGTCGAGGCCGGCGAGAAGCGCGGCCTCTTTGCCGAAGTTGCGCGACAACGAGATGATCTGGATATCGAGCCCGTCGGCGGGAAGCTTAAGCGCGGCGGCGAGCGTGCCGTCGCGGCTGCCGTCATCGACGTAAACCACTTCGGTCGCAAGGGCGCGTCCCGTCTTCAGCGCGCGGGCGACCTCGAGGATGCGTGCGTGCAACGCGGTGAGATTGGTCGCCTCGTTGAACAAGGGAACCACGATCGACAGGCCGGCATCCACCCAGCCGCGTGAGCGCGCAGCCGCGCTGCCGAGGAGGCTCGTCGCATCTGCAGCCATGACCGCCTTTAAAAGTCTTCGCCGCTCCGGCGGTTATAGCCCAAGCATCGGCGGCTGTCGCGCGGGTGCCTGCGTTGCCGCGGGGGAGCCTCGGCGCGGCCGGCGGGACGTGCTAAGCGGGAGCCCGCCATGAGGGTCTCCGCGCCGCTCGAGCACCTGCAACGTCGCCTCGCACAGGCGTGGCGCGAGCGCGCGGTCATGCTCAAGGCGGCAAGCTTCGCGCTCGTCGGCGTGGTCAACACGACCATCGATTATGGGATATTCCTTGCCGGCTATTACCTTCTCAACCTGCCGCTGGTTCCCGCCAACCTGCTCGCCTGGCTGGTCGCCGTTTCCGGCTCCTATGTGATGAACTGCTACATCACCTTCGCCGCCGAATCCGGCAGGCAGCTGCGCTGGCGCGCCTATGGCGCGTTCGTGGCCTCCGGCGTCGCCGGCGTCGTTACCAACACGGCGGTGCTGGTGCTGGCGTCGCGCTGGGTCCCGGTTCCGGCGGCGAAGCTCTTGGCGATCGCGGCGAGCTTCGTGGTCAATTTCTCGCTTTCGCATTTCGTCGTATTCGGCTCCCGCGCAGGGCAGGCGAAGCGGTCGACCGAATGAACGAAGAAAAAGACATGCCGCGGCGCGCGCATTGCGCGGGCCGCGCGGAATAAGCGGCGGGATCGGAGGCGGCGTATGCGCGACGACGAAAATCTGACCGACGAACGCCCCACATTCGTCACGCATCTCGAATGTTCGGCGACCGGCGTCCGCTACCCGGCCGACGAACTGCACAATCTCTCGCGCGAGCGCAAGCCGCTCATCGTCCGCTACGATCTCGACGGCGTCAAAAAGGCCCTGAGCAAGGAGGCGTTGGCGCGCCGGCCAAGCGATCTGTGGCGCTACCGCGAGCTCCTGCCCGTGCGTCGCGCCCGCGATATCGTCAGCCTCGGCGAGCCGGTCACGCCGCTCCTGGCGCTGCCGCGGCTCGCCAAAGGGCTGCACGCGGGCGAGATCCTGGTGAAGGACGAAAGCCGGCTGCCGACCGGCTCGTTCAAGGCGCGTGGCATCGCGCTGGCGGTATCGATGGCGAAGGCGCTTGGTGTGGCGCATATGGCCATGCCGACCAACGGCAACGCCGGCGCGGCGCTGTCCGCCTACGCCAGCCGCGCGGGCATCAAGACCACCGTGTTTTGTCCCGCGGATACGCCGGAGGTGAATGTCCGCGAGATCGCGCTCCAGGGCGCGCGCGTCTATCGCGTCAACGGGCTGATCGACGACTGCGGCAAGATCGTCGCCGAGGGCGCGGCGAAGGCCGGCTGGTTCGACACCTCCACGCTGAAGGAGCCGTATCGGATCGAGGGCAAGAAGACGATGGGGCTCGAGCTTGCCGAGCAGCTGGGCTGGCAGCTGCCGGACGTGATCCTCTATCCCACCGGCGGCGGCACCGGGCTCATCGGCATGTGGAAGGCGTTCGCCGAGCTCGAAGCGATCGGCTTCATCGGCGCCAAGCGCCCGCGCATGGTGGCGGTGCAGGCGGCGGGCTGCGCGCCCATCGTGCGCGCCTACGAGGCGGGCGAGGAGCATGCGCCGCGCTGGGAAGATGCGCATACCGTCGCGGCGGGCATTCGTGTGCCGCAGGCGATCGGCGATTTTCTCATCCTGCGCGCGGTGCGCGAGAGCGGCGGATTCGCAATCGCGGTCAAGGACGAAGCCATCACCGCGGCGGTCGACGAGGTGGCTCGCGCGGAAGGGCTCTTGCTGTGTCCGGAGGGCGCTGCCACCTACGCCGCGCTCAAGCAAGGGCTCGCCGACGGACGCATCGGCCGCGATGCGCGCGCCGTGCTGTTCAACTGCGCCACCGGCCTCAAATACCCGCTGCCGCCGAGCGATCGCACGCTCGACCGCTCCCGGCCGATCAACTTCGCCGCGCTGTGATGGAGTTTCAATGGAGGTCGTCATGAGCAAGCTGCGTTGCACCGTCCTCGTGATTGCCGCGTTGGCAGGCGCCGCGCGCGCCGAGGCGCAGACCTATCCATCGCGCCCGATCTCCATGGTGGTGCCGTATTCCGCGGGCGGGCCGACCGATACGATTGCGCGCATCGTGGCCGAGCGGATGCGCGCGCCGCTCGGTCAAATGGTCATCGTCGAGAACGTGACCGGCGCCGCCGGCACCATTGGCGTCGGCAAGGTCGCGCGCGCGGCACCGGACGGCTACACGATTTCCATCGGCCATTGGGGCACGCATGTCGTCAACGGCGCGATCTACACGCTCGCCTACGACGTGCTGACGGACTTCGAGCCGGTGGCGATGATTGCCACCAACCCGCAGATCATTGTGGCAAAGAAGGCGGTGCCGGCGCGGGATCTGCAGGGACTCATCGCCTGGTTGAAAGCGAATTCCTCAACCGCCACGCAGGGCACCGCCGGATATGGCAGCGGCTCGCATCTCAGCGGCATCTATTTCCAAAACATCACAGGCGCCCGATTCCAGTTCGTGCCGTATCGCGGCGCCGGCCCGGCGATGCAGGACTTGGTGGCCGGGCAGGTCGATCTGATGATCGACCAGGCCGCCAACTCACTGCCGCAGGTGCGCGCGGGCACGATCAAGGCCTATGCCGTCACGGACAAGGTTCGCCTGGCGGCCGCGCCCGACATTCCCACCGTGGACGAGGCTGGCGTGCCGGGACTGCACATTGCCATCTGGCACGGGATTTGGACGCCCAAAGGCACGCCGAAAGCGATCAACGACAAGCTCAATGCGGCCCTCGTCGAAACTCTGGCCGACCCCGGGGTGCGCGAGCGGCTCGCGCAGCTCGGCCAGGAAATTCCCGCGCGCGAGCAGCAGACCCCGCAGTCGCTGTTCGCTCACCACCGCGCCGAGATCGAGAAGTGGTGGCCGATCATCAAGGCGGCGAACATCAAGGGGGAATGAGCTTACGGCGGATCAATCATCGCGGCCGCGCGAGGCCGGCCTCGAGCTTGGCGTAAAGCGAATCGGCGCTGGAGAAGACGTAGCCGAGGTCTGCGACCACGACCGTCTCGGCGCCGCGTTCCCGCAGCAACGTCGCGAGCTCGTGCACGTGCTTGGGCGGGCAGTGCAGCGTGAGCATGCCCGAGGAGGTCGCTCCACCGAACGGAGTCTCGACGCCGAAACGCTGCTTGGCTTCGGTAATGATTGCCCCGTCGGACCGAGCGAAGCGGGTGCGCACCTCGCGAAACGCGCGCGCCCGCGCCTGCGCCGCGATGCGGTCGAGCACCCCGCGCGCGATCGCGCGCTCGGCCGTCCCCCAGCTGGCGGCGCGCGCCGCGACCAAATTCGCCTGCGAGCGCAGGATCACGCCGTCGTCGATGACCTTGAGCGCGTTGGCGGCAAGCGTCGCGCCCGTGGTGGTGATGTCGACGATGAGCTCGGCGGTGCCGGCCGCGGGCGCCGCCTCGGTGGCGCCCGAGCTCTCCACGATCCGATAGTCGGTGACGCCGTGCCGGGAAAAGAAGTCGCGCGTGAGATTCACGTATTTGGTCGCCACGCGCATCTTGCGCTCGTGCTTGAGACGGAACGCGATGGCGATGTCGTCGAGATCGGCCATGCTGTGCACGTCGATCCACGCTTGCGGCACGGCGACCGCCACATTGGCGTGGCCGAAGCCGAGGCCTTCGACGAGCACCACGCGCCGCTCCGCGTCGGGTACTTTCTC
>VAZM01000249.1:0-11406 GCA_005883135.1 Alphaproteobacteria bacterium
CATATGTTGTGTCCACGCGCGCGGTTCCTGTCGTCCACCGCCCGCCCCTATCGGGGCCATGGGGGTGTGCACCGGACCCAGTTGGCAAAAACAAAACCAAAGACTTGCGGCAAAATCTGTCGGTCTTTCTCTCTCTCTTCTCTCTCTTGCGGCGCGCGCGCCTCGACTGAGGAACTTACGATAGTCGGCGGCCTGTTCCCGACGCAGCACTTGTGCCCATTCTACAAGGCTTTCCATCATCTGACTGAGGAAAGAAGCATCTCGTCCTCAGTCAGCTTGCCGAGCTCAGCCGAGCCACAGCAGCGCCAGCAGGGCAAACCAGGGCTCACCGCTTGCACTGAACAATCACCGCAGCCCGATCAGGACAAAAACGGCGAGCGAGCAAAGCAGCCCAAACAGCGAGAAAATCCCGAGAAAGCTTCGCGAACTGATGAAGTGCAGCGCTGGGTTCATGGCGAAAGCCTCTGCGATGATGCGAATCGTGCAGCCCCGCTCCAAAGCTTCCTGTGCTGATGCGCGATGCGCAAGAGGTGCGCGAGAGCAAGCCGCTGCTTCTCGTCCTAACGCCGATAGGTAAACCAATGAACCATTTTGCGGCGTGCGGCGACCCACGGGCAGAGAAAAGCCCAAGGGGTCGCGAAGATGACCAAGGACGAAATGATCGGGTGGTTCAAATCGGTCAAAGCCCGAAGATGAACAGACTAAATTTTTGAACTAGCGACGTGGTAGCTAAAGGTGCGCAATTTCTTTGCGGAAGCGTGTTCGCTTGGCTTGTGCTTCGAGGGCTTGGACTGATGGCGAATGCGCTGGTAGGTTCTGCGGCGCGTCCATTTGGGCCTTGACGGCATTAAGTCGTGAATGTCTGGCCAGCCGCCGAGCTCGAGCCGAAGCTTGCAGGCTTGCGAGGCGTTTGCGACTAGCGGTCTTTTGTTTTTGCGACAAATACTGCGCTCGATACAGGCATAATTGCCATCTTTGCCAAATAGTCGAATAGCACCACCACGGCAGCTACTACATACAAAAACAGCACGATGCTTGCCGAAATAGGTGGGAATCCATTGGATGCCGAAGATCTGGCTGCGGGCATCGTGATCGATGATCTCGATGCTGCGATAGGAAAGCCGCATGTGCCGCACTTGGGGATAGCGGAACGGGTTGGAATAGATATTGGTGCCGTAATTGCGTGGAATAGCCTGACGCAAGTCATCAATGCAGATTGCTGGCATGAATTCGACGGTTGGCCGTGGCTCGGAATGAGAGCGGCGGCGGTTTGCTCTTGCCAATTGCCATGGCATGGCCATCGCTAATTCAATTCCCCTTCGCCTTGAACTGCGCCAGCCATAAGGGCGTTATCGCGAATAGCCTCGAGCTTTGCTATGAAAGCATCATTGGCGGCAACCGCTTGCGCAATCATGTCATCGGTCAGCGTGCCATCATGTCCACCGACTGACTGTAATAGCTTGCGGCCGATTTCCTCCATTGTGTTGCATTGATTGAAACCGTCCGGCTTGGACTCAATTGCAGCAATCAATCTTGCGGCAAGACAATAATTGATCCGAGGCGCAAACCGACTCGCTGCGATTCCGTTTCAATCACGCCCATACCTCCCAAAGCACGCAGTTTCGGATTTGTGCCGGATCTCAGGAGGTGCGAGGCAGGGGACCTCATTCTGTCCCATTCCATTTTGCCGGGCTTTGCCGAGAAACTGATTGTTCGCGCTCAAATACATGCCGGGCTTAGCGCAGATGACAGCCGTTGGACACATGCGGCCGTATTCTTGTATCAAGATTTCGTTCTTGAAGCGGTGCCTTGGAAAGGCGTCATCACCCGCAGTTTGTATTCCGATATTCCCGACAACATTCTTAGAGTGCGACGACGACGTAATTTGGACGACGAAGAAGAACAAGAACATAGAATCAAAGGATACAAAATCGCACTATGCGCCCAACGGATGTTGGGCACTCGCTACGGCGTCAGCGCCGCGCTGTCCTTGGGTTGGAGAAGCATATTCCGCGGAGACCTCTGGAACCGAGACTGGCTTCCGTTATTCAGATCAGCAGTGATTTGCAGCCAAGTGGTCTACGATGCGCACGCGCAAATCACACGTGACCTGCTGGACCGCTGTCCCATCAATGGGGGCGTAATGCCTGCGCATCTGAGCGCGACAAGTGATCTCGAAGATGTTTCTATTCCATGGGTCAAGGTGGCCTGAGTACAAGTCCCCGGATCGCCCACCTACTTCCTGAGGCGACCAGGTCCCGGTTACTCTCTCAGGCGCTTTTCTGCCGCTGTCGCCACCATGTGAGCAGGCCAACACTCGCCAAAATCAGGCCCGGCAGGCCAGCGCCAGCGATGGGGCCGGGGACAGCGGCAGCCGGAGTGGTCACCTGAATGAAGTCAACGAAGCCCATTCGGAACGAGCGATGGACCGCCATTGCTCTCGGCATAACTGCCATTGAGTTCATAAGTGAAAATGTCAGCTCCTGCGGTGGACGCGGCACCCAGCAATATCACTAATGCAAAAATGCAGGCGCTGACGGCCGACAGCTTCGCCATGACGAGCCAGCCTCTCAGACCAAAACCGCCGCAGCCGCCCCGCACGTGTGTTTCGGGACAGCCGTGTCAATAGTCATTTTTTTGGACAACGCTGTACCGTCAGGTCCGTGTAAGCCAACGGGTCTAGGATCCCTGGCTGGGAATCCTCCTTCTTCCTGAAAAATATATCTCCTATGAGGGTTCCCCTGAGCCCCGCCTTTCTCCTGTTGGGCGGGGCTCTCGTTTTGGGGGGCGGGCGCGGCCTTGCCAGTGGAACCGAATGCAGCGCTGCGGGTTTCGCGGTGAAAGTGAGACAGGAGCCTTCAAATGTCTCTTATGGTAGATCCGCATGAGGCAAACGAGGCGTACACTGCAGCCCATGCTATCGCCGGTTTTCAGCTTGCCGACATCGCATTTGGCGTTCTCGTAAGGAATGGGATTTTACCGAAATCCGAAGCCGAACGACTACTGAAGCAGGCAATTGCAGCCAATAGAACCGGGGATCCTGGCCATCAAGCAGCGGCTGAATTGCTGGCCATCGTCTTACAAACCGTTTTCAAGTTTCACCCGCCATCTCGCCAATAGCCAGCGCATCTTCCTCAAGCGTCGGCGTTATGGAAGATATTATTCGACTGATCGCACCAAGCGACCGCCCAGGCTTTCCCGTAATGCTTGAGCACGAGCTGCGCGGGCGCGCACTGCCCGCCGATGAAATGCGCCGGGTTGTCGTTTAGCGCCGCGCGCGGAATCGCACAGAGAACCGCACCCTGTTTTTCATTCGCACAGCGATGAGCAGAACCGGAAACCCGGCAGTATCCCAAAGGCCGCTCGGCTAGGCTCCCGAGCGGCCTTTGTGCGTCATAGAAGGTCGCGCCGACTAGCGGCTAATCATACGCCTCCGCTCCCGGAAACCCGCCACTATCGACTCCGGGCGGGGTTCTCGTGTGGGCCGGCGTGGCCGAGCATTCGCGATCATTTTTTTCCGAAAGGTCGCCCGAGGCCATCACCGGCGATGGGTCCACCAATGAGGGCGGCGTTCTGAGATATCGTTGACGCCAGCGTAACTCCCGGACTGCACCGACCGCACCGACCGGTTGACGGCCTGCCGAGCCGCCAGCGAAAGCATGCCGAGTGGCTACACCGGCCACGCTGGCGCAACCTAAACTAACATTCCACCTGACCCACTGTTTCCGGAGGTTTGAAGTTGATCGCCACGCTACCTCGACGTGCAAGCATTACATTGCCTAACACCAATTTATCCATTTTCGTCCTGAGGAAACAATCCAATGCTTCCTCCGGCTTGCAGACCATGGGCTCGTTCTCATTAAAGGAGGTGTTAAGTACCATCGGTATGCCTGTTAGATCGCGGAAGTTTTCGATCAACTTGTGATATCTTGGATTGGTCGAACTTGTTATTGTTTGTAGCCGACCAGAGCCATCAACATGGGTAACGGCAGGAATTAATTTCCGCTTCTCTTCGCGAACTTGGAACACCTGCATCATGAATGGGACGGAATCGTCCTCCTCGAACCACTCAGCAACAGCTTTCTCCAACACCGAAGGCGCGAAGGGGCGAAAGGATTCTCGCCGCTTGATTTTGTCGTTGATCATGGCCTTCATGTCGGGGCGGCGGGGATCACAGAGAATCGAGCGATTGCCGAGGGCACGCGGGCCCCATTCCATGCGCCCCTGAAACCAACCGACCACCTGCCCCTTGGCTATAGCGTCAGCGGTGCGCCGGCATAGTGCGGCCTCATCATCAACATCTTCCACTGTGCAATTGTATCTCCATTGCATTAAACGCGGGCCCCCAATAGGCATGGTCCATCACGAAATTGCGTTTGCCCCCTAACTTATGCCAGACCGCGAACGCCGAACCGATCGCGCCGCCCGCATCACCAGCCGCCGACTGTACGTAGACCCGTCGGAACGGCGTGTTTCGTCGAACTTTGCCGTTCGCGACGGAGTTCATTGCACAGCCGCCCGCCAGCGCGAGATCTGTGAATCCAGACCGTTGTTGCAGATTCCCGAGGAGGTGAAAGAATGCCTCCTCATACATCGCCTGGGCAGAGCGCGCGATGTCATTGTGGCGGTCTTCGAGCCGATCGGTCGGTGCGCGGCGCGGTCCCAGCAAATGCTCCAATGCGGGTGAAAATAAATCGCCGAATTCTGGGGACCCATTCATCCACTGATATGGGATGTCCTCCCGATGATGGCGGAAGAATTCAAGATTGAGCTCGAACCCACCGTCGGGGACTAGGCGCACAATATTTCGCATGGTGTCGAGAAATGAAGGGCGGCCATAGGGCGCAAGCCCCATGACCTTGTATTCGTCGCCATAGTGGGGAAACCCGAGGTATTGTGTAATGGCTTGGTAGAAAATGCCGAGCGAATGTGGAAAGTATACGCGACCATAAAAGGAGATGTCGTTTCCTGCCGCGACTCCCCAAGCTGCACTCGAGAAATCGCCGAAGCCATCTACGGAGACTACCGCTGCCTCATCGAAGGGGCAGACATGGAAAGCCGAGGAAAGGTGAGCCAAATGATGCTCGACCGGGTGAATTGCCGCACGGATGGTTTGTCCGGGGAATGCTTGCTCAAGAAGAACTGGAAGCCCTGCTCTTGAACGTCGATTACGCAGTCGTCGAATCATCAAGTTGATGTTTGGTCGCTTCGTAATAAAGTAGGTTATTTTCCTCAGTAGGTTGGCTCTACTGTCCTGATTGAAGGCGACGTAGTCGACATCCGAAAGCTTAATACCTGCTTCACTCAGGCAATAAGTGATCGCCTGCGAAGGAAATCCTGCCCAATGCTTTATACGACGGAATCTCTCCTCCTCCGCGGCAGCAATTAGCCTGCCATCTCGTACCAGTGCGGCTGAAGAGTCAGCGTGGAAGGCATTTAGGCCAAGAATAATCATTGCTCTCCTGATTTTGCTTCGACCTCGTTCTGCTTCCCGGTCCTGAACCAGATCCCCTATTGCTTCCAAGTACTCGCTCGGCCATGGCGCGGCGAGGGTCGGGGTGTTCTTTGGAGGATCGAGAGGGCGCGGACCTTATCGCGTTGAGCGCCTACCGGCCAGGACGTCGCGATCTGCGTTGATGAGAGGCCAGCCCAAACAACGCTAACGGCCGCAAAGCCGTGACGCCTTAGCGAGCGGCAAATGCGTGCCCGCCTAAATACTGATTGTTTCGGCAATTGCTGGCTGCCACAAACAACTTTGCGCTGCGGGAAGTTCAGGCGATCTTGGCAGGCCAGCACCAGCGTGCCCTTTACAGAGTTCCCTCGTCGTGGGGCGTCATTTTTTGGACGACCGTAAGCAGAGGTATCGTTTCCAGAAAAAGCCAATTTTTACGGTAGGGTTTCGTGTAGGGTCAGTAATTTGGGGTGCTGGGGGTGCGTATGAATATGGACGACAGCCGCCTCATTGTGCGGTTTCAACGCTTGATTACCGAGATGCTGATCGAGAAACGGCTGGGACAGCGGCGGCCCGAGTTAACCGATGAACTGTATCAGACATGGCGAGAAGTTGAGCAATGCGGCCTCAAGGAAAGTCCCGAGTACCGAGATGTGCTGTTGAGGGCAGACCGGCATGCTTTGTGGCTTGCAGGATTGGTGAGCCTCGCTGCGCGACCTGTCTTTTCACTACAAACAGAGCACACCGACACGGGGGATGCCCCCCAAAAGGCCGCTTAGTGATCACGATGAAGGGGAACGCTTATCCGCTGGAACAGTCGAACCGGGTGTCAGATTCCGGTCTCATATTGAAAAGGAACCAGCCCCAGGGGGCAAAGTTGACCTGCGGAAAAGGCGCTGATTCCATGGAAGGAAAACCAACTACCAGTAACGGCCAGATCGTGGCGGACGAAACAAGACGCAAGCGCCGTGAGCGAACGGTGCCATGCCCCCGATGTCGAACTACGATGGCTGAAATCGTCAGGGTCGCGCCGTATTTACGTGAGCCTGGTCTAATCGGTTACCAGTGCCCGAACTGCACTTACGTTACGAGCGAGCTGGTGCAGCCAGATGAGTGGCCGCTAACTGACGACGAGGGTCTTTCAAAGCGCGCTCGCATAACTGATCAAGTTAGCGCCCGCCCGTTTTCGCAAGTTCAGGGCTCGGAATTAGGATAGCGCCCCATGACGCCATGGAATGTTGGCGCGCGCCAGTCATGCAATAGACGTAACGACGCCGCCATGGCCGCCCTCATGACTAGATGGCCCAGCTCCAACCGGTAGCATCCTTCAGTACGCCGTCAATATACGTCTCGCGCACGATTTGGTGTATCTCGCCGCAGTGTGCGCATTTGATTTTCAGCGTTGCCTTCCAGCGGCTTGAAGACTTTGCACATCGATGTTGATGCCGGTGGGTCCTTGCTGGAGCGTCATCGGACAGGTGAAAGAAAGAGAGGCCATGTAGGCTCCTTCCTTGTACAGGCGGGAGCGCGACCGGTCTCTCAGCCACCGACGCCTGGCGCAGGGCCGCTGTCGGTGATGAGGCAACTCTAACCTAGATTGTTCCATGGGTCCGTGCGGTAAGCGGCTCACGGGCACCATTTCCCCAGAGTTAGCCCCCTAGACCAGATCCGGGGTCCCCATATTGAGGCGCCATGCCAATCACCCCATTTCTTAACGGCGAGCGATTCGACTTAGAGGGCATACGCGTCCTACGCGTTGCATTCGAAATGGTCTGCATCGCTCTGCGGACGGGAGACTGCGACGATCACGTTAAACAAGCGATTGCCACGAAGCTCATCGCACTTGTCAAAGCCGGCGAACGCAATCCCGATATTTTGTGCGAAGAGGTATTGAAGGACATTGGCACGCCCCAACAGTGGGCCGCATCAGAAGCTGCACGGTGTTCGGTCCTGGGAGGACAAAAGGCTCAGAATTAGGAACATGGGGCTGGCCGCGCGCCATGACTATAGCGAGCTATTGCAGCGAGCTGTTGCTTTTCTCGGCGTTGCGAAAAATGCGCGAGCACGACGCCGAAACTGAACCGCGACTGAAGGGTTGATGTGGTAGGCGGTTCCGATGTGCGGGCCACGTCGCGGGGGTAACCGTTGGACGGGAGCGATAACCAATGAGTCGCAATCCCTACGCCTATCCCCCCGAACACCGTCGATACGATCCGGGCGATCCGCATGGGCGCAAGCTCGATGGCGATTTCCGCAAGAGACTGGACCGGGCACTAGACCGACAGCTTGCGTTGGAGAATCAGGTGCGTGCGGTACTCGCCGATTACTCTATTTCTGATCAAGTACAGGGGTTGCTCGATCTCCTCGTCGGCATGGCTCGGACCGGTCGTGGCTACGATCTCGAGAGGCTAATCGCCATCTTGCAGGAAATTCAGAAAGATGACGCATCCGCAAGTTAGCCGGCGGCAGCACAGGGATGGAACCTCGACCAGGCTTCATGCCTATGCACCTTCACGCCGGCCGCCCCGAGGCCAAAGCCTGACCCTCGGCCAGCGCAGCGACCAGAGGGTGATCGGAAGGGCAGACCATCGGCAGTTGGTTCCAAGTTTGCTCGTGGCCGGGCGGATCGCAGATCCTGCTGAAGGACGCCTCTGGCAATCTCGTTGAGCTTTTTCAGCCGGCCGCCGCTGACCGATGAGTGCGCCGAAACGCCGCAACTGACACTATTACCAACTTTCGAAGGGCCGGGGGCACTCACAGGTATGTCACCAGGCCGTCCTGGTGATCCTGATGATGGCAGTGGAGCAGCGTAAGTCCCGGATCGTCGGCGACGAAATCGATCTCGACGGTGCTAAATGGTGTCTTTCACCACGCTTTGTCGTTTTCAATGTGACCGCGCTCACATACTGGCGGGCCGACCATTGCTATTCTGTTTTAGTTTTTGAGCCACTCGATCCTCAGCCTGGGGCGACCAGCATGGGCCGATCGACCGCGTTGGCGAGATGACCTTGTCTCGCAAAGGGGCAAAGAGGCGGATGCGCGTTCGTGGTCTTCGTTCGACTGCAACGAAGGCCAGAACGCGCGTTGGCGGCATCCGCGAACCCCGAGCGGAGCTGGAAAAGAAACTCGCCGAAGCGCGGGAGCAGCAAGCGGCGACGGCCGAAGTGCTGCGCATCATCTCGAGCTCGCCCGGCGATCTGCAGACCGTGTTCGAGACCATACTGGCGAACGCGACGCAGCTGTGCGACGCCAGGTTTGCGAGCCTGTTTCTTAGCGAGGGTGACCAGTTCCGGCGTGTCAGCCTGTATAACGCACCGGCGGCGTTTGCTGAGCACTGGAGGCGCACTCCGCTTGTTCGTCCCCCTCCGGAATCCGCCTTGGGCCGTGCAGCGCTCACGCAACAGGTCGCGCACATCGACGACGTCCGGACGAGCCCGGCCTATCTCGCGCGGGACCCGATGTTAGTCGCTGGCGTCGAGCTTGGCGGCTATCACACGGTGCTTTCGGTCCCGATGATGCGTAGCAGGGGCTATCAGCTCACGAGATATGCGGATGATTGGGTTATCACCTGCACGTCCGCAACCGAAGCGTTGCGCAAGGAGAAGCAGCTGATCGGTGCCATTGTCATCTACCGGCAGGAGGTTTGCCCGTTCACCGACAAACAGATCGAGCTTGTCAAGAATTTTGCCAATCAGGCCGTGATCGCCATCGAGAATACCCGGCTGCTCAACGAGCTACGTGAATCGCTGCAGCAGCAAACCGCCACCGCCGACGTGCTCAAGGTCATCAGCCGCTCGAGCTTCGATCTGCAGGGAGTGCTTGATGCGCTCATCGAGTCGGCGGTCCGACTGTGCGACGCGGACATGGGATCGATCGATCGTGAACAGGGTAGCGTGTATCGGCAAATCGCAAATTTCGGTCATCCGCCCGAGGTCCAGCGGTTTATGCAGGATCATCCAATCGAAGTGAGTCGTGGCACCATCGTCGGCCGCACCGTGCTTGAGGGGCGGACAGCTCAAATCGCAGACGTTCAGGCTGATCCCGAATACACGTTCCTTGAAGGTGCCAGGCTCGGCAGTATCCATACCATGTTGGGGGCGCCGCTAATGCGGGAAGGAGTGCCGATCGGTGTCTTTAACCTGCAACGCAGAAGCGTGCGACCGTTCACCGAAAAGCAGATCGAGCTGGTCGAAACCTTCGCCGACCAGGCGGTGATCGCGATCGAGAACGCGCGTTTGTTCGAGGAAGTGAAGAGCCGCACCCGCGAGCTTTCCCAGTCGGTCGAGGAGCTGCGCGCACTTGGCGAGGTCAGCCAGGCGATCAACTCCACGCTGGATGTCGAGACGGTGCTGATGACGATAGTCGCCAAAGCGGTGCAGTTATCCCGCACCGAGGCTGGCACTATCTACACTTTCGACGATTCAAGTCAGGAATTCCGGCTGCGCGCGACGTATGGAATGGACGATAAGATCATCGCCGAGATCAGGGATCGTCATATTCGCATCGGCGAGACAGCGATTGGCAAGGCTGTAGAGCAGCGCACGCCGATCCAAATCCCAGACGTTCAGAATGATCCGAAACCGGTCGTCCTCGATGTCATCGTGCGCGCCGGCTTCCGCGCACACTTGGCAGTTCCACTGCTCAGCGCAGACCGGATACTCGGTGCGCTGGTTGTCCGCCGCAAAGCGCCGGGCCAATTTCCTGCGAATACCGTTGACTTGCTAAAGACATTCGCGGCTCAATCGGTGCTGGCGATCCAGAATGCGCGCCTGTTCGCAGAGATCGAGGACAAGGGTCGGCAGCTGGAGGGGGCAAGCAAGCACAAATCGCAGTTTTTGGCCAACATGAGCCACGAGCTGCGCACGCCGCTCAACGCCATCATCGGGCTGACCGAGATGATGGTCAACAATGCGTCCCGCTTCGGCACCGAAAAGGCGGCGGAGCCACTGCGCCGGGTCCACCATGCGGGCACGCATCTGCTCGGTCTCATCAACCAGGTGCTCGACCTGTCCAAGATCGAGGCCGGCAAGCTTGAGCTTAATCCGGAGACGGTGAATTTGGCCCCGCTACTTGAGGACATCATCGGTACGGCGCGGCAACTGGCGGAGCAGAACAAGAACCGCCTCGTCCTCGATGCGCAAGCAAACCTAGGGCACCTGACCGTCGATCCCATGCGTCTACGGCAGATCCTGCTCAATCTGTTGAGCAATGCCTGTAAGTTCACCAAGCAGGGTGAGGTGGCGCTGCGCGTCAGAAAGGTCGTCGATGGCCGCAACTGGATCGAGGTCGCCGTGGCCGATACTGGTATCGGTATGACACTGGAGCAGCAGGCCAATCTGTTCGAGGAGTTCACCCAGGCCGATTCCTCGACCGCACGGCAGTACGGTGGGACCGGGCTCGGCTTGGCCATCACGCGCAAGCTCGCGCGTATGATGGGGGGCGACGTGACGACATCGAGCGAGCTGGGCAAGGGCTCAGTCTTCACCGTCCGCTTACCCGGCAGTTCGACCGCGCAGGCGAGGAGCTCGATCGGTTCAAACGGCCGCCGTTCGCCCGCCGTTGATTGCGTTCTCATCATCGATGACGACGCCACCGCGCGCGAGCTCATTGCGGATCACCTCAAGGCCGAAGGATTCTCGGTCGTGACTGCGGCAGGCGGAGTAGAGGGGCTCAAACTTGCAAAAGAATTGCGTCCGATCGCGATTACACTCGATGTCATAATGCCTGACCTCGACGGCTGGTCGGTGCTAGCCACTCTGCGGCAGGACCCTGAGCTCGCCGACATTCCGGTCATCATGATAACGATCGTGGATGAGCACCGCCGCGGCATCGCACTCGGCGCAGCCGGCTATCTCACCAAGCCGATCGACCGCGAGCGGCTGCATCGGCTGGTTACCCGCTTTCGGGCACCGGAACCACCCACCCGCGTCCTGCTGGTGGAAGACGATGCGGTC
>VAZM01000249.1:11431-11830 GCA_005883135.1 Alphaproteobacteria bacterium
CACAATGGATCGTGCGCGAGGCGGAGAACGGTCGCGAGGCGCTCAATCGTATACAAGAGAATAAGCCGGACGTGATCCTGCTCGATCTGATGATGCCGGAGATGGACGGCTTTGCGGTGGTTGCCGCCTTGCAGAAGCAGGCGGGCTGGCGGGACATCCCAGTCATCGTTATCACCTCGCGGGATCTCGACGCCAAGGACCGTGAGCGACTGAATTCTGGCGTACAATCCGTGCTGGTCAAGGAAACATTCCGACCGGCCGACCTGGTCGAGCGCGTCCGCCAGCTCTTGCAGATGAAGCCTGCGGTCAGCAAGGGGATGGAAGCAGCATCGTGACCAAATGCTTTACATCGGAGACAACGATGACAACGTCTATATGCTCAAGATGCGGCTCGAGCTG
>VAZM01000249.1:11960-12331 GCA_005883135.1 Alphaproteobacteria bacterium
GATCTTCTTGTGCTTGTGATACACCGCATAGTGCCCGCCAAGCTGGCGACCTGCAAATCTGACGGCTTCGTCCTTAGTGGAAAACGCTCGCACAGGCCCGCTGCGCGCGCGCATAACGCGCCCTGCTCTCGTCATTAGATGGATCTTGAACGGCGCCGGGTCAGGCTCGCCGGTTGGATTCTTGGCCGCCATGTGCGTTCAGGGCAAGACTGGCTCCGGGCTCAGAGACACAGCTTCATTTTGAGACCGGGCGCAGGCGTGGGTTAGTGGTTCCCATCCCATGGCCTCATCAAGCTCAATTACGTCGTCGTCGAGTAAGTACCAGCCCGCACGATAGTCCCCTGCTCCAAACACTTCCCGGCAGCGTTCCT
>VAZM01000250.1 GCA_005883135.1 Alphaproteobacteria bacterium
GGCTCCCACATCACCGCAGCGTCGAGCTTGCCGGCGCGGAAGCCGCTGGTGATCACCTCGATGCTCTGGTTGAGGTATTCTGACGGAGCGATCTTGTAGCGCTTGAACACGGCCTGGGCGAAGCGATCCGTGCAGCTTCCCTTCGGCACCGCGACCGTCTTGCCGTGGAGCCATGCGATCGCCTGCTCCGGCGACTCGAACTTCGGCGCGTCGTTGCGGACCAGAAATGAATTGCACTGGTCGTAGCCGAGCCCCAGCACCGAGACGATGCGGATGTCGCGGACCTCGGGGTGGCTGGTCGAGACGATCCCCGGCATGTCGCCGACGTACCCGATATCGACTTTGCCGGCCAGCATCCCGTTCACGATGATCGCGCCCTGGAGCCCGCCGGCAGATATTTCTCATATAACTTCTGGCCCCGCATGATCACGCCGGACCACGACTCGGTGTAGTAGGGCTGATAGCCGACCACGAGGCTGATGGGGCTGCCCGGCTTGCCGTAATCCTTCACTTCCTCCGACCATGATGGCTGCGCCAGGCCAAGCATGCAGCAGCCCGCGACGAGCAGTCGCAAGAACGTCCGCGGCGCGGCGCCGTTTCCTCCCGGATCACGCATGCAGGATGATGCCAACCTCGGCGCATTGTGGTTAAAAGCCATGGTTTCCTCCTCTGGGCTAACGCGCGCAACGCTTGTCGCCCCAACGAAATTTTTCGTGAAGCCTATGGGAGGGTGGTTCTGACTGTCAAACCGCAACCGCGAATGAGGCAATTTCCTGCGGCTATCAAATAAACGCTGCACGCGGATGCTACAGCGAACTCATCGATGCTATTGGCGCCGGCGATCAGAATCGGCGATTGGCGAGGAACAGTTCGGAGTCGTAGTCAACGGAACGTCACAAGTGCGCCGGGCTGGTTCACTGCGGCCACCAAGCCCTTCGAGGAGACGATGCGATGCTGATGCTGGCGAGCCGCGGGCGACGCATGAAAGATGGTGCTTCTCCACCCGTGGGAGGCATCGCGCGGTTTCGATCAATTCAGCGCGAGGCGGGTCGGCGGCCGTTTTGGCGCAATTGCCGCGCCGGCGCACCGATCGGAATCTTTGGCGCCGCGGCGGGGACCCGAACCAATTCGGTGATTGCCATCGCCTTGACCGCATCGAGCATGGCCTTCGCCATGGGCAGCATCGGGTCGCCGTCGACCCAGATCAGTCCGACCTCTCGCACCACCTCGGGCTTGACGAGCTTCACGACACGCGTGCCGGGAAATCCGCCGATGACCAGCTCGAAATGGCTGGGAACGACGGTCACGACACCGCCCGCCATGGTGTGAAACGCGAGATTGACAATCGAGTCCGATTCGATCAGCGGCATCGGAGTCTCGCCGACGGAGGCGAACGCGGCGTCGATGATCTGCCGCTCATGCATGTGGGGTGCGAGCAGGCAAAGCGGCAGGCGCGCGGCTTCGGACCAGGTGGTGGTGGCGGCGGGAAAACGCGCGTCGTCCGGTACCAGCAGGCTTAGATGCTCGTCGTACAATCGACAGCTGCTGAGCGGGGGCGGCTGCTTCTGGTCGATATACGTGATCCCGACGTCAAGCTCGAAATTGGTCAGCTTCACCCGCAGCTCGTCCAGCCCGAGAAAGCTCACATCCACCTGCACGCCGGGATGCCGCTTCAGGAAAAGGCCGTTGATTTGAGGCAGTACCGGGGAACTCGTCGGCATGGCTCCCAGCCGAATTCGTCCGGAAAGCGTCTTCTTCAGCACCGAGAGCTCTTGCAGCATGGCGTCGCGGTCCGCCAGAATTCGCTTGGACCACTCTACGACCCGACTTCCTTCCGCAGTGAAGCCCTGAAAGCGCTGGTGACGCAGAACGATTGGCGTACCGAACTCCATTTCCAACTGCTTGATGGCGTTCGAAAGGCTCGGCTGCGAAATGTTGCAGTGCCGAGCCGCCCGGCTGAAATGCCGCTCCTGGGAGAGCGCCACCAGGTATTCGAGTTGACGTAGGAACATTCGGCTCCCGGCGGTGAGCACCAATGCTCAATAACTATAAATCTACACGAAACTGCGGCTTGTGGCTATCAAAACGGCAGCCTGCACTGTCGCGGCTGATGCACCGATGGTAGCGGCAATCGCGGCGCTTGCCCTCATTTCCGGAGTCCTGATCGGCTGCATCGGTATTGGCGGCGTGTTCCTGGTGCCCTGCCTGAGCCTCGCCGGGGTCGACGTGCACGCGGCGATCGGCGCCAGCATGTTCAGCTTCATCTTCAGCGGCGCGATCGGGGTGTGGCTCTACGCCCGGCATGGCTCGATCGCATGGCGTTCGGCAGCGTGGCTGGCGGCGGGCGCTGCGCCGGGTGGGTTTCTCGGCGCCTTGCTCGTCGCTCATACGCGCGGTGACATTCTGCTGCTGCTCGTCGGCGCCACCGTCGCGTTCGCAGGCTGGCGGGTATTGCGCCAGGCGGCGAGCAAGCCCGACAGTCGCGATGTTCGCTTGGCGCCGTTGCTGCTCGCCGGCATCGGCGCCGCCGTCGGTATCGGCTCGGCGCTCACCGGCACGGGCGGACCCGTTCTTCTCGTTCCGCTGCTGATGTGGTTGGGTGTGCCGGTCCTCACCGCGGTCGGGCTGAGCCAGGCCATCCAGGTCCCGATCGCGCTGATGGCCTCTTTGGGCAATTTCTGGACCGGCAGCCTCGAGCTGCCGCTCACCGCCTTGCTCAGCATCGGGGTGACGTTCGGGTCGGCGGTAGGCGCGCGCATCGCACACGCGGTGCCCGCCCATTTCCTCACGCGATTGGTTGCCGTGGCGCTCGTGCTCGTGGGCGCCATCGTGGCGGTCCAATCCGGGCACACACTGGCGAGACAATGGTGAAGGCCGCCTTCGACGTTCGCGCGCTTACCCGCGACTTCGGGGACGTCCAGGGTGAGGCTGCGAGCTGTCGTTCGGCCGCAGCCTTGTTCGATTTCAGCTTCATGTCGCGGCTAGGCATCGAAGGCCCCGGCGCCTGCGCGCTGATCGCCAAATTGACGACGCGGCGGATTGACGATCTCGTTCCCGGGCGCATCCGGTACGCGCTGCGCGTTGACGCGGCCGGGCGCGTGCGTGGCGATCTCACGATCTGGCGCCTCGATTGCGAGCGGTTCGAGGTATTCAGCGGCATCGGCGACGAGCTCGCCGAGCTGCAGGCCGCGGCCGGTTCGACCGCTTCGGTCCACGATCTCAGCACTGATACCGCGATCCTGGCGTTGCAGGGTCCGGCGAGCTTGAAGGCGCTTGCCGCTGTCAGCGAGGTCGAGCCGCTGCGGGCGCTCCCCTATTTCGCGCATATGGGCTCGAGCATCGCCGGCGTGCCGTGCCGAATCGGACGCCTCGGCTATACCGGGGAGCGCGGTTTCGAGATCGTGCTGCCGCGTGTCGAGTGCGAGGCGATCTGGACTATCCTCGCGCGCCATGCGCGCCCGGCAGGCTTCGCCGCCGCCGATCTTCTGCGCATTGAAGCGGGGTTCGTATTATTCGCGAACGAGCTGCGGTTTCCCGTCTCGTCTGCCGAGCTTGGGCTCGAGCGGTTCGCACCCGAGCCGGGGCATGAGCGTGTCTCCCAGCCCGGCGAGCGACGCGTCCGCCTCCTCTGCTTTCGAGCCGCGTGCGCTTGCGAGCCTGTGCTGTGGCAGCCATCACCGTCCGGCACGCCCTTTCCGCCGCCGCCCGGTACGATCGCGGTAACCTCGGCATGCCGCAGCATTCTGGCCGGCGACGTGCTTGGGCTGGGCTACGCCCTCGCCGCCCCTTCGGCTGCGAACCTGGTCGATGCGGCGGGCCAATTTCACGACCTCTGCGAGGTTTCGCTGCCCTTTTACGACCCGGGCAAACGCCGGCCCCGCGGGGGCTGGCGCGAGGATCTGTTGCCGGAAGGCGGGCCTCATTCATTCGACCGATGATGTGATTGCCGCGCTCTCTTTGACTCGACTGTTTAGCTGCCCGTAGGTTTGCGGGCCGTCCCGTCCCCACTCCCGGAGCCCGCCATGTCTTCAGCAACGGTCCTGCCCGCCCCCGCGCAGCCGCGTAAGAAGGTCACGATTCCTTCGCTGATGAAGAAGATGAAGGAGGGCGAAGCGATCGTGCAGATGGCGGTTTATGACTATCGCAGCGCCGTCGTCGCCGACCGGCTGGGAATCGACATCCTGTGCGTGTCGGACACTGGCGGCATGGTGCTGTTTGGTCACCGCAGCACGGTCTCGGTCAGCTTCGAGGAAGTCATGTTCATGGCGCAGGCAGTCGATCGCGGCTCGCGCTACGGGTTGCGCATGGTCGACATGCCCTACTGGAGTTTTCACGTCTCGCCCGAGCAGGCGGTCGAGAATGCCGGTAGGTTCGTTGCGCAGGCGAACGCCGAGGTGATGAAGTGCGAAGGCAATCGCCACCACGTGCGCAACATCGAGGCCATCATCAAAGCGGGCATTCCGGTGCAGGGACACATCGGCATTACCCCCATGCGCATGCCTCAGCTCGGGGGCTTCGTTGCCCAGGGTAAGACCGCGGTGCGGGCGCTCGAGCTCGTCGACGATGCCCGCCAGATGGTCGATGCAGGATGCTTCTCGATCATGTGCGAGGTGACAACCGAAGAGGTTTGTCAGTTCCTGACCGAAGCGCTGCCGGTACCGGTGGTCAGCCTGGGAGCGGGAAACAAGGCCCATGGCGTCCACATCATCAGCTCCGATCTCTTCCATCTCTACGAGGAGCACACGCCTAGGCATTCCAAGATCTACACCGACCTCATCCCGATCATCGAGGACGTCTATACCCGCTACATGACTGACGTCAGGGCGCGCACTTATCCGGGCCCGGAGCACACGGCCTACATGGCGCCGAAGGAGCTCGAGCAATTCGCGGCCAAAGTTGGCTGGAGCAATCCGCCGATCGAGGCCGCGGAGCAGCGCGAAAAGAGCAAGCGCAAGCCGGCGCAATCAGCGGCGTAGGTCGAATGAGGCGTGGGTGGCCTGCCGGTGCCAATGTTGAGCCGATTGCACGCATTCTTCCAAGTCGCCGTGAAGTGGGGCACGGCATTAGCTTTGCCGCGGTACCGGCCCGAGCAGCATTACATGCGCGGGCCCGGACCGGCTTGCGCGCGTCATAATTGGGCGACGGGCAACTCGGACGCCGCCCGAGAATAACTCACGAGGAGGAACGCTCGCACAGGTCAAGCAGAAAATCGACCAGCGTTGACGCGTATCCGCAAAACCAGGGGAGGAACTGTCGTGGAGAACACGCCGACTCTCGTGCTCAACGATAACGTCCGGCGATTGATCGATGCGATTGTCATCGCCGAGCAGCGGCATCTGGCGGAGCGCCGCAGCGAGGAAGCATGCGCGTGCACGGAGGGTATGTTCCCCCGCAACCTTCCGACCAGTCGTCGTTCGTTTGTTTTCGCCGCCGGCTCGACCGCGGGCGCCGTGCTTGCCGGTGCGGCGAGCGCGGGCGAGCAGAAAGCGCCGCCCGGGGCGCAATTCTACGAGGTACCGGCCGACCCGACCAAAGAGCTGGGACGCCCAGTCGGCGCCGATGGCGGATACGGATCGCGCTCGCAGTTCGAGACCGAGGTGCGCTGGCGGTTTCCAACCGCCAATGAGTACACCTCGTGGAGCATGAGCCCGCTCGACAAGATAGTGGGGAACCTCACGCCATCGGGCCTGCATTTCGAGCGTCATCACGGCGGCATCCCTACCATCGATCCGTCGAGGCACATGGTGTTCGTCCACGGGATGGTGCAGGAGGCTAAGAAATTCTCGATCGCCGACCTCAAGCGGTTTCCGTCCACCACCCGCAAGTATTTCATCGAATGCTCGGGCAACGGCCTGACTGAATGGGTAAAGCCGACGCTCAAAAGCGTCCAGGGAACCCATGGGCTGATCAGCACCTCGGAATGGACTGGCGTCCCGTTTGCCACGATCGCCCGCGAGATCGGCCTCAAGGAAAGCGCCGCCTGGGTGCTCGCGGAAGGCGCCGATGCAGCTGTGATGACCCGCAGCATCCCGCTCGAGAAGATGCTCAAAGACGCGATCCTCGCCTATGGACAGAACGGCGAGGCAATCCGGCCTGAGCAGGGCTACCCGTTGCGGCTCATTCTCCCGGGCTGGGAAGGGAACACGCACATCAAATGGCTGCGTCGGCTTGAGCTCAGCGATAAGCCGTTCATGACCCGGGAAGAGACCTCGAAGTACACCGACCTGATGGCGAACGGGAAGGCGCGGCAATTTACCTTCGAGATGGAGGCGAAGTCGGTCATAACCTTCCCGTCGGGCGAGATGAAGCTGCCTGGTCCCGGTTTCTATAACATCACAGGCTTGGCGTGGTCTGGACGCGGCCGCGTCCAATCGGTCGATGTCTCAACGGATGCTGGCAAGACCTGGTACCCGGCGCGCTTCGACACGGTACCGGAGCCGATTTCCACTGTCCGATTCAGCTTCCCTTGGTTGTGGGACGGCAAGGCTGCCACCTTGCAGAGCCGCTGCACTGACGAGACCGGTTATGTGCAGCCGACGCTGGCGCAGCTGATCGCCATCCGCGGAGCAAACGGCCCGTTTGGTTCGATCTACCACCTCAACGCCATCCAGAGCTGGGCCGTATCCGCCGACGGGAGTGTCAGCAATGTCCATGCGTGAGATTTGTCGCGGCGCGGCCTGCCTCGCCCTTGCGCTCGCTGCCCTACCGCCCCACGCGCTCGGGCAGACGCCACAGGGACCATACGGTTTTGGGTCGGCCGCGAGTCAGGAGGAGCTCGCCGACTTCTTTGCCATTCCTGCGGACGGCCGCAGGCTGCCGTCTGGCAGCGGAGACGCGGCGCGTGGCGCGAAGGTCTATGCCGATCAGTGCGCCGCCTGTCACGGCGCGCAGCTCGAAGGCAATCCGGCGAAGGGCATCGGCGGCGACAAACTGATCGGCGGCCGCGGTACGCTGGCAAGCTCCACCCCGGTCAAGACGGTCGAGAGCTACTGGCCCTACGCGACGACGCTGTTCGACTACATCAAGCGCGCGATGCCGTTCAACGCGCCCGGATCGCTCAGCGACGAGGACGTCTACAGCGTGGTGGCCTACATTCTCTCCAAGGCAGAGATGATCAAGGCCACCGATAGAATGAACGCAACGATGCTGCCCAAGGTGATCATGCCCAACCGCGACGGCTTCGAAGGCGACCCGCGCCCCGAGCTGCAGCTTTATCGCTAGCAACGAGTTGTGACGGAGGCTTCCCAGCGCGTGGCTCGAGCCGAGCAAGCGCGGCAGTGATCAAAGCGACGAAGGGGGTGAAATCGAGCGAAGGGGAGGCCGGGCGGTTTCGCATCCTGGATGCGATGGCGCACAGCTGATGCGGCCGGGTGGGCGCGGGTGTGACGTGGGCCAGTGAGGATTCAGGGCTGTCGGCAGCTTGCGTTATCCGATCACGCGAAAGGGAGACCCGCGCTGGACCCGGCATCGGGCCTTGTAAAGGGAGTAAGGCAGCTCATGAGCCTCCTCAATCTCAGGCGGATAGGCCGATACGCCTATCCGATCGCGGCAACATTTGTGCTCATTTCAGCTGCACCTGCGCGCGCACAGACCGGCGTCAAGTTTTCGTTCGACAGCCATGCCGAGGCGCCGGAAGCTCTGATCCTTGTCCCTCAGGACAAAGGCTTTTTCAAAGACGAGGGGCTGGACGTGTCAATAGACGACGCGGCCACTCCGGTCGAGCCGATCACCCGTGTCGCAGGCGGCGGCTACGACATGGCCTTGGCCGATATCAATGCGCTGATCCGTTATCGCGACCAGCATCCATCGCCGCCGATCAAAGCCGTGTTCGTGGTGTTCAATAAGCCTCCTTACGCCATCGTGGCGCGCAAGAGCCGCGGCATCACCGAGCCCAAGCAGCTGGAGGGCAAGAAGCTTGGGGCGCCTCATGTTGGCTCCACGTTCGCACAATGGCCACTGTTCGCAAAGCTCAACGGCATCGATGTGTCGAA
>VAZM01000251.1 GCA_005883135.1 Alphaproteobacteria bacterium
GATGTATTTCACCGCGAGCTCGGGCTCGGCCGCGTTGGTCACGAGATGCAAGCTGGTCGACCAGCCGACCGGGCCGCTCGCCGGGATCGCGAGCTCGACCGGCACATCCTTGCCCTTGAGCGTCTGCACGAAGTTGAAATTGTAGGGCGCGATGTCGATCTGCTCCTGCTGCCACAGCGTGGCGTAGGCGCCGAGATTGGCGGCGATCGCGCCGACATTGGGCAGGAGCTCGCGCAGTGCCTTGAACGCCGGTTCGAAGTTGCCCTCGTCGCCGCCCTTGAGGCGGTTGAGCTCGGCGAGAAAGGCGATGCCCAATTGGCTGTTGAGGGCCGTCAGGCCGACGCGACCTTTGTATTTCGGCTCCCACAATTCGTCCCAGCTCTTCGGCGCCGTTGCGATCTTTTTCGGATTGTAGCCGATGCCGATGACCTGAATGGTGATCTTGGGACCCCATTTGTCCTGAAAGCCGGGCAGCAGCTCGGCGTAATGCGGCGACTTGGCGACCGGATATTCCACGATCAAGCCCTCGCGCGCGGCGTCGAGCACCTGGGGTGAATCGAAGATCGCCACGTCGAATGGCGGGCGGCTGCCTTTGGCCGCCTGCAGGCGCGCGACCTGATCGGTGCCGAGGATGATCGACTGGGTCACCGTGGCGCCGGTGGCACGGCGGAACGCCGGGGCGAGAATGTTGCGGTGGGCTTCGTTCCAGGTGCCGGGAAAGGTGGCAGCGACGAGCGTCTTGGCTTGGGCGAGAGCGCGCGCGGAAAGAAGGGACGTTGCACCGAGCGCGGCCGTGCCGACGAGCAAACCTCTGCGATCCATTGACCTGACCCTCCGCTGATCCTCATGGCTTGGGGAAGACGCGGCATGCCGCCGCGGGCGCCGCCACGTGCACGCTCTCGCCGGGACGCCGTAACGGCGTTGCCGGCGCGCGCGGCTCGCTCACCTTCAATGAGGTGCCGCTTTGCGTCTCGACCTCGTAGACGACATGCGGCCCGAGCGGCATGACGGCCTTCACCACGCCGGCGATGCACCCCTCGCCGGGCGCGGCGTTGAGCCGCAACTGCTCGGGCCGAACCGACACCAACACCGGCGCGCCCGCGGCGAGTTGCGGTGTCTCTTCGACCTTGAGCAGCGCGCCCTCGCCCACGCGAACGGCGGCGACACCGTCCTGCGCGCGCATGAACTCGCCGGCGATGACGTTGGCGCTACCGACGAATTGGTTGACGAACAGCGTCTTCGGCCGGTCGTAGATTTCCGTCGGTGAGGATACCTGCTCGATCGACCCGCGCGCCATGACCGCGATGCGGTCGGCCATCGACAGCGCTTCTTCCTGGTCGTGGGTGACGAGGATGGTGGTGATCCCGTACTCGCGCTGCAGGCGCTTCACCTCGATCTGCATGTCGAGGCGGAGATTCTTGTCGAGCGCGCCGAACGGCTCATCGAGCAGGAGCACCTTCGGATCGGTTGCCAGACAGCGCGCGAGCGCGACGCGCTGTTGCTGCCCGCCGGAGAGCTGGCGCGGCTTGCGGCCGGTGAACTCGCTCATGTGCACGAGCGCGAGCATCTCGGCGACGCGCGGGGCAATGCGCCGCCGCGCCCACTTTTGCGCCTTGAGCCCATAGGCGACGTTCTCCGCCACCGTCATGTGCGGAAACAGCGCATAGTTCTGGAACACGATGCCGGCGCCGCGCCGGCTCGGCGGCAAATGATCGACCGGCTCGCCGTCGAACAGCACGCGGCCGCTGCTCTGGCGAATGAAGCCGGAGACGATGCGCAGCAGCGTGGACTTGCCACAGCCCGATGGCCCGAGCAGCGCCACGAGTTCGCCGCCCGCGATATCGAGGTTGATGTCGCGCACGGCCAACACGTCGCCGAAGCGATGGCTGATGTCCTCGAGGCGCAGCCGGTGCCCGCGATTCGACGCCATGGCGCTGATGGATGTCCTTACGACCCCGGCGAGCCACCATCGCCGGACCGCGAGCAGCCGTCAATGTCCTTGCGCCAATGTTCCGGCGTATTCCACGCGCGTGCCGCGAACTCGGTCTGCTCCCTCTCCGCGCCCGAACTCGGGCTTGCCCGAGTTCGGAATTTAAATTGGCCGAAGTCGGGTAAACCCGACTTCGGCTGGAGAGAGCTGGGGTGAGGGGGTTACCGGGGGTGCTGAGGGATCCGAACCCCCTCACCCGCTCCTTTGTGTTGCAAGCCAGGAGCAGCCCTCTCCCCCGCGGGGAGAGGGCACGAGCCGCGATAGTGTGCCCTTGGCACGTGATGAGATACAGCGAATACGAACACGCGCTGCAGCGCACCGCGTTGACACCCGCCGCCGCGGGCCTACATTAACGGGACGTTCCGAGGGGAGCTCCGGTTAGGGAGCTGAGAGACCCGCCGCATTGATACCGCGGGAACCCTTTGAACCTGATCCGGGTCATGCCGGCGAAGGGACAGGACATGACGACAATAGCCTCCCCACGCATCTCGCTCTTCCTCGCCAGGCTCCTCGGCCCGATTTTCGTCGCCATCGCCATCGGAGTGTTGGTGAACGGTGCCGTCTTTCGCGCTATCGCCGAGGAGGGTCTGCGCAGCCACGCGCTGATCTATCTCACCGGCCTGTTCGCCATCACCGCCGGCGTCGCCATCCTGCTCAACCACAATGTGTGGGTCGGCGACTGGCGCGTGCTCATCACGCTCTTCGGCTGGCTCGCCGCGATCGGCGGCGCCCAGCGCATCATCTGGCCGCAATGGACCGAGGCAGCCATCCGCTGGTTCCTCGACCACCCGACGAGCCTGACCGTCGCCGGCATCATCTGGCTCCTGATCGGAGCGGTGCTCTGCTTCTTCGGCTACTTTCGCGAACCCGTTACGGGAGTAACACGATGAACATCCACGATCCGAACATTGCGCCGCCCAAGGTCACCACCGGGCCGCTCCCCTCCTCGCGCAAGGTCTACGCGCGCCCTGACGCGGCGCCGGAGTTGCGCGTGCCGGTGCGCGAGGTCGTGCTCACCGAGGCGGCCGGCGAGGCGTCGGTCCCCGTTTACGACACGACCGGTCCCTACACCGATCCCGACGTGACCATCGACGTCGAGCAAGGGCTCGCGCGCACGCGCATCGCGTGGGTCAAGGAGCGCGGCGGCGTCGAGGCGTACGACGGCCGGCCGATCCAGCCGGTCGACAATGGCAATGTCAGCGGCAAGCATCTCGCCCGCAATTTTCCCACGACGCATCGTGCACTAGGGGCGCTTCCTGGGAGACCAGTCACTCAATTGGAATTCGCGCGCGCCGGGATCATCACCAAGGAGATGATCTACATCGCCGAGCGCGAGAACCTGGGCCGTAAGCAACAACTCGAACGCGCCGAGGCGGCGCTCGCCGACGGCGAGAGCTTCGGCGCGGCAGTGCCGGCGTTCGTCACGCCGGAATTTGTGCGCAGCGAGGTCGCGCGCGGGCGCGCCATCATTCCCTCCAACATCAACCACGCCGAGCTCGAGCCGATGATCATCGGCCGGAATTTTCTCACCAAGGTCAACGCCAATATCGGCAACTCGGCGGTGACCTCCTCGGTCGAGGAAGAGGTGGAGAAGATGGTGTGGGCGATCCGCTGGGGCGCCGACACGGTGATGGACCTCTCCACCGGACGCAACATCCACACCACGCGCGAATGGATCATCCGCAATTCGCCGGTGCCGATCGGCACGGTGCCGATCTACCAAGCGCTGGAGAAGGTCAACGGCGATCCGGTGAAGCTCGATTGGGAGTGCTACAAGGACACGCTGATCGAGCAATGCGAGCAGGGCGTCGACTATTTCACCATCCACGCCGGCGTGCGGCTCGGCTACATCCACCTCACTGCCAACCGCGTCACCGGGATTGTTTCGCGTGGCGGCTCGATCATGGCGAAGTGGTGCCTCTCCCGCCACAAGGAGAGCTTCCTCTACGAGCGGTTCGACGAGATTTGCGACATCATGCGCAAATACGACGTGTCGTTCTCGCTCGGCGACGGGCTGCGGCCGGGCTCCATCGCCGACGCCAACGACCGCGCGCAGTTCGCCGAGCTCGAGACCTTGGGCGAGCTCACCAAGATCGCCTGGGACAAGGGGTGCCAGGTGATGATCGAGGGCCCCGGCCACGTGCCGATGCACAAGATCAAGATCAACGTCGAGAAGCAGCTCAAGGAATGCGGCGAGGCGCCGTTCTACACGCTCGGGCCGCTGACCACCGATATCGCGCCCGGCTACGACCACATCACCTCGGCGATCGGCGCCGCCATGATCGGCTGGTTCGGCACCGCCATGCTCTGCTACGTCACGCCCAAGGAGCACCTCGGGCTCCCCGACCGCGACGACGTCAAGGAAGGCGTGATCGCCTACAAAATCGCGGCGCACGCCGCCGACCTCGCCAAGGGCCATCCGGCGGCGCAGATCCGCGACGACGCGCTCTCGCGCGCGCGCTTCGAGTTCCGCTGGGTCGATCAGTTCAACCTCTCGCTCGACCCCGAGACGGCGCGCGAATATCACGACGAGACGTTGCCGAAGGAGGCGCACAAGGTGGCGCACTTCTGCTCCATGTGCGGCCCGAAATTCTGCTCCATGAAGATCACGCAGGACGTGCGCGACTACGCCGCCACGCTCAACGACAAGGAGCAGGGCATGGCGCAGATGTCGGAGAAATTCCGGCAGCTCGGCGGGGAGGTCTACGTGGATGCCGCGGCGGTGAGGGAGAGTAATAAAGCCCTCTGAACCGATCCTCGTCTCAGGAATTGCCCGCAGACCTTTAGCGATTTTCAGGTCTCAAAGAAATGACCTGAGCCGAGAACGCCAACCGGCGCCTTGGCATGGCGGGTTAGTCGAAGGCGTAACGCGCCCTGCTGCCGTCGATCCGGCACCAGTCAGTCGCCGAACATCCAGCGGACGATGCGGGAATCGCTCTGATATCCGCCATTCTTGGCAAACGGCTCCTCGTTCCAGAACTTGTCCACCGCCGCCCGGTCCGGCAGCTCGAGCAGCAGCGCGGTGCCGATGTTGTCGGCGCCGTCAGCCGAGCGGATCGGTCCGCGAAAGATGAAGCTGTCGCCGTACGAGGCGAAGTATGACTCGTGCGCGTGGAGGTGCTCGCGGAAGAACTCAGGCGTGCCGGACTTCGGTCCCGTGCACAGGAACTGCTGCATACCCTTGCGGCGATAGTCGGCCTGGCGCTTCTGGAAGCTGTTCGACCAGCGGTGAATTTCGACGCGCTGGTAGAGGCCGGCCTTGCTCATGGGCTCGCCCGCGACGAATGCGTCCGCCGCCGCGCGGTCGTCGAGCTGCATGAAAAACGACGTGCCCAGCGTGTCGCGCCCGTCGTCGGAGACGAAATGGCCGTAGCCGATGACGCGTTCGCCGAAATCTTTGACGTAGATCTTCTGGTTCTGCAACAAGGCGCGCCGCGTGGCTTCCGTCCCCAGCTTGTCCCAGCAATAGATCGCCCACTGGGCCGGCTTCGTGCGGTAGTAGTTCCGCAGCGCCTCCCCGCTCAATCCATATCGAGGATCGCCCGGCAGATATCCGGTCATGTTTCCCTGTGACATTTCACCTCCGAAATTACGCAACCCGCATCCTACCGCGCCGGTGGCCAGTTCGCCCGACCGCGGACGGCGGCGGGGGCCTCGCGCGCCTCGCGCACGGCCTTGCCGTAGCAAGTAGCCCGGATGGAGCGATAAGCGCGTTTACGCGCGTCTTCGACGCGCTATGGCGACATCCGGGGTCACCGGCCCATGTCGGCTCCCGCATTTCGCTGCGCTCATGCGGGCTACGGGCTTCCTCTGCTATGCTCGCGGCCTCGTGCAGTGGCGATATCATGCTCACCCTCTACTCCTACCCCGAGCTGTTCGGCGTCGCCGACAACAACGGCTATGGCCTCAAGGTGTTCGCGTTCCTGCGGCTCGCCGGCGTTTCCTTCAGGCACGAGCACATCTTCGACGCCTCGTCGGCGCCGCGCGGCCAGTTGCCCTACATCGTCGACGACGGCGAGACCATCGGCGACAGCGATACCATCATCGCCCACCTCATCGCTAAGCACCGGCTGACGATCGACGAGACGTTGACCGGCGCCGAGCGCGATACCGACCATCTGGTCACCCGCATGCTCGACGACCTCTATTGGGTGATGTCGTACTCGCGCT
>VAZM01000622.1:0-498 GCA_005883135.1 Alphaproteobacteria bacterium
GACGATTCGCCTAGCACCTATGAGAGCCAGCCGCGCCGGTCGCTGAATCAGTGGCTGGAATCCCATCCACTCTATGACTGGATCCTGGCGGCCTATCAAAACTCGCGGCTGAGTGCGCGGAAGATCGCGCCGTTCATTCGCAAGCACCGGATCAACATGGACGAGTTCGAGCCGGTCGCGTACCGCTCATATGCGGAATTCTTCGAACGCCGCTTCCGGCAGGGGGTTCGACCGTTTCCTTCCGAGCCGGCATCAATGGGCGCGTTCTCCGAGGCACGCTACCTGGCATGGGAGCGTCTCGATCAAACGCAGGAGTTTCCAATAAAAGGCCATTCGCTCGACGCCGCGCATATTCTAGGCAGCGCGTCGCACGCCCGCGACTTCGCGGACGGTCCCGTCATTCTCGCCCGGCTTTCGCCGATGGACTACCACCACGTCCACTATCCGGACAATGGCCGGACCCTTGGTCACGACCGCATGGGCGGCCGCCTGTGGACG
>VAZM01000622.1:514-2560 GCA_005883135.1 Alphaproteobacteria bacterium
CTGTTCGAGAACGAGCGGCACATCAGCATTCTCGAGATGCAGAATTTCGGGCGGATTGGCTTCGTCGAAATCGGCGCATTGTCGGTCGGACGCATCGTGCAGGTGCATTTCGCCGACAAGCCATTTCAACGTGGCGAGGAAAAATCGGTCTTCCGTTTTGGCGGGTCAGCCATCGCCGTCTTTGGCCAAGCAGGCCGTTGGCGTCCCTCTGCCGACGTGCTGAAGAACACCGGCAACGGCATCGAAACCATGTTGCGGTTGGGCGAAGAAGTCGCGCGTATGTCTTGACGCTCGCAGCCAGCCATCGACGCGACGCGGCGCGGGTCACTAAGCTTTGCCGTTGCTCTTCTTGAATTGCTTAGCGGCGTCGTCAATCAGCCGCTCGCCGGTCTTCGGGCTTTTCCAGCCGAGGAACTTAAGCTCCTTATCTTCCAGCTCGTCGGTCGCGACGAAGAACTTCTCGATCTCCTGGCGCACCTGTTTGGGCAGATCGCGCGCGTCCTTATCTGCTTTTTCCCGGTGCGAGTCGCGCGGCACGGCAATCAGCCGGTCGTTGCGGATGCCCTTCTTCCCTTTCTCGCGCTGTAGGACTTCCAGCACGCCGATGATCTTGCACTTCAGCACCAGCCCAGGCGCGGTCGCCGTATCGTGCAAGACGAGGACATCCACAGGATCGCCGTCCTCGCCCTTGGTCGATGGGATGAAACCCCAGTCATAAGGATAGGTCAGACCGAGAATAAGCGCCTTCGAAAGCGTGAATGCCTGCAGCTCGGGATCGTATTCCATTTTGGCGGCTGATCCGCGCGGCGTCTCGACGACGACATGCACATCGCCGTCATCATTGCGTGCAGGAAGCTTTAGTAGATTGGCCATGTCCGGGTGCGCGCGGCTTAGCTCGCTGCCTTGCGATTGACGCCTTTGCGCAGCGCCACAGTCGAAAGTTTCTTGTCCGCGGCTTTCTCTTCATTGAGATTGGTATTGAGCAGACGCACAATGTCGTCGTGGCCGACGCTTTCCGCCCAGGCGATCAGCGTCCCGTAGCGGGCGATTTCGTAGTGCTCGACCGCTTGAGCGGCGCCGACAATCCCGGCATCGAGAACGTCCTTGTCGGACACTTCGCCCGCGACTTCGTCCGCCTCTTGGATCAAGCCGTCGATCGCCGGGCACTGCACCCCTTTGGGCTCCTGGCCGAGCTTCTTGAACACCTGATCGAGGCGCGCGACTTGGTTCTTGGTCTCTTCCAGATGATCCTTGAGGCCTTTGGTCAAGTCGCGGTTGGTGGCCTTTTCGATGAGCTTGGGCAACGATTTGATGATCTGGTTTTCGGCGTAGTAAATGTCCTTGAGGCCATGGAGCAGAAGGTCGTCCATCGTCTCGATATCCTTGGCAAACAGTCCCATGGCGCGCGCTCCTCATCGTCGTTCGATATTTGCTGAAACGCCCACGCTCACGCCGGGTTCCCTGCTGTGCAAGGAACTAAGCCTCGCCCGTTGCGTTCGAGACCTCAACCGGAGGCCCCGCAATGAGCGTCAGCAAAGAGCGGACTGTGTCGCTGTGGATGAACACCGAAGTAGCCCCAACGGCCAAGGCCCTGGGAGGCGACGAGACGGCCGATGTTGTTATTGTGGGCTCCGGAATAGCCGGGCTATCCACTGCTTATGAGCTCAGCCGGCGTGGCATGGATGTGGTCGTCATCGACCGCGGGCCAATCGGCAAGGGGATGACGTCCCGCACCACCGCCCATTTGGTTGCGATTTGCGACGACTCGTTCGATTCCTTCATCAAGCTCAGGGGCTGCGATGCCGCCAAGGCCTATTACGCGAGCCAGTCGGCGGCCGTGGACCGGATCGACCAGGTCCAGGCTCAGGAGGACATCGCCTGCAATTTCCGCCGTGTTGACGGCTTCCTCTTTCCAGCCATCGGAAGCGACCCGGCGGACCTCGATCCCGAACTCGATGCGGCAAAGCAGATCGGCGTTGCGGTCGAAGATACGCGCGGAGTTCCTTTCAAGGGACATGAGCAGGCGCGCTGCTTGCGATACCCCAA
>VAZM01000252.1:0-6539 GCA_005883135.1 Alphaproteobacteria bacterium
ATCGATGATGGTGCCGCCGCGAATGACGATGTCGTGCATCGTTCGCTCCTGGAGCCTGGGAAAGAAGGATGATGCCCCTTCTGCAAGCACGATGCAATGCGAGGGGTTCTGCGTGGCCCAAAACGCGTGTAACGCGCTTATGCCAGCAATCCGGTCTATCATCCCTGCTCTGTCCCCGGTTTGGCGAGGACGCGCGCAGAGATGTTCCTCAAGGAGCCACGCGATGCCCAAGACACCCGATTATTTTGTCGGCAAGACGATCATCATCACGGGCGCGGCGAGCGGAATCGGCCGCGCCGCCGCCAAGATCTTCGCGCGCGAGGGCGCAAACGTCGTATGCGCCGACATCAACGGCGAGGGAGCGAAAGAGACCGCCGCGGAGATCGTCGCGCACGGCGGCAAAACGCTCGCGCTCACAAGCGACGTCACATCGCGCAGGCAGGTCAACGACATGGTGCATCGCGCGATCGAGACGTTCGGACAGGTGCAATTTCAGTTCAACTCGGCGGGCGCGGCGCTGCGCCGCTCGAAGTTTCTCGACATCGACGACGCGCTGTTCGAGAACACGTTTGCGCTCAACGTGAAGGGTACGCTCTACTGCATGCAGGCGGTCCTGCCGCACATGCTCGAGAACCGTCACGGCGTCATCGTCAACATGGCGAGCATGGCGCACCGGCGCGGCGGCCCGGGCTCGTCGGTGCATTACGCGGCGGCGAAGGGCGCCGTCGTGTCGATGACGCTCGGGGTGGCGCGCGAATTCGCGCAAGCCGGCATTCGATGCCTCTCGATTTCCCCCGGGCCGATCCGCACGCCGTTCCAGAGCGCGGCGCAAACCTCGCCCGAACTGATGCAGCGCTTTCTCGAAGACGTGCCGATGCAGCGATTTGGCGAGCCGGAGGAAATCGCCGAGCTGGTGCTGTTCATGTGCTCGGATGCTTGCCCCTTCATGACCGCGGACACGGTCTACGCGAACGGCGGCGGCGGCTGGCGTTGAGGGCCTCAATGAAATTTCGCGAGTAGAGGAGTTTGAGTCCGCACACTCGGTCTGCTCCCCTCCCCAACCAAACCCCGCTTGCCGGGGTTTGGTCACTTTAAGATCTGCCGGAAGCGGGCAAGCCCGCAGCCGGCTGGGGAGGGGCCGGGGGTGGGGGTCCTGCGGCGGATTGCTGCGCGACCCCCACCCCGGCGCTTCGCGCCGACCCTCCCCACAAGGGGGAGGGTACGACCGAGTTCGCTGCTCGGGATGATTTCTACCTCTGAATATGCGCTAATCCGCGAGCCGCAGCACGGCATTGAGCAGCACCGACGCGCCGGCGTGGAGGTGCTCGGGCGCGGTGTATTCGCGGACATTGTGGCTCAGCCCGCCGGCGCTCGGCACGAAGATCATGCTGGCCGGACAGAGCCGCGCCATCATTTGCGCGTCATGGCCGGCGCCGGAGGGGAGCCGCCGGCAGGCAAACCCGAGCTCCTGCGCCGTCGTTTCCACGAGCGACACCATCTCGTTTGGGAACGCGACGGGGTCGAACCGCGCGAGGCTGCGCGTTGCGATGACGATCTGCTCCTGCGCCGCGAGGCGATCGAGAAAATCAGCGAGCTTTCGCTCGGCTTGCTGCAGCGGCTCGTTGTCGATATTGCGCAGATCGACAGTGAGGACCGCGCGCTCCGCCACCACGTTGACCAAGTTCGGGTAAAGCTCGATGCGGCCGACGGTCCCCTTCTGCTGACCTGCCATCTCGCGCGCGACGCGGCGCACGAACACCGCAATCTCGCCGGCGGCGTAACCTGCGTCGTGCCGCAGATCCATCGGCGTGGTGCCGGCGTGGGCGGAGCGGCCGGTGATCGAGACTTCCATCCAACGGAGCCCGGTGATGCCTTCGACCGCGCCCACCGCACGGCCTTCATTCTCGAGGACCGGCCCCTGCTCGATGTGCAGCTCCAGATAGGCGTGCGGCTTGAGGAAGCCGGGGCGCGCGTCGCCGGCGTAGCCGATGCGCCGCAACTCCTCGCCGACCGTCGCGCCGTCGATGCCGCGCACCGCATAAGCGTCCTCGAGAGCAAGGCCGCCGACATAGACCAGGCTCCCCATCGCGTATGGTGGAAAACGTGATCCCTCCTCATTGGTGAAGGCAACGAGCGCCAGCGGCCGACGCGTGATCCGGCCGGCGTCATCGAGCGCCTGGCAGGCTTCGAGACCGGCGAGGACGCCGTAGAGGCCGTCGTAGCGGCCGCCGGTTCCAACCGTGTCGATATGGGAGCCGAACATCACGGGCGGCAAATTCTCGCGGCCGCGGCGCACGCCGAAGATGTTGCCGATCGCGTCGATTGTCACCGTGAGGCCGAGGTCGCGCATCCAGCGCACGAGCAGATCGCGGCCGGCACGGTCTTCGTCGCTAAGCGCGAGCCGGCAGTTGCCGCCGCCGGGAAGGGCGCCGATGCGGTTGAAGGCATCGAGCCTGCCGAGCAGGCGGTCGAGATCGATCCGAGGCGATGCCGTCATCCCTCTCTCCGCCGCGCATTCTCGTGCAGGCCGCGACTTGAGCTTATCATGTAGACCATGAATTTCGGTATCACGCTGTCGAACCGGGCGGTGCCACTTGGGCTTTGCAGCGCCCGCGATCTGCTCGCACTTGCCGACGCCGTAGAGGCTTGTCCGGCGCTGGATTCGGTGTGGTGCGGCGATGCGCTTTTTGTCAATCGGCGCCTCGATGCATTGACCCTCCTCGCGGCGGTTGCGGGGCGGACCGAACGGGTGCTGCTCGGCCCGGCCTGCATGGGCTCCTTCGCGCTGCGCAACCCGCTCGTCTTCGCCTATGAATGGGCCTCCCTCGACGTGCTCTCGAACGGCCGGACACGGCTTGTCGTCTGTGCCGGCGGCGGCGGATCGGCGGCCTGGCAGGCGGAGAGCGCGGCGCTCGGCATTCCGCCGCGGGAACGGCGCCAGCGAATGATCGAGAATATCCGCGTCCTGCGGCATCTGTGGACCAAGGACGACGAGCCGTTCCTGGGACAATTCACCAGCTTCTCCAACGTGACGCTCGAGCCGAAGCCGATCCAATCGCCGTGTCCGATCTGGTTGGCGACGAACGCGGAGCGGCTCGCAACCGGGCAGGCCGATTCCGGCGGATCGGAGCTTGCGCTGACGCGCGTCGGCCAAATCGCCGACGGCTGGATGACGCATTCCCTCGGCCCGGACGGCTTCAAGCGCTCGTGGGATTTCATCTTGCGTGTCGGCCGCGAGAACGGGCGCGACGTGTCGCGCTTCGACAACGTGCTTTATCACCACGTCAACGTGAACGCGGACAAGGAGGCGGCGCTCGCCGATTCCAAGAAATTCCTCGATCTCTACTATGCGGCCGACTACAGCAAAGCACGGATCGAATCCTGGCTGACCTACGGCTCGCCGCGCCAATGCGTCGAGCACATCAAGCGGTTCAATGCCGCGGGCTGCCGACGCATCACGTTTCGCATCTGTACGATGGGCGATGTGATGGAGCAATTCCGGCGATTGGTCGAAGAGGTGCTGCCGTATGTCGACTGACCGCGGCACATAATTTGGGGAGATTTGGATGCAGACGCTCGGCCTCGGCTTCACCTGGGAGGAACTCTCGCCCGGACAGCGCTTCCGCACGCTCAACCGCACCGTCACCGAGACCGACCTCGTGCTTTTCACCGAGGTGACCGGAATGCTGGAGATAATTTTCACCGACCGCACCTTCGCCGCCGAGAAGGGCGCGATTCAGGGACAGTTCGTGCCGGCCGCTTTGACCTATAGCTTGATCGAGGGACTGCTTTGCCAAAGCATGATCCAAGGGACGGGCCTCGCCATGCTCGAGCTCAACCAGCAGATCCTGGCGCCCGTGCGCGTCGGCGATACGGTGCATGGCGAAATCGAGATCACATCGGTGCGTCCCACCTCCAAGGGCAATCGCGGCATCGTCGTGTCCAGGATCGACGTGAAGAACCAAAAGGGCGAGGTCGTGATGACCTATGAAGCCACTCGCATGCTCGCAGGCCGCTCGGCCGATCAAGGCACTCCTGAAACGGCATGAGTGGGGATATGCGCGGGCTGAACGATCGCACCGTTTTGGTGACCGGCGGCGCCAACGGCATCGGCGCCGCCATCGCGCGGCGCTTGGCCGAGGAGGGCTGCGCGGTCGGCATTTTGGACATGGACGCCGCGGCGGGCGAAGACGTCGCCGGCGAGATCGCGGCGCGCGGCCGCCGCGCCAGCTTCCACGCCGCCGATATCACCGACTACGAGGCGGTGTCGCGCGCGGTCGAGCGCTTCGAGGCGGCGTTCGGGCCGGTGTCGTTTCTCGTCAACAACGCCGGCTGGGATCGCGCGCAGAATTTCCTCGACACCGCGCCCGATTTCTGGCGCAAGGTCATCGCCATCAATCTGTTCGGTCCGCTCAACGTGAGCCACGTCGTCCTGCGCGGCATGGCGGCGCGCGGCTTCGGGCGCGTCGTCAATATCGCCTCCGACGCCGGACGCGTCGGCTCCTCGGGCGAGGCGGTCTATTCCGCCTGCAAGGGCGGCATCATCGCCTTGACCAAGACGCTCGCGCGCGAGCTCGTCGGCAAGGGCGTGACACTCAATACGCTCTGCCCCGGCCCCACCGATACCGCCATTCTGCGCAGTTTCCTGGAAGGCGCCGAGGGCGCGCGCATCGCCGAAGGGCTCAAGCGCGCGATCCCGATGCGGCGTTTCGGCGTGCCGGAGGATTATCCGGGACTGGTCGCCTTCCTGCTGTCGGACGACGCCGCCTACATCACCGGCCAGACCATCAGCGTCTCGGGCGGGCTCACCATGCACGGCTAACGCATGGCAGCGCTCAGTCGTAAACCGTATCGACGTAGTGCTCGGAATCGACCACGGCTTCGATGACGGTCGGTCCGCTTTCCCGCAACGCCGCGCTCACCGCGTCGGCGAGCGCATCGGCGCTATGCGCTGCGCGCGCCGGCACGCCGAAATAATGCGCCGGCGGCTCGCGATAATCCTCCGCCTGCAGCTCGGTGCCGTAGAGCGGAAACTGGCGCCGGATCTGCTTCACCTTGATGAGCGCGAGCCAGCGGTCGTCGAGCACCACAATGGGTAGCGTGATGCCGAGGCGCTTCGCGGTGGCGACCTCGCCGCACGTCATCTGGAAACAGCCGTCGCCTATGAGGCAAACCACCGGCGCCTCGGGGCGCGCGAGCTTGGCGGCGATCGCGCCGGGGAGGGCGAAGCCCATCGACGACCAGCCGTTGGTGATGTGGAAGGTCTTCGGCGCGGGCGCGCTCCACTGGCTGGCGATCTGATGCGTGTGCGCGCCGACGTCGAAGGCGAGCACGCCCTCGCGCGGCAACGCGCGGCGCACCGCGTCGATCGCGGCATGGGCGGTGAAGGACTTCGCCGCCGGACGCAATGCGGCCTGAAAGCTCGCCCGGTGGTTCGCGAGCATCGCCCCGTTCCACTGGTTGGCGGCCGCAGGTAGCACCAATAGCCGCATCAGCGAGGAGTCGAGATCGCCGGTCGCCTGATGCACGAGATTGACCGAGGGCGCGATGTCCACCGGCTCGATATCGATTTGCAGCAGCGGGCGGTCGCCGATCCACGCCTCGTATTCCACCTCGACCGTGTCGTAACCGAGCCCGACGATGAGATCGGCGGAGCGCAGGCACTTACGCTGGAGTTGCCGGCAGGCGCGCTCGATGCAGCCGAGCGCGAGCGGGTGGTCCTCGTCGATCACCCCCTTGGCCATGGTCGTGGTGGCGAACGGCAGACCGTGATGCTCGATCACCCTACGGAGCAGTGACGGGTCGGCGAGGCGCATCGCCGTCGCGCCGATGACCGCGATTGGGTGCTTCGCCGCGGCGAGCACTTCGCCCGCGCGCACGAGCGCGGCATCAGGCGCGGCCGCAAGCGCGGTGGGCCGCGCCGAGGAGGGGACACGCTCGTTGGTCGCGGCGAGCGCGACATCCTCCGGCAGATCGAGATGCACCGGTCCCTTCGGCTCGCTTAGCGCGAGCGCGATCGCTTGCGTGAGCGTCTGCGCCACGCTTCCGCGCTCGAGCTTGAGCGTCGCCTTGGTGATCGGCTTGAACAGCGCGTGGTGGTCGATCCACATCTGTATGCGCCGTCCGAGCTGATCGGTGTTGAGGTTGCAGGTGATCGCGATCAGCGGGGAGCGGTCGAGATAGGCGCAGCCCACGCCGGTTGCGAGATTGGTGGCGCCAGGGCCTAACGTGGCGATGCAAAGCCCCGGGGCGCCGGTCATCCGCCCGGTCACATCGGCGGCAAAGCCCGCCGAACCTTCGTGCGCGGTGAGCACGAAGTCCACCCCGCCGGTGCGCATCGCCTCCATCAGCGGCAGCACATTGCCGCTCGGAATGCCGAAGCCGCGCACAATGCCGTTCGCCTTGAGCGTGGCGACGATCAGATCGGCGTTGTTCATGGCGCCCACCGACCGCGCGTGCCGCCGCGTATGAAGCGCCCCTCGCTCACGCCGATGCCCCACTCGTCTTCGGAGCGAGCCGGGTGGGAACGTCGCCCTCGC
>VAZM01000252.1:6601-11379 GCA_005883135.1 Alphaproteobacteria bacterium
GGGCGTGCTGGGAGCAGCCGGCGTAAGAATGCGGGATCCAGATCGTGCGCAGACCGAGCACGTCGGCAAAGCTATCGTTCGGCAACGATCCGCCGAAATTGGGCAGAATGGCCGGCGCACGCCCGGTGGTCTGCTCGATGGAGCGGGCGGCGAAACCGGACCCACGGGTCTTCCGGGTCAAGCCGGCTGGCGCGGAAGAAGCCGCCTCTCCCCCGGCGCACCTCGACTTGCGTGAAGCCGTGGCGGTCGAGGTGGCGGCGCAGCGCCGGAAGGATGTCGTCGACGTCGGTTCCCACCACGTAGCGCAGCTGGCAATGGGCGCGCGCTTGCCCCGGGATTGCATTGACCGGATGGTCGGGCGTTCCGGTGGTGAAGGCCAGCACCTCGAAGCTGTTCCAGCCGAAGACCCGCTCGGCCGGCGAGAGATCGGCTTCGCCCCAGTCGCGATCGATCGCCGGACCATTGCCGCTGCCGTCGACCTCGACGCCGGCCAGAGCGCGCCGAACGGATGCGGGAAGGGGCGGCCGCCACTCCGGCACACGGATGCTGCCGCGCGCATCGGTAATGCAGGCCAGCGCATGCGCGAGAATGATGCCTGGGTTGGCGAGGAGACCGCCCCAGTTGCCGGAATGGTGCGCGCCCTCGCGCAGATCGACGGTGAGCTCGATCGGGTGGCCGCCGCGCGCGCCGAGAAAGAGCGTGGGTCGATCGGGTGCCGTGCGCGGGCCGTCCGACGCGATCAGCAAGTCCGCCCGCAGCAGGCCGTCCTTGTGCTTAGAGCAAAGCTCGCGCAATCCGGCGGAGCCCACTTCCTCCCCCATCTCGAGGAGAAACTTCGCATTGAAACCGAGGCCGCCGCGCTCGGCGACGACCGCCGCGAGCGCGGCGATGTTGATGCTGTGTTGGCCCTTGTTGTCGGCGGTTCCGCGGCCGTAGATGCGCTTGCCCTCGACGGTGAGGACCCAGGGCGACAGGCCGGCACGCCACGCATCGTCGAGGCCGGGAACCGTATCGCCGTGACCGTACAGCAGCACGGTGAACGCGGCGCCTTCCTCCGTCCGCTCAGCCACCAAGAAAGGAGGGCCCGACGGGTTGTCGAGAACGCGCGAGGTAAATCCGAGCGGCGCCAGACTCGGCACCATCTCCTCGTCGAGATAGCGGCGCAGCGCGGGAGCGCGCTCCGGCTCCTGGCTCGTGCTGGGAATAGCGACCCGCCTCTGCAGATCGAGGAGAAATTCGCCGCTGTCGAAATAAGCGTGGGCGCGGGCGATGGCGGCGGCGCGGCTCATGCTGGCATCCTTCACCGCCACCCGTGCGGCTAAATTGGCCTCACGGAGCCTTTCCGCGGCTGCGCGCTTGAGTTGGTCGCAAGGGGCAATTAGCGTCGTACGGATATTGCATGCTGGCCGTGCCGCGGCAAGGACAGCCATTCACGCGTTTCTACGGTGAACCGATTCCCGTTTCGCCGGGACCGCGATGGGAGGTCGCGCGTGTTCAAGATCCTGCACTTGAACGAATGTCCGGTCGCTCCGATGGCCGGAGGACGGGGCGAGCAGGTCAAATTGGTCGATCCAAGCCTCGGCATCGATAAGCTCGACGTGCATTTCAACCGGCTGCGGGCCGGCGGACCGCGCGGCAAGCGACATCATCACACCAGCGCCGACAACGTCTATATCGTCAAGCGCGGCGAGGGCACGCTTACGGTGGACGGAGAGACCCACATCATCCGCGAGAACGACGTGGTCTATATTCCTGCCGGCGTGGTCCATTCGCTTGCCAATCTGAGCGACCAGGTATTCGAGATTTTCGAAATCTACGCACCGGCAGGGGCGCGGTTCGATTTCGTGCTGGACGAGTGAAACGCCGGGCTGGGTCGACGCAATGAGCGACGGCAGAGGTGTCCTGTTTGTCCCCTACCAAGACACGCTGGGCCTGCTCGGCGTCGAGGATGCGCTGCGCATCTGCGAAGAAGTCTACGGCATGCACGCCCGCGGCAGCGTGGTGTTGTCGTCGCCGCCAAGCTTCAAGCTCGACGTGGCGGAGGACTTCCATAATCATTGGCACGTCAAGTCCGTGTTGCTGAAGGATATCCCCACGACGGGCGTTCGCCTTTACAACTATTACGACGACGGTGTGCGCAACACGGTCGGCGATCTCGGCTGCACGCGCTACATCGTGTTGTCAGACCCTCATAGCGGCGAACCGGTTGCGATCGTCGACGAGCATTGGAGCTACGCCATCCGCAGCGCGGCGGCGGCGACGCTCGCCTGCAAATGGCTTGGTCCAAGCAACACGAGAACTTTGGGCCTCGTCGGCGTCGGCACGATGGGGACGAATTCGCTGCGCTGCCTATGCACCATGTACAAGTTCGAGGAAATCCGCTGCACCTCGCGCCGGGGGGAAACGCGCGCCGCGTTCGCGCGGAAATGGTCGCAGGCGCTCGGAATTGCCGTCGTGCCCATGGATTCGGTCGAAGCGGTCGTGCGGGGCGCCGACATCGTGGTCGGCGGCACCACGTCGGGCGAGGTCGTGACCCGCGAGCCGTGGCTCAAGCCCGGCTCGACCTTCATCTCGCTCGCGCGGCGCGAGCTCGATCCCGCCGGCTGGTCGAAGATGGACAAGGTCGTCATCGATAGCTGGGAGTTCAACATGCTGCAGCGCGAGTTCAAGCGCGCGGTCGAGACGGGTTTGTTCTCGCGCGAGCAGCTCCATGCCGAGATTCAGGAGCTCGTAACGGGCGCAAAAAAGGGTCGCGAGCGCGAGGAGGAACGGATTCTCATTCATACTTGTGGCCTCGTGTCCCAAGATGTGGCGCTGGCACACTTCTTGTATCGAACTGCGCTCGACAAGGGTCTCGGAACATGGCTGCCCCGGGCAGGCGGCGCAGCTTGCGGAGCGGGGGCGGGCGGAAGGAGCACCACATGACTGGCACGTCGCGGATCGATCGGCGCGGTTTCCTGCGCAACGCGGGGAGCGCCGCGCTCGGCGCGGCCGCGGCAGGCAGCATCGCGCAACTCACTCCCTCGGCCCTCGTGACATCAGTTGGATCATCTATCAGGCGCCCGGGGGATCGATCGACACGACCGCGCGTATTATCCAGCCCTATCTCGAGCAGCATGGAGTGAAGACCAGCCTCGGCTATGTGCTTGGGGCGGGCGGACGCGTCGCGCGCAGCAAGCTCCACACTGCCCGGTCGGACGGCTACATGATGATGACGGAATCGGCGCCTGGCGGCGCGATCGACGAGGTCATCGGACGGGCTGGCTACAAGGCGAGCGAATTCATCCCGATCTACGGATGGAGCGTGGTGAGCTGGCAACTCTGTGTAAAAAAGGATTCGCCGATCCAGACCTTTCAGCAATTCGTCGACGAGTGCAAAAAACGCCGTGTCGTGGTGGCCACCATCGGGCGTTCAGGATCGAGCCATATCCAGCTTGCCGCGCTACAGAAGGAATTGAGCCTGCCGTTTGGGATGGTGCATTTCGAGGGTTCGGGCAAAGCTTATCCGGCGGTGATGGGCGGCCATGTCGACGCGGCGATCAGCGGGCCGGGGTCGGGTTCGCGCATGCGCGATAGTCTGCATTTTCTCGCTGTCACCGGCGAGACGCGCGAGCAGGCGCTGCCGGAGGTGCCGACGCTGACGGAATTGGGGTTTCGCGTCACGCCCATCGACCAGATCTGGTACGCGATGGCCACGCCGAAGGTGCCGGATGATCGCATCGCGATCCTGTCGAACGCGTTCGCTAAGGCGTTCGAGGACAAGACGTTGTGGGAGCAGATGCAAAAGGCTGGCGAATATCTCAAGCTGCTGACGCGGCCGCAAGTCGAGGAAATGGTCGGTAAACAGGCGGAAGTGATCGAGAAATACAAGGAACTGTTGGGCTGATGCGATCCTAATGGCCGTTCAAGAATTCCCAACCGACGGCGGCCCATAGCCGCACCGATACGAAATCCAACGAGAACAATGTCGACCGATTGCAGACGTTATTGGCGGGAAGAGTTTTTTCTGATCGCGATCCTGCTCTCTTTTTTCGTCGCGATTGTCGCGCTCTCCTATCACGTGCCTTTGGACGCCCGACTTTTTCCCGTCGTCATCGGCAGTGCCGGCATCCTGCTGACGATCGGGCTCGCCGTCGAGCAAATGCGCGGGCGCGGCGCTGATGATGCGCCGGTAGTGGGCGAAGATGACGCCACGGCTAGAGCCGATTGGCCGCGCTACGCGACCGCGCTCCTGTCCGCGCCGGCGTTCGGTTTGTTGTTCTGGCTGTTCGGTTTCATCATCGCTTCGCTCGCGGCGATGCTGCTGATGCCCATGTTGATGGGATATGCGAACCGCCGGCACCTAATTGCCACCGCGCTCCTGACCGTTGTGACCCTGGCTCTCATCGGCCCCTATCTTCTCAATGTCGACCTTCCGCACGGGATCGTGGGCGACTGGCTGATCGACACGCTCGCGCTGCGTGCGAGCTGACGGCGCGTCATGATCGACCACCTCATCCTCGGCCTCACCGCCGCCCTGCAAGTAAAGCAGTTCCTCTTCATGGTGCTGGGCACGGTGATCGGGCTTTGGGTCGGCGTCTTGCCCGGCCTCGGTGGGCCGGTGGCCATGGCAATCCTGATTCCGTTCACGTTCTCGATGGATCCGCTCTCCGCCTTGCTGATGCTGGCATCGATTTCGGTGGGGGCCGCCTTCGGCGGATCCGTCACGTCCATCCTGCTCAATATTCCGGGCGAAGCATCGTCCGCCGCCACCGCCTATGACGGCTATCCCATGGCGC
>VAZM01000626.1 GCA_005883135.1 Alphaproteobacteria bacterium
CGTCTGCCAGCCGTACAGGTCGATGAACAGCACGCCGAGCGGCGAGAACAGGAACTGGCCGAACGAGCCCGCGGCGGTGCCGGCGCCGAGCGAGAGCGAGCGCCAGGATTCCGGCACCAGCTTGCCGAAGGCGGCGAGCACGATGTTGAAGGAGCAGCCGGAAAGCCCGAAGCCGATCAGCACGCCGGCGCTAAGATCGAGCAGGCCGGGCGTGCGCGCGTTCGCCATCAGGACGAGCCCGAGCGCGTAGAGAATCGCGCCAGCGCTGATCACCCGCACGGTGCCGAAGCGGTCGGCGATGGCGCCGGCGAAGGGCTGGCCGATGCCCCACAACAGGTTCTGGATCGCGAGCGCGAAGGCGAATACGTCGCGGCCCCAGCCGTTCGCCTCCGACCAGGGCTTGAGGAAGAAGCCGAGCGTCGATCGCGGCCCGAAGGTCAGGATCGCGATCAGGCAGCCGCAGATGACGATCACGGCCGGGGTGCGCCACGCGGGCCGCGCGGCGGGGGAGGCTGGGAAAAGAATCATTGCCGGCGGTCTTCGGGCGCGCGCGCCTTCCCGATTGCTGCGGGCCGGAAGCTAGCAAACCGCCCTGCCTCTCGACACTGAAACGTTCTGATGGAGGCCATGAGTTTCATGAATGCCGAAAGGCGCCGCGAGCGAATGCGGGGGAATGGGTCGAACGCGAGAGCGAAACCCATCGCGGCAAGCAAAAGCGGCGAAAACCGGCATTTTGCGGAGGTATATTTTTTACGAAATGCAGGCAGATCAGGGTGTTAAGGCCATTCAATTCGTCAAGTTGCGTGTTTTGGTTGTCATTACCAATATTTGCAATTCAAACACTATAGGAAAGGCGTGCGCAGCGCCTCCCCGCCGCCGGACCATCGCTTTCGGTTCCCCGCCGGTGGGCAAGGCGCGCGTCGGCGCGCCGTTGCCCAATCTACAGCTTCGCGGCGGCTTCCGCGGTCATCTGCGCGCTGCCCCAGCTCGGCGCGTCGGCGCCGTCGCCCCAGCGGCGCGGGCGATAGAACGTGTGCACGCCGATCTTGTAGAGCTTGTGCATGGTGCGCACCCACCACGGACGCACCCAATAGGCGTGGTAATGCGTCGCCTTGCCGACCTCCGGCAGCCACAGCCTGCCGTCGAGCGTCGCACTGGCGATGCGCGTGGCGCGCTCCATGGCGTCGGGCTCGTGGATCGCCTTCGATCGGCCGTCGCACGCGAAGGTGAACTGGCAGGCGAGATGGCGGTGCGCGTTCTGATAGACGACGCCGCAGACGTCGTTGGGATAATACCCGGAGAACACCCGGTTCATCACCACCTGCGCGACCGCGATCTGGCCGCGCACGCTCTCGCCGCGGGCTTCGAAATAGACGGCATTGGCGAGACATTTTTCGGCTTTCGCCCGTACCTTGCCGTCGAGGCCGAGCCGCTCGGCCGGGCTCTTCGGCCGGCGTCCCTCGCCGGTCACCTCGCCCTTGCCGGCGATCGTGACGCCGGCGTCGGTCCTGGGATCGGTGTCGCTCGGCGTGAGCGCCGAAAGCTTGATGTCGCTGTCGGCCGGACGCCGGGGCAGCATCAGGATGGGTTCTTCGCCCTGCGCCCACGGCTCGATCGCGCCGGGGCCCCTTGCCAGCGGGCCGCCGAAGAATAGCCGCGAGGCATGCGCGTTCGGATCGGGATCCGCGGCATCGGGCTCATCGACCGGCGTCTCATGGTTGCGCGATGCCGCACCCGTCTCGGGAGCGAGCGCGGGTTCTTCCTGCCGCAGCGCGGGGGCCTCGAGCGCCGCCTGGAGCTCATCCGGCAGCGGCTCGATCCGTGCCGCCTCGTCGGGCGGCTGCGGTTTCGGACGCGCGCTGGGGACCAGGAGATCGCCTTTGTGCGAGCGATCGACCTCCGGGAACACGATCGGATCGGGGTCGGGCAGTTCCCGCAGGCTGACGGGCTGGACCGTGCCGGTGATCTCCGCATCGCGGATCTCGAACTTGGCCGGCCGGAACCCGGCGGGGTCGGGCATGCCGGTGCCGAGCGGCCGCGGCAGGCTGAACATGCTCGCGTGAATGGTGCCGAACGGAGAGGCGATCAGATGCTCGCGCCATTGCGCCGCGACCCGCGGCTGCTGGGCGATGAGCGAGCCGAGATCCTGATAGCCGGCCGAGGTGGGGGTGAGCAGAAAAATGAGAACGGCGAGCGCAAGGGGAGCAAAGCCGCCATCGGGTCCGGCGCGCAACGCGACCATGCACTCACCACGCAAGGTTCAAGCGAGGCAGCGGCCGCCGCATGGATGGCGCTCCAGCAAATTGGCGTGCCGGCATTTGCCGACCGTCAATTCTTCTGCCGGATTAACCTTGCGATCGTGTTAATTTTGCGCCGCGAATCGGGCTTCTCCCAGCGCTTTCCACAGGCATATCGCGGGCCGGTAGCCCGGATGGAGCGCCGCGAAGCGGCGCGTAATCCGGGGCTGAGTTTGCCGATCGAGGTCCCCGCTTTCGCGGGGACGGCAGGCCTCCGGCCGCCGATTACG
>VAZM01000253.1:0-14075 GCA_005883135.1 Alphaproteobacteria bacterium
GACGTCGGTGCCGAACGACAGCCTGACGCGCCACTGCGGATCGGTGGCGCGGCCGAGGCGGAACAGGCCGCTGCCAAGGAACAAGTTCGAGCACGGGCAGAAGGTGATTGCCCCGCCGCTGGCCGAGAGGCGGCGGAACTCGTCGTCGGACAGCCACACGCCGTGGCCACCCGAGAACTTCGGCCCGACCAACCCGTACTTCTCGTAGACCGCGACATAGTCGGCCCTTCGTCTCCGCCAGGTGCGTGTTGACCCAGCAGTCCGGATGCTCGCGTTTCAGGCGCTCGCAGGCGGCCATCAGGTCGGGCGTGGAGACGTGCGCGTTGCGCGGCGTGATGGCGTAGAGGCCACGCCCTTGCCGGTGGTAGCGCTCGATCAGCCGCTTGCTGTCGCGGTAGAAGTCCTCGGGGCTGCTGGCAAAGCCGGGCGGCGCCAGGCGATCGATGCCGGTGAGGCCGGCGATCAGCCGCATGTTGCGCCGCGCGGCCTCGTCGAACAGCTCCTCGGTGGCGGTCGGCGCGGTCGTCGTGAAGGCCTGGCAAGTGGTCGTGCCCGAGGCCAGCAAATTGTCGAAGAACCGCCCCGCCGCCTCACGGGCGTAAGCGCGATCCTTGAACTTGATCTCCTCCGGGAACACCCACTTCTGCAGCCACGGCAGCAGATGCTCGCCGAACGCACCGAGCACCCGGGTCTGCGGAAAATGCACGTGGCCGTCGATGAAGCCGGGCAAGATCAGCCGGTCGGGGATGGTCGTGACGACCAGTCCTGCGTGCCGCGCGGCGACCTCGTCATGCGCGCCGAAGTCGGCGATCCGGCCATCCTCGACGACCAGCAGCCCATCGGCGTGGAAGCGCGCCGCTTCACTCTCGCGACCGACATGCCGCCAGGGATCGTCGATGAAGTCGAGGAATGTGCCCCGGATGCCGACCGCGGTCATTGCGCGACCGTCTCATCGCGCTCCGCGCGCGTCAAGGCGCTGCGATCGTGCCGGCTACCAGCAACGGCCGCGCGACGCTCAGCCCACCCCCAGGCCGAGGGTCCGAATCGGGTTGAGGAGAAGTCTGCGCGACGTGCCATGCTGAAACGAGGGCTGATGTGCCGGCACCAATGATCCGATGAGCTGATTAGCGCGCGAGCCAGGTCGAGTAGGCGCCAAACGCAAGCAGGCACACGGCATAGAGGCCGGTCACGACGCCAGCGCCAATCAGGTTGATCCGGGCGACTGACGGACTTCGCGGCGAGAGCCACCAGTCGAACCGCCGGGCAGACCAGGGTACCAGCCGGTCGAGTACGATGACGCTGAAAATTTGGCTGATAAACAAGGCCAGCCAGAACGGCATACCCTTGTTAGTCAAGAAAGGCGTCTGCACCAGGACGCCGAAGATGAACACCACGGGGTAGAGCATCATCAACACCAGCATGTTCATTTTCCAGGCAGCCGGTTGAGGCGTGCCTTCCGCCATCTTGAACCACTGGTCAAAGCCCGTGCGCACGATCCGGGCGTGGGACTCTTCGGTGAACGGCTCGGCCTCCTTCAGCAACGCGAGCCGTTCGGGCGAATTCATCCAGACCTGCAGGTTGACGTCGGAATCGAAGCGGAGGATGGCGAGCCAGCTATCCTGCACGCCAGGAATCGGGGGTTCGAATCTGTAGCCCTGAAAGCCCTTGGCTTTCGATTGGGCGATCGCGATTTTCTGTTCCCACGCCCGAAATTGCGCTTCAACGTCGGGCTTGAGCTTCATCGCAATAACTGCGGACACCGGCGAAGGCAGAACACCGACTGCGTTATCCTTCAAGATGTGGATGTCATCCTGACCAACCAGCCTCGGCAAGGCGTGCTCGATCATGGCGAGCCGCTCTTTGGAATTCAGCCAGGAGGTTGCGGCTTCGAGACTCACAAAGCGCTGCAGAATGACCCAATCGATCTGCGCCGGCGGGTTCGGCGGCATGACCGTTTGTTCGATGAAGCCGGGTCTCTCGGATGCTACGGTGCTGATGCGCTTCTGCCACGCGGAGAATTCATCGTCCCGGCCAGCACACACGCGCGTCTGGGTGACGATTGTCACTCCGCCGGGCGTCGCGGTCTGCGTCACGGTCATGTCCCCAATTGAATGATGGACGGCCTGCTGCGGGCACACCGCCGGCCGCATTTTCAAGATGCCGAGAAACAACACCTACGGGGAGCCTGCCCCGTGTAGTGTGTGAAGGCTACCACAGTTCATGGAGCCATACGCCCATGCAAAGTTTTGCGTGGACCCAGTCGCAACCGGCTCCCTCGCTACTGCAACATGACATGCTGGCAATGTCCGCTTTGGGTCATAAGCAGACAAAGCGTCATCACTGAGCCCATGCCTTGAATGCCTCGCTCGGCAATCCGGTGACGACTATCATTTGAATATTTCCGGCCGCGGGTCCGGCACAAACCCATTGCGATTCGGCATCTCGATTAGAGGGAGCGTCTTGGCATCGAGCACCATTGATTTATCAATGATCTGGGCTTCGGTCAGAATATAGGCCGAGACCGCGTATGTTTCATCGGCACTGAGCGAACCAGGGGCCGCAAATGGCATCGCCCGGCGAATGTAATCGAACAGGGTGGTGGCATGGGGCCAGTAGCTCTCGACCGTCATTACGGGATTTTTCGAGGCTAGCGTACCGCGGCCGCCGATTAGGCGCAGCTGCGTGCCCGCAGGCATATTCGGCAGACCGGCCACGCCCATCAGATCGGTGCCATGGCACGCTGCGCACTGGGTCTCGTAGACAGCCTTTCCTTTCATGTAGTCGCCGCTCCCAGCTGGCAGGCCGGCGCCGTCCGCGGGAATAGCGATCGCGACGGCAGAAATATCCTGTTCAGTGGCCGGGGTGCCGAACTCGAACCTCGTCGGGTATCCCTGCGCGTGGATGCCAGTCTGCGCCGCCACCACCAAGAGCACGATGGTGGCAAGGAGCCAGATCCTCTGGTGAGATGCAGGACGATCAGCCGAGCGGGTGCACATTCTTCACGCTCCCGTCCCGGGCAATCGCCCAGCTCTGGATGGCGTTCATGTGATAGAACAACGAACCGGATTCGAGCGGGCCGCGCTCCTCGATCAGCTGTTGATGGGTCGGCTGCGAGTATCCTGTCTCATCCGTCGCGCGGCTTTGAATGACCGCGGGCGTTCCGTCCCATATCCAAGGGAAACGGAAGCGCGTCTGGCAAATCGGCAGCACCGGGTCCTGCAGTGCGGCTAGGCTCCAATTCTTCCCGCTGTCAGTCGATACTTCAACGCGCGCGATCTTCCCGCGGCCGGACCAAGCGAGTCCCGTGATCTCGTAGAATCCCGCCCCCGGCAGCTTCATGTCGCCGGAGGGGAAGGTGATGACCGATTTTGCCTCCATGGTGAAGGTGAACATCCGCGCCTTGCCGGTCTTGGTGACAAGGTCGGTGTATTTCGATGTCTCTTCGCGCGTGTAATTCGGCTTGTCGCTGACCTCCAAGCGGCGCAGCCATTTGATCGAGATGTTTCCCTCCCACCCCGGGAGAAAGAGCCGCATCGGGTAACCCTGTTCCGGTCGGATCGCTTCGCCGTTCTGCGCGAACACGACGAGCGCGTCGGAAAGACACTTGTCGATCGGGACGCTGCGCGTCATCACCGCTGCATCGGCGCCCTCTGCGAGCACCCAGGCGGCTCCGGGCTTCAACCCGGTCTGCCGCAGCAATGTCGACAACGGCACGCCCGTCCATTCCGAGGTCGAAACCAGGCCATGGGTGCGCTGCACGGTTGGCTCCCGCGCCTTCATGATCTCGCTGCCGGTCGTGCCGGAGCACTCCATGAAATAAGTGCGCGACACGGTCGGAAACCGCTTCAGGTCAGCCAATGAGTACTTCATCGGCCGGTCGACCAGGCCGTGCAGCACGAGGCGATGCCGAGCCGGATCGATAGTGGGAATGCCTCCATGATGACGCTCGTAGTGCAAACCAGATGGTGTGATGACGCCGTAGCCGTTCTGCAGCGGCGCGAAGGACGCCGTGCGCGTCGGGTTAGCCCACCGCACGTCGCTCTCGAATTGCGAACGCGAGCCATAACCGCCGTCCTCGCCCATCATCCGCCCTTGCTCCTTGGTGGAGTCGGCCGGCACCGGATATTCGACCGCGCCAGGCGGAGCCTTGGCCGCGCCGGTGCGCGGTAGGACCCCTGTCATACCGACCGCGGCGACGAGACCCGCGCCGCCAAAAAGCTGACGCCGGGTGGCCGCCAGAGCGAACATGCCTTGCTTGCACTCGCAGACTTCCGAAGCAGCTTCAGCCTCTGAGATGCGCTGCCCGATGCCGCCAAGCGCCTCCTCAATTGCAGCGGCTCTTGCATCATCGCGGTCGGAATCTTTGGTGGACATAAGTTCCTCTCCCTTTCGATGGTGCCCAGTCCGTCGCTGACTGCCAGAGCGGGAATAGCGTCAACCGGACAAAGGGCCGGGTTCCCTCTGCAAGTGCGTACGGCGTCTGCCCACATCGTGACGCGATGGCCGTAGCGCCCGTGGGGATAATAGTCCCAAAACGATAGCACACACTACGCCGCTGCACTGCGGGATTTCAGTCCCGTCAATGTCCGCTTTGGGTCATTCGCGTCCGAGACGATCGGCGCGATTGTACGCTGGATGTCCGCTTTGCCCCAGAAAGCGGACAAACCGTATGGCCGCTTTGGGCCACTAGCGCCCTAACGCATCGCAGCCAAAGAGTTGACCATTCGATGGTGGCGGCCTTCGCGTCGGGCCATGCCGCCATAGGTAGTTCTGCGAATTGCAAGAAAGTCGGGGGTCAGTGATGATGGCGAGTGGGCTCTGATCGCGCTTCGGCTTCGACTGATCTAACGCCGCCTAGGAAATGAAGCGAAGTTAAGACCATGCGGACGGCTGATCATTCCCATCTGGACGATGCCACCTTTTTTCGCACCCGCGCCAAAGAGATGCGTGCACTCGCGCAAGAAGCCGGCGCCCTTGAGGATAGGAACGATATTTTGGCGATGGCCGAGGAATACGATCGGCTGGCGGAAAGGATCGACGAACTTGCCGCTGGACAAAAATCCGCCGTAAGTCCGCTTTGGTTAGGAGCGGACGTCATCCGTTTTATCTAAGCAGTGTCCGCTTTCCCCCCGAAAGCGGACAAAGCGCACAAGGGTTGGCATGTCCGCTTTGTGCCAAAAGCGGCTGTGAGCAATCGCAGCAACGCAGGCCCTTATTCGATCACCTCGTCGGCGCGGGCGAGCACGGTTGGCGGGATTTCGAGGCCGAGCGCTTTGGCAGTTTTGAGGTTGATTACCAGCTCGTATTTGGTCGGCGCCTGCACCGGGAGGTCGGCCGGCTTCTCGCCCTTGAGGATGCGATCAACGTAACCGGCGGCGCGCCGGTGCTGGTCGACAAAATCAGGCCCATAGGAGATCAGGCCGCCGCCTGTGACGAAGTGTCGGCCAAAGTAGACGGCGGCCAATTTGTGGCGGGCCGCCAGCGTGACGATCAAATCGCGATGAACCGCCGCCAAAATGCTTCCCGTCACGATCAGGCCGCCGTTCGCACCCTGCGCGAACGCCGTGATGGCGCGCTCGATCTCGCCGGCATCGCGCACATCGACCGGGCGCAACTCCACGCCAAGCGACGGCGCCGCGGCTTGGATCACGCCGAACAGGGCAGGTCCGCCCGCGACGACAGTTTCTCGAAGGACCGCCGCCCGCGTTACGCCGGGCGCGATCTCTTTTAGCAGCTCCAGCCATTTTCCGGCGATACTGTATTCCCACACGAGAAAACCGGTGGCATTGCCGCCCGGCCGCGCCAAGCTATCGACGTAGCCTGCGCCAACCGGGTCGGAGACAGCCGTGAATACGATCGGAACGGTGCGGGTCGCCTGCAACAATGGTGCTATAGCCTGGCTAGAATGCGCCAGGATGACGTCGGGAGCGAGCGCGACCAATTCCGCCGCGTATTTGCGCATGTTGTCAGCATTGCCGCCGCTCCAGCGGTAATCGACACGGACGTTTTGGCCGACGGTCCAACCCGATTGCTGCAGACCCTGCGCAAACGCCGCGAGGCGGGCCTGTCCTTCCGGGTCGTCCGACGCAAGGGCCGTCAGCACGCCGATGCGGCGCATCTCGCGCTGCTGCGCGCGTGCCGTCAGCGGCCACGCCGCCGCACCGCCGAGAAGCGTGATGAAATCGCGGCGCTTCACTCGATCACCTCGTCAGCGAGTTGCTGAAGCTGCAGGGGTACGTCGAGGCGAAGTGCCTTGGCAGTCTTGAGGTTGATGACGAGTTCGAACTTCGTCGGAGCCTGCACCGGAAGCTCGCCCGGCCTTTCCCCTTTGAGGATGCGACTGACATAGTCGGCGGCGCGCCGATATTGGTCCGGCCGATCGACGCCATAGGAGATGAGCCCACCGGTGGTGGCGAACTGACGGAACGGATAGACGGCCGGCAATCGATGCCGCGCCGCCAAGGTCACGATCAGGTCGCGGTGCAGGGCGGCGCTGGGGTCCGACAGCACGAGCAAGCCGCCGTTCGGCTCGCGCCCGAAGTCAGCGATGCCGCGCTCGATGTCCGAGCCATCGCGAAATGCGAGCCGGACCAGCTTGACGGAGAGCGACTGCGCCGCGGTCTCGATCGCCTGAAAATATTGGCCGGTATGGGTCTGCGGATTGTAGATCGGCGCCACGCGCGTTACGGAGGGTGCGATCTCTTTTAGCGTTCCCAACCACTTTCCTCCGATCGCCGGCTCGAAGGAAATGAAGCCAGTGATGTTGCCTTCCGGCCTCGCCAGGCTCGCGACGAAGCCGCTCCCGACTGGATTCGAGCCGCCCACGAACACGATGGGGATGGTACGCGTCGCCTGTTGCAGCGCGCTGATCGCCGGCGTGCTGTCCGCGAAAGCGACATCCGGGTTCATGCTCACGAGGTCTGCGGCGTGGCCGCGCAGCCGGCCGAGATCGCCGGCCCCCCAGCGAATATCGATCTTTAGATTGCGCCCCTCGCTCCAACCCAAACTCTCCAAGCGCTCCCGGAACACTCCAATCCAGGCCTGCATATCCCGATCGCTCTCAGCGAGATTGTTCAACATCGCGATCCGGCGGATACGACGCCGAGCATGCCGATTACCGGCATTTGCTGCTGCGCGCGCGCCGTGAGCGGCCACGCCGTCGCGCCACCGAGGAGCGTAATGAAGTCGCGCCGCCTCACTCAATCACCTCGTCGGCGCGGGCGAGCAGCATGGGAGACACCTCGATGCCGAGGGCTTTCGCGGTCTTGAGATTGATCACCAGCTCGATTTTCGTCGGTTGCTCGACCGGAAGATCGGCTGGCTTTGTGCCTTTAAAAATCCGATCCACGTACTCAGCGGCACGCCGTTCGATGGCAACGAGGTTCGGGCCGTAGGAGATGAGGCCGCCAGCCTCCACGAACTCTCGTGCTTCATAGATTGCCGGCAGACGATGCCGAGCCGCGAAATCGATAATCAGTTTGCGGTGTTGGCTCGTAAAGGGGTCCACCAGGGTCAGCAGTGCATTGCTCCGCCCGCTCTCGATCGTCGCAAACACAGGCGCAAAATCAATCAGGTCATGCACTCCATTGGACCGGATAGTCACTCCCAGTTTGGTCGCCGCGTCATGCGTTTCACGCGCGCGAAGCACCATTCCTGAATTGTTATCGTTCCACAGCATCGCCACGTCTGACGTGTTCGGCGCGATTTCCAAGAGGATTTCAAGGCGCTTTGCGGCCAACTCTGTGGCCAGCAACGAAATGCCAGTCGCGTTTACGTCCGGATGGGCGAGACTCGCCACAACCCCGGTACCGACTGGGTCCCCGACGAACAAGAAAATGATCGGAATCGTTTTAGTCGCTTTGCGCGCCGCTATCGCAGCCGGGGTTGTGTACGCGAGGATTGCATCGGGGTTCAGCCTCGCTAGTTCAGCCGCCAGCGCCTCAAGCCGGTCAGGCATCCCCTCTGCCCATCGAGTCTCGAAAATGACGTCACGCCCTTCACTGTAGCCGAGCTCGCGCAACCGCTCCCGTGTCGCGCTACCCATGGACGACTCATGTAGACCAGGCAGCAAAACGCCCAGGTGCCGTATTTTTCCAATTCGCTGCTGCGCCCGCACTCCAAGCGGCCACGCTGCCGCCGCACCGCCGAGGAGCGTGATGAACTCGCGACGTTTCATTCGATCACCTCGTCGGCGCTCGCTTGCAATGTCAGAGGCACCGTGATGCCGAGCGTCTTTGCAGCTTTAAGGTTGATCACGAGTTCGAACCTTGTTGCCCGCATGATTGGCAGATCTGCCGGACTCTCGCGGACTAACGCATCGCAGCAAACGACGTGCGCAAAGTGATACGCTATTCGATCAGTTCGTCGGCGCGCAGGATCAGTCCCGGCGGTATTTCGAGGCCGAGGGCTTTCGCCGTTTTGGCGTTGACGACCATCTCCAGCTTCGTCGGCTGCTCGACCGGCAGGTCGGCGGGCTTCGCGCCCTTGAGGATCTTGTCCACGTAGACCGCAAGCCGGGCGAAGGCATCGTGCTGGACGGGTCCATAGCTCATCAGCCCTCCCGCTTGGGTGTAAAACTTCCAGCCGTAGATTGACGGCAGGCCGCGGCGCAGGGCGAATGCAACGATCTTCTGGCGATTGAAATTGGTGAGCGCGTCGGGAAACGTGAGCAGCCCGTCACACTTGCTCGCCGCGATCGCGGCGAACACCGGCTCGAAGCCGTCATCGGTCCTAACCTCGAAATGCTCAATGGCGAGCCCGAGCTTGCCGGCCGCCTCGCGCGTTGCCTTGAGCTCCGAGGTGTCGCCGGCGTGATCGGGATTGGACACCACCGCCACCCGCGTCATGGTCGGCTTGGCTTCCTTGAGCAGGTCGATGCGCTTGGCCGAAAGCTCGAGCGAGAGGAGCGACACGCCGGTGGCGTTCCCCCCGGGACGCGCAAAGCTTGCGACAATGCCCGCGTCGACCGGATCGCCGCTGAAGCCGAACACCACCGGAACCGACGCGGCCGCCAATGGCGCGGCGCGGGACGAGGGACCGCCAGTGACGATCAGATCGACCCGCGCGCGCAGCAGCTCCTCGACCAGGGCGGGGAACCTGCTGTAATCCCGCCCGGCGTAACGGACCTCGAGGACGAAATCGCGGCCCTCGCCATAGCCGAGTACGCGCATCCCGGCGAGGAAACTCTCCAGATTGTTGTCGGGCGGAGAACTTGCCGACAGATACCCGATGCGCGCCGGCTTTTCGCGCGGCTGCGCGCGCGCAGCGAGCGGCCAGGCAGCTGCCGCGCCGGCGATGAGCGTGATGAACTCGCGGCGCCTCACTCGATCACCTCGTCGGCGCGCGCGAGCAAGGTCGGTGGCACATCGACGCCGAGCGCCCTGGCGGTATTTTGATTGATCGCCAGATAGAGAGTGGTCGGCGCTTGGAATGGCAGATCGGCCGGCGCGGTGCCGCGCAAGATCCGGTCGACATAGCCCGCGAGCGAGCGATAGAGCGCCCGCACATTCGGCCCATAGGTCACCAGCAGTCCCTTGTTGGCGAAGGAAGACCAGCCTGAGACCGACGGCAGCTTCGCTTCCAGCGCGAAGCGGGCAACGTGCTCGCCGATCTCGTACATGGCGGAATCGGGAAACACCACCAGCGCGTCGCAACGATCGGCAACGATGGCGCGGAATGCCGTCTCGAGGTCGCCGAGATCGCGGGTCGGAAGAACCGAGCGCGACGTATAGGGGAAATACGACAGCTCGAGCCCGAGCTTGGCGGCCGCCTCTTGCGAAGCCTTCCGCTCGAGGGCCTCGCCGGGGTGCTGCGGCCGCGCGAGCACCGCAATCCGCCGCGTCTGCGGCAGCCACTCCTTGATGAGCTCGATGCGTTTGCCGACAAGCTCGATGGCGAGATAGCTCATGCCGGTGAAATTGCCGCCGGGCCTGGCCCAGCTCTGCACGAGTTGGACGTCGAGCGGATCGCCGCTGAAGCCGAACACGACGGGCTTTGTGACCTTGAGCGAGCGCAGGCCCAAGACCGTGAACTCCTGCGCCACGATCACTTCGGGATCGGATGCGAGGAGCTCGCGCCCCACAGCTTCCATATTGTCCAGTCCCGTCGCCCAGAAGCGGCCAATGGTCAGATTGCGGCCTTCGCTCCAACCCAACTCGCCCAAGCCCGCGCGCAGCGACTCCAAATAGGGTGAGGGTTCGTCCGCGCGCCCGGCCCCGAGCCACGCAAGGCGCCGAAGGCGCTGGCCCTGCTGCGCGCGTACTGCGAACGGCCACGCAGCCGCGCCGCCAAGGACTGTGATGAATTCCCGCCGTCTCATGCTTAGCATGGGGCCTCCTCCGTTGAGTGGGCGCCCACCAGCAACACCGCAGCCAAGTCCGCCCAAACGGTCAACCCCACGCTAAGCTGCCACAGACTGGTCGTCACTGTCCTTGGGAGAGACCTGAAATGTTCTGAATCTTGGTAGGCGCTGCCGATCTCCTTTGCAGCCATCAAACGATGGGGCGGGAGATCGCTGCGCTGCGGGATTTCAGTCCCGCCTATGTCCGCTTTGCCCCCGAAAGGGGAAAAACCCGGTATGTCCGCTTTGTGCCAAAACCGGACATGACCGGCTTCAGTCAAGCCTGGTCTGCGATAAACCAGCAGCAGCGGCAGCAGCCTCTTCCTGACGATTACCGCAGCACCCATGAGAGCGGCACGACGATTAGTCAGCGGCTATGGTGGACTGCCTGCGCATCGGAACGCCCCCGCAGCATGGCCCGCAAAAGCAAATAAATAGCAGCAAATAACAAGACAGCTTTCCCTTCAACGTAATACAATTTGAACGCCGTACTATGTGGCCGACGCTCGCGGCCCGACGATAGGCAACGGCTATAGCGATAAAGCTCGCCGTTCCCTGAGATACAAGCTATATTGGTGACGCGCCGCCACGCAGCGTGAGAAAAACCAAGAGCTGGCGGCATGGAAGGGCCCTTCCAGAAAAACATCGTCTTTCGCTAGCGTCCAGGACGGTGCGCCCGACCTTGGGATAGCGCTGACTAGGAGAGCGACAACATGCCGGTCTACAATTACACCACCATCGACGATCCCGCGCAGGTCGGGTTCACGACGTGGGCCATTGGTATCAACGACGCCGGGCAATTCGTCGGACAGTATAGCAATGCCGGCGGCTCCCACGCGTATTTTTATAACGGCAGCACGTTCATTACGATAGACGATCCCAAAGCCACGGCCTGGAGCGTTGCACTAGGTATCAACGCCACAGGCCTGATCGTCGGGCAATACAGAGACACCAGCAATCACGGTTATATCTACAACCCGAACACCGGCGTTTACTCAACCATCGATCGTCCGGGCGCCACCAGCACAAGCGCATTCGGCATCAACGCTGCGGGCCAGATTGTCGGGGATTTCAGCGACAACATCGGCAGCGGACAGCACGGCTATATCCTGACGGGCGGCGTCTTCACTACCATCGACGTGCCCGGGGCGGCCCAAGGCACGGTCACGACCGCGATCAACTCTTCGGGTCAGATCCTCGGATACTATTACTACAACAACAATAATAATGTCTCGTCCTTCATCTATAACCCGAGCACCGCGACCTACACGATCCTTAACAATCCGCTGGCCCCGCACTACACCTTTGCCTACGGTTTCAACGATCTCGGCCAGGTAGTCGGGCATTACTTAGGCGCCGACGGCCAAGATCATGGTTATGTTTACAGCGGCGGCACTTATACAACCATCGGCCCGGCGGGCAACACACTGAGCGAGGGAAGGGGCATCAATAACTCGGGGTTGATGTCCGGCGTCTTCATCGAAGCCGGTCACACCCACGGCTTCCTCCTCACGATCACGCCGAACCCGCCTCCGCCCGCCGGCACCACCGCCGACATGATCCTGCGCCACGGCGCCGACGGCCAATACGAGATCTACGACCTCGGCAACAATTCGCTGCTCGCGGCCTACCAGCTGGGTACGGTCGGGACCGATTGGCAGTTTGCCGGCCTCGGCAATTTCTACGGTAGCGACACCACCGACATGCTGTTGCGAAACAGCAATACCGGCGGCTTAGAAGTTTACGACATCAGCAATAATCTCATCACGAATGCCGCTTTCCTGGGGACAGTAGGATTGGATTGGCAGGCGATGGGGTTCGGCAATTTTTCGAGTCTTGGCGAAAACGACATGATCTTGCGCAACGTCAACACCGGCGGGGTTGAGGTCTACGATATCAAGAACAACCAGATCACCGGCGCATCCTTCCTCGGCACGGTCGGCCTGAACTGGCAGTTTTCCGGCGTGGGCAATTTCAGCAGCCGTGGTACCAGCGACATGCTCCTGCGCAACTCAAATACCGGGGGCCTGGAGGTGTACGACATCAATAGCAATCAGATCACCGGCGCGGCGTTCATCGGCACGATTGGGCTCGATTGGCAGTTCTCGGGCGTCGGTAATTTTAGCGGGAACCCCGGTGAAACCGATTTGCTGTTGCGCAATAACAAAAACGGCGGATTGGAAGTCTACGATATCAGCAACAATCAACTGACTGGGGCTGCTTTCATCGGGACAGTCGGGTTGGATTGGCAGTTCGCAGGTATTGCGCCCGTCCATGCCGCTGGCGCGTCCGATCTCGTGTTACGCAACGTCAATACTGGGCAATTTGAAGTCTACGACATCGCCGGCAATCAACTCGTAGGAGCTGCCAGCCTGGGGCAGGTCGGCTTGGATTGGCAGTTGGGCGGCTTCGCCGTCGATCCACCCACTGGTAACTCAGGTGACGCTGGCCAACTAGTGCAGGCGATGGCCGGTTTCGGCGGCGGTGCGGCCGACAGTTCGAATGACGTCGCCCTCGGGAACGACGCCTTACAACAGCAGTTTCTGACGATACCGCAGCACGCTTGAGGCTGAGCCTGTACTCATAAATCCGCGCGGGCGGAGAAAGCCGCGATGTCCGCTTTGGGTCACAACCGACATTCGGTGATCCTGGTTCAATGTCCGCTTTGCCCACGAAAGCAGACATCGAACGCGGCGGCCGGCATGTCCCCTTAGTGTCAAAGCGGACACTCGCATTGCAGCAAAAAAGCTCGCTATTCAATCACCTCGTGGCGCTGCAATGTCTGTGGCACCGTCAGACCGCTATCCTAATCCATGCTCGTCGAGGGATATCCCGGTGGCCGCGGTCCGCTTTTCAACCCGCGCTTGACTAGTTGCTGCCAAGCCTCTTCTGCATTCTCCACATACGAGAAGAGGTCGAGGTCCGCCTGCGCGATCATTCCTTCGTCAACTAGCGTCCGAAAATTAATGACGCGAGTCCAATACGACCGGTCAACAAGGACGACAGGAATGGATGGCATCTTGTGAGTCTGCATCAGCGTGAGCAATTCGAACAGCTCATCGAGCGTGCCGAAGCCGCCGGGGAACACGACGAGGGCATTGGCCCGCATTGCAAAATGCAGTTTGCGCACCGCGAAATAGTGAAATTGAAAGGTGAGATCCGGTGTCGAATAGGCGTTGGGCTGCTGCTCCACCGGAAGTCCGATATTGAATCCAATGGAGGGCGCACTGGCCTCGGATGCACCGCGATTCGCGGCTTCCATGATGCCAGGTCCGCCGCCCGTCGCGATGACATTGTCGCGAATACCGCCCCGAGATATGAGCGCACCCCCGCGCTCGGACGCGATGCGACCGAAACGCTGCGCTTCCTCATACCACCGCGCCGACTGATCGCCAGCACGCGGCACGGCACCGGGCGGCAATGTTGCGGTGGACTCAGCTTGATCCTGGCTACCGCGCGGCAACACACGTGCGCTACCAAAGACGACAATCGTCGAGCGGACGACCCAAGCGCGAAGCCGCTCTTCCACCTTGGCATATTCCAGCTGCAGGCGGACGCCGCGCATGGAATCGCCAAGAAGAAAATCGCGATCGAGCACGGGGAGACGGAATGCATCGGAGTCTTTTTGCGCGGCATTATCGTTTATGTACATTCGAGAGCTCCTGCGAAAACACCAAACCTGCGTGCCGACTTATCGAAGATGGCCTTACTGGATTGCTTTTGGAGCGGGAATAAT
>VAZM01000253.1:14127-16573 GCA_005883135.1 Alphaproteobacteria bacterium
AGAGTTGGGCAGCACTTTGAATGCCGTCACGAATAGTCGTCGATCAACAAGTCCTGCTCTGCTCCGTTAGCTCGAAGCTCTGATGGAGCTCCGGCATTTCGATCTGAGTGTTGATGAGGCGTGCCGCGAATTGCTGCATCGTCGACTCCTCGCCGTGCGTGAGAAACGTGCGGCGCGCACCGGTTTGCGTATGCCATGCCAATAGCTCCGCCTGATCGGCATGGGCTGAGAAGCCGTTGATTGTGTGGATTCTGGCCCTAACCGGGATGTTCTCACCGAGGATGCGCACCGGGCTTTCTCCGTCGATGATACGCCGCGCGAGCGTGCCCTTTGCGGCAAAGCCGACAAAAACCACGCTGCAATCCGCGCGCCAAAGATTGTGCTTGAGGTGGTGACGCACGCGGCCGCCGGTCGCCATGCCGGAGCCGGCCATGATGATGGCCCCGCCGCGGATATTGTTCAGCGCGATTGATTCGGCCCGTTCCCGTGTGAGGTGGAGCCCGGGCAACTGCAGCGGGTCATGTCCCTCTCGGAACAGCCGGGCAGCTTCCGGCTCCAAACACTCCGGATGATGCCGAAAGATCTCGGCCGCCGAAATGGCCATGGGCGAATCGAGAAACACCTGCGTCGACCGCGTCAGTCGCTTCTTCGCAATGCCCTGATTAAGAATCCATAGCAGTTCTTGTGCCCGCTCCAGCGCAAAGGTCGGGATGATGACGTTTCCCCCACGATTGAACGTATCGGCAATGGCCCCGTAAAGCTCATCGATAGACGCATTCATGGGCTTGTGCAGTCGATCCCCGTAGGTGGTCTCGATCACGACGATATCGGCGTGCGGCGGCGCGGCCGGAGGACGCAGCAGCGGGCGACCAGCATTGCCGAGATCTCCGGAGAACAGCAGGCTCAACCTCCGGCCCACCTCCGTGAGTTCAAGCAGGATGCTCGCCGAGCCGAGAATATGTCCAGCGTCGATGAAAGTGGCGCGGATGCCTTGCGCCAGGTCGACCGGCTGGCCATAGACCGCGCTTCGGCCGAAAGAATCAAGGCTGTTGAGCGCGTCGAGCACCGTGTAAAGCGGCGCGGTCGGCTTGTGGTTCGCTTCCTGCCGAGCAGCCTGGCGCAAATTCGATCGCGCCTCTTCCTCCTGCAGGTGCGCGGCATCAAGCATGACAAGCCGGGCGAGCTCACGTGTCGCCGCGGTCGTGATGATTTCCCCGCGAAAGCCGCGCTTGGTGAGCAGCGGCAGGCGTCCGCAATGATCGAGGTGGGCATGCGTCAGCAGCACCCAATCGATGCTGGCGGGATCGAAGCCGAAATCGCTGGTATTCTCCTCGGCGGCCTCGCGGCTGCCTTGATAAAGCCCGCAATCGATCAGGATGTTCTTGCCTGCACACTCGACTAGATGGCAGGAACCGGTCACGTCCCGATCGGCACCATGAAACGACAGCTTCAATGCTTTCTCCCTTGAGTGAAGCCAAAAGGGCGCGCTGTGGCGCTTGCGCTCAAGACTTGCGCTCGCGCGGGGCGCCGCACGCGGCCTGCCAAATGCGGGATGCCGGCCCAAATCTCTTTGGCCGTTTCCGCGAACCAAAACAGCCTGCCATCTTCCGGGTCGATGACGCTTTCGGGGCGATCAGTATCAAAGGCTAATCGAATGCGGTGCCGGAACCAAGGTTGGCCTTGGCCTCGAAGACCTCCCGTCACGCGTCCTTGGGCTATGTCCGCTTTGCCCCCGAGAGCGGACATCGCTCGACCTCATTGGCGCATGTCCGCTAAGTGCCAATACCGGAAAATGACAAAGCTTATTCAATCACCTCGTCGGCGCGGCCAAGCAGCATCGGCGGCACGTCGAGGCCGATCGCCTTTGCCGCCTTGAGATTGATCACCAGCTCGAACTTGGTCGGTTGCTCGACGGGCAACTCGCCCGGATTGGCGCCTTTAAGGATCTTGTCGACATATACTGCGAGCCGCTCGAATGACGCCTGGAGGTTGGGCCCATAGGTCATGGTGCCGCCCGATTTGGCGAATTCGGACCATCCGGAAATAACGGGAATACGCTGCAGTGCTGCAAATTCAATGATTTGCTTCCGATGCTGCATGGCCAGCCCATCAGGCAAGACGATGATTGCTTCGGCGCGGGCGACGCGTATGCGCTCTAACGCCGGCTGGATTTCGGCGGCCGACCGCATTTGAGCAAAAGAAAGCCTGATGCCGAGCCGTTCGGCGCCCTGCTCGGTTTCTTTCAGCTCGCGTTGCTCCCCCGGATGCAGTGGATTCGACAATATCGCCACGCGCGTGACGTGCGGAAACGCATCACGCAACAGCTCGACCCGCTTCGCATTCACCTCGTAGGACATAAATGTTGCGCCGGTGAAGTTTCCACCTGGCCGTGCGAAGCTATTCACCAGCCCAGCGTCCACTGGATCGCCGCTGTAACCAAACACGA
>VAZM01000627.1:0-3322 GCA_005883135.1 Alphaproteobacteria bacterium
AATTCCCCAGAGGCGAAAGCGTGCCGTTGCGGCAGGCAGTCAAGATCGCCATCGATGCGATCTGGGGGATGATCACGGTCGCGATCATCCTCGGCGGGATCCTGTCCGGCATCTTCACGCCGACCGAATCCGGCGCGGTCGCCTGCATCTATGCCTTCCTCGTCACGATGTTCGTCTACCGCGACGTCAAATGGCGCGAGGTGCCGAAGCTGATCGCGCGGGTAGTGCGCACCGTCGGCATGGTCATGATCATGATCGGCTTCTCGATCGCCTTCGGCTACATGATGGCGATCATGCGCATCCCGGCCAAGGTCACGGAGTTTTTCGTCGCGATCTCGAGCGACAAGTATACGTTTCTGCTCTACGTCAACGTTCTGCTGCTGTTGCTCGGCACGTTCATGGATCTGGCGCCGATGCTGCTCATCTGCACGCCGATCTTCCTCCCCGTGATCAAGACCTTCGGCATCGACCCCGTGCACTTCGGCATCATCATGATCCTCAATCTCGGCATCGGCCTGCTCACGCCGCCGGTCGGGCCGACCATGGTGGTCGGATGCGCGATCGGCCGTGTCAGCATGGAGGCGGTCTCGCGCAGCATCCTCATCTTCTATGTCCCGATGCTGATCGTGCTCGCACTGGTGACCTACGTGCCGGCGCTCTCGCTTTGGCTGCCGAGTGTGCTGCTGAAATAGTCTGCTGGGCGGGCGCGCCGCGCGCGCACACCGATCAGAGCGAGTAGCCGCCGTCGACCACCAGCGTCTGCGCCGTCACCATGCCGGTATCGGCGCAAAGAAACACGATCGCGGCGGCGATGTCGGCCGGCGTGCAGGCACGCTGGAGCAAGGAGCGCTCGATTGCCGCTTGCTTGCGCTCCGCCGGCCATGGCCGCGTCCAATCGCTATCCACAAATCCCGGCGCCACGGCATTGGCGCGAGCTTCGGGCGCAAGCGCGCGCGCCAGGTTCTGCGTGAGGTTGATCAGGCCGGCCTTGCTCGCGCCATAGGCCATGCTGGAGCCCGCCATATTGCGCCCGGCGACCGAAGCCGTGTTGCAAACCGCCCCGCCTGCGGCCTTGAGCGCTGCCGCCGCGGCGCGGGTGCACCGGAACGGCCCGAGCAGATTGGTGGCGAGAATGGTCGCCCAAAACTCCTCGGTCAGCCGCTCGAGGTCCGCCGGCGGGATGGGTGCGACGGTGGCCGAGGTGCCGGCGTTGTTGGCGAGGAAATCGAGCCGGCCCAGCGCGTCGATCGCATCGCGCACCATCTTTTCGGCGGTGCCGGGCTTGGAGACGTCGCCCGGCGCGCCGATCACGGCAAGGCCGTCGGCGCGCAGCCGCTCGACCGCCGCCGAGCCGCGCGGATCATCCGGCAGGTGATTGAGCGCGACCTTGGCCCCGCGCCGCGCGAACAGCTCGACCGTGGCGAGCCCGATGCCGGAGGCTGCACCCGTCACCAACGCGGTCTTGCCAGCAAGATCGCCCATGTTCGGCCGAGCCGGAAAGGTTCGCCCGGGCATGCCCGGGCGAAACCCTGGCGGCAGACGGCGCCGACGTTATCGACGCATCTCGCTGAAGAGAACGCCGCCCTTGGCCTTGGCAGTCGGCTCGGATTCCACGATTTCCACCATCACGGCCTCGGCCGGAACGGAGAAATTCTTCACCACGGCGTCGGTAATATCCTTGATCAACGCGCGCTTCTGGTCGAGCGAGCGGCCCTTGACGGCGTGGACGTAGATCTCAGGCATGGCGGGCTCCCTATTTTTGCATCGCACCCGCTCACTATAACGCGTGCGCCGAGCATAGGAAGACACCGTGGCGCAACGGGCGCGGTTCACCGCATATCGCCGAAAAAGCCCTCGCGGACATAGCCGCGCGCGTAATCGCTCGGGCCCCCGCCATAAGCGCGTGCGCCCCATTCCGCGGCGCGCACCTCTCGCCACCACGGAGCGTCACGCCTGGCCGCATCGCGCCGCCGGTTCTAGCGGCGGGCGGATTTCTGCGGCCGCTTGGATGCCGTTTGCGGCGGCCTGGTCGCCGCCGACGTGGACGGCTCCGCCTGCCGCTCGGCGGCGATGATCGGAGGGATCGGCGCCAGCGCAGGCACGCTCTGCGGCGCAGGCGCCATGCGACCGAGCGCAATGCCGGCAAGGGGCGGACGGTCGGTTGGGACGCGAAGCGGCTTGCGCGCTCTATTCACACCACATCTGCCCTCGAAATAGGCCCAGGCGCGGTGTGCGGCGTTGTCGCGCTCGCAATCGGTGTTGCCCCCGGCAGGCTCGGCGCCTTCGCGCAAGCTTGGCGCGGCAATCATCGCGGCCGGCGCTTGGCTCGAGTCGGTCACGGCGTCGGCGGCCTCGCGTTCGAGGAGCGCGGACGTGAGCGTTCTCGGCGGGCTCAGCCTTGCCTGCAGCACAGCGCCAGCAACCAACGCGAGGAGCACGCAGCCGACCGCGACGCGCATCCTGCGGCGCAAGCGCTTCGTGGGACAAAGCAGACCGAAATCCGGATGTAGGTCGTGCGCCGCCGGCATGGCCGCCTCCGAGATCGCCCATCCCCGCGCTCTCGCCGAAGCTTGAACACCGAAGCTCCCAAGCCGTTCCGCCGCGATCGCGTGAAATCGGTGTCCGTTGTGACAATACCGGCATAACGAGCGCGCGCCGCGGTCGCCGCACGATGCGTTGCCGTCTTAGGTCAGCGCTCCTGCTTCATCGCCGCGGCAATTGCGCTAGCATGCGGGATTGAGGGAGGGGGGCATGACCGGAGGAAGCGTCATGGAGCTCCGAACCGAGAGCCCCCGAAAGCACGTTCAGACGCGGCTGCTGAACAACTGTGCCCAGTGCGGCGAGACGATTTTCCTACCGGAATGGTCCGAGTACCTCGACCGGCACCGCGTTCGCCATCTCTGGGAATGCGAAGCATGCGGTTACAAATTCGAAACGCTGGTCACCTTTCCCGACCGATAGAAGCCTTGGTCCCCGCGCATTCGAACGCTTTATAAGCAAAAGCCCCCGGCTAAGGTCGGGGGCTCTTCGGTTTCTAGTGCTATCGGGCCCGCCGTCGTGACGCCGAGCTCGGCGCAAAGTCGCTCTCCCCGTCACCACCCGTTGCGGTCGCGACGGTCACCGCGCGGCAGCGCGGGCGCTCAGAGCGAGGGCGAAACCTCGCGGGCATCGGGCTCCGCCGTCTCGGCAGTGGCAGGACGCGCAGTGGCCGGCAACTGCAACACGGTCGCGACCTGACCCTCGCACAGGCGCGTGAGCAGGACCACCTGTCCGTCCGGAAATTCCAACGCGTCGTGATGGGTCACGGCGTTGTCCATGTTGA
>VAZM01000627.1:3336-5089 GCA_005883135.1 Alphaproteobacteria bacterium
GCATTCGACGTTCTGATCGAAGGCGATTTCCGTGCCCGGCAGCAGGCAGACCGCGACATGCGGCTCGCCGGGCGCTGCGAAGCCGCGCGTGATCGAATTGGGGAATTTGGTCGCCGCCAGCTTGTCCCCGACCTTGGCCGGTCGGGTCGCGACATGGTGCAGACTATAGTCACACATCGAAGGAACTCCTCTTTCTGTGAAAGACCGGAATGCTCCTCAGCGAAGCCGTTAGATTGATGATAGCAGCCTCTTGTCGGACTTTGTCCCGACGGTCGCGCATTGCCGCCATGTCATCACCTTGCAGAGAGACGCTTCGTCAGCGACAGACCCCGACCGCTCGCAGCTGATCCAAGCCGACTCCTCCTTGGCTGCTAGGGAGGCGAGCGAAGAACGCCGCAATGACGTAACCGGTTCCTACGTTTGTCGGACAAGCGCGGCTTACGCGTGCGGCCTGCGCCTTGCGGCGATGCGCTTTTACCTGCAGACGCGCATGGATGGTCGGCCGCGGTCTTGCAAATTCTTCCGGCCGATCAACGCTAAGTGTAGAGGTATCGTGGCCCCGACATGCCCGATGCGCGGCCCTGCATTCGCCTCCGAGCGCAGGTGGTCCTATTCATCTTTATTCCGGGGCTTCCCCGCGGCGCGGATGCGGCGGGCGCGTGAAGCGCGGGCGCAGCCGGAATAAAGCAGCAGCGGGAGCGTTGACAAAGTGTCATGTGTTGGGTGCATGACGGATCCACAGCAAGGTTTCGACGCCGCAATAGGAGGTTTTGCATGTCTGCCCAACCCAAGCTGATGTCCGATATCGAGGGACTGGCGCATCAGGTCGATCCCCTCTCGCGCCGCGGCTTCTTCCTGGCGGCCTCGGCGGCGACGGCCGCCGGCTACACGCTTGCCGCCGGACCAGTCCGCGCCGATGCGATCCACACCGATAGCGCCGGCCTCACCGCCAGCGAGGCCAAGGTCAAGGTCTCCGACGGAGAGATGCCGGTCTATTTCGCGCGGCCGGCGAACGCGCCGAACCCACCGGTTATCCTGGTCGCGATGGAGATTTTCGGAGTGCACGAATACATCAAGGACGTGACGCGGCGCCTCGGCAAGCTCGGAGCTTTCGCCATCGCGCCCGACTACTACTTCCGCAAGGGCGTCGATCTCACCAAGATCACGGACATCCCGCAGCTGATGCCGATCGTGAACGCCAAACCGGATGCCGAACTGCTCTCCGATCTCGATGCAACGGTGGCGTGGGCGAAGTCCCAGGGCGGCGATACCAGCCGTCTCGGCATTATGGGCTTCTGCCGCGGCGGCCGAACGGTGTGGGAATACGCCGGGCATAACAAGGACGTCAAAGCGGGGGTCGCGTTCTACGGCTCGCTCGTCGATCCGCCGGCGCAAAAATCGCTTTGGCCGAAGAGCCCCATCGAGCTGGCGCCGGACATGAAAGCGCCGGTGCTCGGCCTCTACGGCGAGGCGGACCAAGGCATCCCGGTAAGCCAGGTCGACACGCTGAAGGGGGCTCTGCAAGCGGCTGGAAAGACCTTCGAGATCAAGGTCTATCCCGGCGCGCCGCACGGCTTCCATGCCGATTATCGCGCCAGCTACCGCCAGGATGCGGCCGAGGACGCCTGGAACCAGATGATCGCCTGGTTCAAAAAGTACAAAGTCCTCGCCTAACGCTACCCACTGTTGCGGCAAACCGCGGCGCCCCTCGCGCCCCGGTTTTCGTCGTTGCACCGGCGCGACCGCAGGCGAA
>VAZM01000254.1:0-300 GCA_005883135.1 Alphaproteobacteria bacterium
AAACTCAGTGATTTCCGACGCATTTGCGTGGAAAACTGAAAGATTCGTTTGCAGATGAAGTTTTAGTAGGCGCGGCCGCCCCTTTAGGCTATCGGCTGCGCGGCAAGACCGCGATCCGGCGCGGGCTAAGCGCCGGCTGGAGGCTCATGGCAAACAACATCAAGGCGAGGCCGCCCGAGGACGAGGCGCCGGAGAAGCCGGCATCCCAGACCGCGCCGGATAGCCCGCTGCTTGACCTATCGGATGCGGCGGTCAAGAAGCTCATCCGCACCGCCAAGAAGCGCGGCTACGTCACCCATG
>VAZM01000254.1:424-10601 GCA_005883135.1 Alphaproteobacteria bacterium
GCGCGAGGAGGCCGACGAAGAGATCGAGAGCGAGGGCGGCGACCTGGTCGAGGTCCAGCAGAAGGTCCCGGCCAAGGCCGAAACCAAGGAGCCGACCGAGCGCACCGACGATCCGGTGCGCATGTATCTGCGCGAAATGGGCTCCGTGGAGCTGCTTTCGCGCGAGGGCGAGGTCGCGATCGCCAAGCGCATCGAGGCCGGCCGCGAGGCGATGATCGCCGGCTTGTGCGAGAGCCCGCTCACCTTCCAGGCCATCATCATTTGGCGCGACGAGCTCAACGGGGGCAAAGTCTTCCTGCGCGACATCATCGACCTTGAAGCGACCTATGCCGGTCCCGAGGCCAAGGCCATGCCGGCGCCGGTGATCGGCTCGGACGGTCAGCCGATCGCGGCAGCAGGGACACCGGCGGCTGCCAGCGGCATTTCCGTGCTGGCGCAGACCCTGGCGCCGCCGGCCGCGCCCGCGACCCCGTTCAAGGGCGCGCTCGAGCGCGCTAACGGCGAGGAGGGCGCGGCCGAGGTTGCGCCCGGCGAAGGCGATTTCGACGACGACGATATGGAGAACTCGCTCTCGCTCGCCGCCATCGAGGCCGAGCTCAAGCCCAAGGTGGTCGAGACCTTCGACAAAATTGCCGATGCCTACAAGCGGCTGCGCCGCCTGCAGGACCAGGACATCCAGAACAAGCTGCGCAACGATTCGCTCTCGCCCGCGCAGGAGCGCCGCTACAAGAAGCTCAAGGATGAGATCATCAGCGAGGTGAAGTCGCTGCGGCTCAATCAGGCGCGCATCGACGCGCTGGTCGAGCAGCTCTACGACATCAACAAGCGCCTCGTCGGCTACGAGGGCCGCTTGATGCGACTTGCCGAGAGCCATGGCGTCTCGCGCGAGGACTTTCTCAAGAATTACCAGGGCTCCGAGCTCGATCCGCGCTGGCTCAACCGCGTGTCCAAACTGAGCGCAAAAGGCTGGAAGAGCCTCGTCGCGCGGGACAAGGAGAAGGTCAAGCAGCACCGCCATGAGATCCAGGTGCTCGCCGGCGAGACCGGGCTCGAGATCGGCGAGCTCCGCAAGATCGTGCAGATGGTGCAGAAGGGCGAGCGCGAGGCGCACCAGGCCAAGAAGGAAATGATCGAGGCCAACCTGCGCCTCGTGATCTCGATCGCGAAGAAGTACACCAACCGCGGCCTGCAGTTCCTGGACCTCATCCAGGAAGGCAACATCGGCCTCATGAAGGCGGTGGACAAATTCGAGTACCGCCGCGGCTACAAGTTCTCGACCTATGCGACGTGGTGGGTCAGGCAGGCGGTCGGCCGCTCGATTGCCGACCAGGCACGCACCATCCGCATTCCCGTGCACATGATCGAGGTGGTCAACAAGATCGTGCGCACGTCGCGGAAGATGCTCAACGAGATCGGCCGCGAGCCGACGCCCGAGGAGCTCGCCGAAAAGCTCGGCATGCCGCTGGAGAAGGTGCGCAGAGTTCTCAAGCTAGCCAAGGAGCCGCTCTCCATTGAGACGCCGGTCGGTGACGAGGAGGATAGACGTCTTGGCGATCTCATCGAGGACAAGAACGCGATCCTGCCGATTGACGCCGTCATCCAGTCGAACCTGCGCGAGACCACCACCCGCGTGCTCGCTTCCGTCACAGCGCGCGAGGAGCGCGTTCTCCGCATGCGTTTCGGCATCGGCATGAATACCGACCACACGCTGGAAGAGGTCGGCCAGCAGTTCTCGGTGACGCGCGAGCGCATCCGCCAGATCGAGGCCAAGGCGCTAAGGAAGCTCAAGCACCCGAGCCGGTCAAGGATACTCAGGAGCTTCCTCGATAATTGAGCGGGGGCCGGCAGGGCCGCGTCTGCTTATGACCAATGCTGTTGAAAAAGTCGCCGATGACCCGTCGGTACAATCAGGGCGATGGAATTCTTGAATCGATGTTGCGCATTCCCCACTGCTCTTGAATCAATGTTGCTCGCTCAGGTGAGGCCCGTGCCATGCATCTGAGAATTGGCATAGACGCGATTCAAGCTTCCAAATTGAGCCGCCGTTGACGCGCCTTCGCAAAGATCATCGCGGCGCCGTTTGAGCGTGAAAAGACAGTAGACGCCCGCGCGAGGTTCGTTGAGCTGCAGGCGACGATCGAGGCCATCGATCGCGCCATTGAGGGCGGTCCAAGGGTCCGTCTAAAACTGGCCAATTATAGCTTTCGCAGAGGCATTTCACGGACCCGGCTTAAAGCCGCGGATCGCGAATATCCAACTAGGGGTCCAAGTATCAGGTAATGGATTGTTTCGGACGATGTTGCGGCTACCCCTACCTAGCACCCCGGCGTGCCGGCGCTCGCTCGATTTCGCGCATGTCGCCATGGTGTACGGTGGCCACCTGACCATTGTCCCAGGCAATCGTGACCGCGTCCCAACTTGTTTCGGTGATACGGCCGCTATCATTGGCATCGCCTCGCCAGTAAACGCGGCTGCCCTCCTTGAGACTCTTAGATTCCGCGACCGTCATGTTGCGCCTCCCATTGCTTGTCATCGCCTACTTATTACGACAAGCAGCTTGTCGCTGTCCCCTTTGTCCTCTCAAGACGTCCACTGGGTCAGTGCCGCTTCGTGTACGGCGCTGGCGTCCGGTCATCTGCTCAGCGCGCCTGAATGCGTCGAAAGGGAGCGCGGCCGGTGCCGGCTGCGCCGCAAATCCGCCAATAGAGGCGCAGGTAATTGCGTGCCATCACGTCCGCGGTGAACCGCTCCTGGAACGCCTTGCGTACTGTCAGGCGGTCGAGCTGATCAAGCTTGAGAACCGCCCGTACCGCCTCGTCTTCGGTATCCACAATGAAGCCGGTTTTCCCGTCCTCGATGACCTCGGAAACCGACCCGCAGCGCCAAGCGACCACAGGCGTTCCACAAGCCATGGCTTCGATCAGCACCAGACCAAACGGCTCGGGCCAATCGATCGGGAACAGGAGAGCATTGGCATTTCCGAGGAAAGCGGACTTTTCGCTGTCACCTATCTCCCCGATGAATTCAATCAGAGGATCGGCCAATAGCGGCTTTATCTCGTCGCGAAAATAGCCCACGTCCACAGCATCCACCTTTGCCGCAATCTTGAGACGCATGCCCAGACGCTTCGCGATAGAGATCGCCCGATCGGGACGCTTCTCGGGCGAGATGCGACCGAGGATGGTGAACAGTGGCCAACCAGTTCGCGCTTGCGAGTGGTTTGCGTTGATCATCCGATATGGAGACCAGGGGATAGTCGTGCCACCGAGAATAGACCTCGGGCAGGTCCTTCAGGTCGAGCCGACCGTGCAGCGTGGTGATAGTTTGCGCCGCCAAATCTTCGAACAATGGAAAATGGATGAGATCGACATGGAAATGCAGAAGATCGAATTCGTGGCGGCGCAAATGAAGTTCATGCAGCATGGACAGATGGGCGGCCAGGTCTGATTTCAGCGGAGACGGATCGAGCCGAATGGCTTGATCGCGCACCGCAACCAGCGTCGCTCGTGTATGGGCCTCCGCACTCGCGAACAGCGTGACGTCATGTCCAAGCTCCACGAGAGCGTTGGTCAGGTGCGCAACGATGCGTTCGGTGCCGCCATACAAGCTGGGCGGCACCGCCTCATACAGCGGCGCGATCTGTGCGATCTTCATAAGATGCAATCAATACAATCAGCAGGCCGCCTTACTCCCATTGGGTTACCCCCCGTCAGTACGTGTTGATCAGCACGCGCGCGCTAGGCGGCCAATTCGGGCTGCCTTTCGTTAGGTTGCAGCGGCAACGATTATGGATTTAATGGGACCGCATTGTTCGCATCTTAGCGTGTCAACCTCGAACCCCGCGTGTCTGGGGTGAGGCTCGACAAGAGCAAGGGTTATTACTTCGCCGCAATGAGGACACTCCCCCCGAATGCGGCTTTGAACCTCCAATGTTGAACCGACATGTGTTTTCCTTCCGCCGACATGCTTTGGCGCGCGGACAAGGGAACGAAGCAAAAATCGCCGCTCAGCGGCGATTATCTCACTTGAGCGCGGCTGACTTCGGTGCAAGCAACAGCGTGTAACACGCGTCTACAAGGGCGGAACTCGGGTAGGATTCACCCGGGAGGGTCACCCACTCCTTGGGGAATTCGTCCCGGCGTTTCCACGAGTCGACCTTCGAAAGCGCGACTTTTTTTGCCTCGGCATCAGGTAGTGCGCGGAATTTGTCGACGCACACGGGCGCCAGCGCTGCTATGACTGCCAGCTCTGACCGCTCTTTTGCCATCTTGTCAGCGGTGCTGCCGAGCGACCAACCACCCCAGTAAAAGCCAACAACGATTGTTGCGACGGCACCGGCGGCCGCGCCTTGCAGCAGACGCTTCCGCGATTCGCCTTGGAGCATTGAAGGTACTTGCATGGCTTTTGCCTTTCGGTAGGGGCCGCGCGCCGGGAATCAGCACGCGGAGGGCACGAAAGCGGCGGATACCCACGGCACCCGCGCGGATTGCAGATCTATTTGAAGTGGTATCGTGCCTGCCGACGGCACCAGCGCTGCCACTGAAGGAAACGGGGACTTCGGTACGTCGCCGATTTTTGGGCAGCTCTCGGACAAGCCAGCGCTTGCCCGTAGTTAAGTAATTAGGGCCGCCGGACCCAAAGCGCAATAGCGGATCGAGGAATTAAGTGGGGAGCAGCACCTTGTGTACTTCCCAAAACCTCATCCCTCAAGGAAGCTTGGTGATTCCAGCCGCTCATTGGGCAGCAACCACACCACGGTTCCCGCCGTGGGTGAGGTTTTGAGAAGGGACAGGCAATAGGCAATGGAGGGGCGCGTACTCATTAACGCGCAGCTGCCACTTATACGGAGGGCAAGCAAGCCAGTACCGCTGAATAATGGCAACTAGCCGCGAGCAGCACAAAGCCATGCCAGATTGCGTTGTGAAAGCGCAGGCTGTGCCAGACATGAAAGAGGGCGCCGAGTGAATAGAGAATGCCGCCGATGGCGAGAAGCCATAGGCTCTTGCTCGGGAGGGCATATGCCAACGAGTCGTAGGCAATGACACCGCTCCAACCTAGGAGCAGGCAAAGAGCGACGGCCAGACGATCGAACCGCCCAGGAAGTGCCAGCTTCAGAGCTATGCCGATGAGGGCGCTCAACCAAACGCCGACGCCGAGGCCTACCGAAGCCAAAACGCTTTTCATCTGCGCCAGGAATGGCGTGTAGGTTCCTGCGATCAATAAATAAATCGCGGAGTGGTCGAACCGGCGCAAAACCCACTTGGTCGGTGAGACCGGCCACATGTTGTAGGTGGCCGAGAGCCCGAGCATCGTCACCAGACCGATGACGTAGACCAAAATCGGTGCGACTTCGATGCGTTCCAATTTGACGGCAATCACGACGATCACCACAGCGCCGAAGAGCCCTAGACAAACGCCCAAGGCATGAACGACGCCATCGGCGATGAGTTCAGCGCGGTCGTAATCCCAGCTGATTTGCCCTCGACATATGTTGGGTGAAGTCGGCATGACTTACGGCAATTCGATGATTTTGTTCACGCTCTCCACACCGTCATACACCGCGACCTGGAGGATTGGATGCTCTTTTTTGATACCCTGTCCCGCTTTTTCCGCAGCTTCATAGGTCGCATAGGAGGCTTTTGTTTGCCGATCCACCTGGAGGCGAAATCGCTTGCCGTCCACTCGCTTGCGCTGCGTGACCGGCTCCGGGACGGATTCCTCCAGCGGGGCCGGCATAGTTATGGTCTTGCTCGCGTCTCGCGTTGGCCCTGTCATCTGATCGACCACTTCCGCCTCGTTGAGCTAGCTAAAGCCGGCGCGTTCGACCCATGGACGAACACGTCTTTGCCGTCGTCTTGGGGCAGAATGAATTCCGACCGTGCGCGCTTTTTGGTCCCGTGTCGAGATTATGTGGAGCATGCGGCAGCGCGGAGCTTCGCGATCAGCCATTTCAGCGGCTTAGAATGATGAGGAACACCAGTGAGTCACAATCCAGACGAAATTTCCCGCACCTTCAAAAAGCATTGCTCCAAGTGCAACACCTGGAATCAGGTCACTGTTCATCGCCTACCAGCAGATGGAAATTGGGACGAAGCCCATCCGTATTTCTGTGCCCAGTGTGGTCACGAACTCGGCACTGAACGCGGCTTCCGTGTTTCCGTCGAGAAAGATCGCGATTACTGATTCCCGTACAGTCTGGCTCTAGGGAATCACTGGCCCGAGAACGCAAGGAGAAAAGGGAACCGAGTTTGCGGCTCTCGCTGGTCCCATTCCGCTGGGACCCGCTTTAGGATGGATCAGTGACGTGTTCGGCGTGGGATCACGCCGGCAGGTTACGCCGGCAGGTTGCGCTTGGGCATCACCGCCTTGTAGCTCGCGAGCTCTTCCTTGAGCTTGCCGCGGCCGATGCGGCGGACGATAGCGCTCCATTCATCCTGCGTCTTCTTGAGCACGTCCTTGGCTGGAAGCTGGCCGACATAGGCCTCCGACAGGTTCTTGCCCAGGGTGTCCTGGAATTCGAGGTAGCCGGTGAGATAGGTCGGCGGCGCGACCACCTGGAAGTTGGTCTCGATCGCCTTGATCGCGCCCGCGCTGTAGGCGTCGATCACCGGCTGCGCGGTCATGTGCTCCTTCGCCCAGGCGTCGTTGAAGGTATTCACCGGGTCGGAGACGATCGGAATGCTATTCTTGCCGGAGCCGAGCCACAGCGCGAGGTAGGCGGCCTGTGCCTTGCGCGGGCTGTACTTGTTGATCAGCAGCGCGGCGAGCGGCGAGGAGATCGACCGATGGACGCGCTGACCCGAGAAATCCGAACCAGGAACCAGGCCGTAGAGCCACTGGCCCCGCAGCTTCGATTTGGCCGGGTTCTCGTTGAGCTTGGCGGTGCCGTCCCAGTACTGACAGCTCACTACGTGGCCCTGGGAAATGCGGGGGATCATCTGCGGGGTGCCCCAGCCGGCCGATTCCGGATGCGCGACCTTCTTGTCCTGCAGATAGATGTCGACGGCGTAGTGTCCCGCCGGCGTATCGAGCGTCGGGTTCATGTCGTCGTCGAAGGTGAAGCCGCCGGCGCTGTAGAAGATCATGTACCACCAGGTCGGGCCGTTGGCACGGTTGCGCAGATTGCCCGACCCATAGAGATCCTTCGCTGGATCCATCAGCGTCGCCTGGATCCGAAGATCGTCCTCCCAGGTCTCCGGGAACTTGAGCTCCTTGCCGTGCTTGTCGGCGAACTTCTTCCGGTTCTCGGGATTTTCGAGCAGGTCCTTGCGCACGTACTGGATGTGCACGTTGCCGTCGGTCGGAATGCCGTAGGTCTGACCCTGGTAGGTCATGAAGTTGGCGTAGTCGGCAACGGCCTCGATCTTGAAATCGGCTTGCTTCATGTACGCATCGAGCGGCTCGAGGTAGCCGGCCGAAGCAAGCGAGGGGATCATGTTGGAATCGATGTGAATGAAGTCGAACTGCGGCGAGCGTGACAGCGCCTCCGCCATCGCCCGCTGCGGCGCGTCGAAGATCGAAATATCCTGAACGCCTCCGACACCGATGCCGGTCTGCTTCTTGAACTCGGCGATGACCGGCTGCATCGGCACCAGGTACGGCGACCAGATCATCCCGCTGACATCGGCGGCGCCGGCGGCCTTGGCGGCGGCGACGGTGCGCTCCTCCATCGATGCAGCGAAAGCGAGCGGCGTGGTGCCGGGGATGAGATTTGCAACAGTCAATCCGACGCCGCCTTGGATCAGGCTGCGCCGTGACATGTTCGACTTGGTCATGAGTCCTCCCTCCGGTGTTTTCTTTTGGATCTCGGAAATTGGCGCTGCCTCCACGGCAGCGGTGGGTTACCTCCCCGAAAAATTCTCGTTGTCGGCCGACGGTCGCGTTTATCGTAGGTTGGCGCCTTGCGATCCGCAATACGGTTTGCCTGCGCGGGACAATCGGTCACGCGAGGAAGGCCGGGGCTCAGCGGTAAGAGGCGGCGAAGCGGAGCGGAGGTTGGATCGCGGCAGCCGTGCGCTGTCAAACCCCGAAAATCCTGGCGTAGCGCGCCTTGATGTCCTCGGTTTGCGCGAGCACCGCGACGGGATCGGCCTTGAGCAACTTGACCGCGGAGAGGGGCGTGCGTCCCGGTTTCTCTTTCACCAGTGCGTGGAACGAGTGATGGGCAAAGTCATCGACGAAGATCTGCTGCGCCTCGGCGCTGAACAAGAAGCTCTGCAGCAATCGCGCCGCGTTGGGATTGGGTGCGCTCTTGAACACCCCGCTGGGAACGGTGATCAACGGCGAGCCTTCGGCCGGATAGACCGACTCGACCGGCCGCCCCTGGTCCTTAAACAGCACCAGGTTGTAGTCGTTGCCGTCGGCCATGATCGCGCGCTCGCCGACCATGATCTTCTTCGGCGGCTCCGCGGCCGACTGCACCTGCATGACTTTTTGCTGGGCGAGCTTTTCGAAATACGACCAGCCGAGATCGCGTGCCAGGAGAAAGGTCGTGGTGAGGATGGCGCCGCTGTAGCTCGGATGCGCCTTGACGAGCTTGCCCCGCCACTTGGCATCGAGCAGGTCGGCATAGCTCCTGGGCGCGTCCGCGCGCGCGACGAGATTGGTGTTGTAGCCGATGGCCTCGAGCCAGGCGCACAGCACCGCATGCATTCCATCGGGGTCGACGTGCTCGGGCGGGAAATGCTTGGCGACGTCCTCGGGCACGAAGGCCGCGACCCAGTCGTTGCGCTTCCAGTCGATGAAATGCGCGGGATCGGTGCTGCAGACCACGTCGACCGCGCGGATGCCGCTGCCCTGCTCCTGACCGATGCGCTGAAAATTCCGCTCCGCTCCCGAGCGCTCGACCCGCACCGCGATGCCGGGATACTTCGCTTCGAACGCCCTGGCCAATCGTTCCGATGTGGTGAGCTCGAGCGCCGTATAGAACGAAACTTTGGATTCCTTGCGCGCGGCATCGATCATGGCCGCGGTGACCGGGGTCGCCGCCGGCGCCGCGGCCTTGAGCGGTTGGGCGAAGACGGCGCCTGCGAGGAGGCCGGAGGAGGCCTTCAGCACGTCGCGTCGCGAATACTTGCGTGCTCGCACGGCGTCCACCCTATCTCGATGCTTATGCTTATTCGATCTTGATCCAACCTTATCCGGTCCGCAGGATCAGCGAAAGCGGAACGCAGTCATCATCTGGCTCCAGACAAGGGGCCAAGTCCGCTCTTCCCTTTTGATGCGCTCTTCCAACGTGGGAATGGGAGGCCTAAGATGTCCAGGAAATCTCTCGGAATGGAGTGACTCTGATCGCGAGGCGCTGCCCGCAGCGAGCGGATTGATGTTATTCACGCGCCGCTCAGCCACCAGATCGTTCCGTGAGGCAATGCGGTTCTTGCTCGGCCTCATCGCACTGGTATTGCTGACAGCGCTGTGCTTTTGGATGCACTTCAGCCTTATCTCAACCGCTTTCACCTATTTGATCCTGATTGTTCTGCTGTCGCTTTCAGGCGGCTTCATATCATTGATTGCGCTGTCCCTCATCGCCGTGGGATGCCTTAATTTCTTTTTTGCACCGCCCATCTTTGAATTTCGCATCGATTATCCGGAAGACATCGTCACGATGGCCGGCTTTTTGATCACCTTGTGGGTGATCACCGGCCTCGTATCAAGAATGACGGCCGGAAGAGCCGCGTTGCGCGACAGCGAGGAGCAGTGGCGAGCGGTCTTCGAACATAATCCGACGATGTATTTCTTGTTGGACGGCACCGGTACCGTGCTGTCCGTGAACCCGCATGGCGCCGACACTCTGGGCTACTCGGTTAGTGAGCTGGTGAACCGTCCCGTAAAGGACGTGTTTCACGAAGCCGACTGGCCCGCAGTGCAACGCAATGCTTCTCTTTGTCTTGAACGGCTCGGTGAGCCGATAATCTGGGAAGCGCGCAAGCACCGCAAGGACGGAACGATACTGTGGGTCCGCGAAACCGGCAAAGCGATGTTGATAAAGCAGCAGCCGGTTCTCCTGGTGGTCTGCGAGGATATTACCGATCGCAAGCGGGCCGAATATCTGGCCGAACATGTCTTCGAGACAATACCGGACATCGCATCCATCCTCGGGCGGGATTACCGGTACCGCCGCGTCAACCCGGCCCATGCGCGGTTCTGGGGGATACCACAAGAGAAGATCCTCGGAATG
>VAZM01000254.1:10638-16639 GCA_005883135.1 Alphaproteobacteria bacterium
ATAGGGAGGGAGGAGTTCGATCGACTGGCCAAACCGCACTTGGATCGCTGCTTCGCCGGCGAGGAGGTCAGCTTTAGCGAATGGATCGACAGCCCGAGCGGCCCCAGATACTGGGTCGCAACCTATTCACCGCTGCGGCTGGAAATGGAGCGAGTGGAGAGCGCGCTCGTGATGGCCCGCGACCTCACGGATCAAATGCTGGCCGCCGAAAGGTTACGTGATGCTCAGGATGAGCTTGCGCACGCAAACCGCGTCGCGACTATCGGCCAATTGACAGCCTCGATTGCGCATGAGGTCAATCAGCCGGTCGGCGCGCTGGTTACCAACGCCCACGCAGCGTTGAACTGGCTAAAAGCCGAGCCGCCCGATCTCGTCGAAAGCTGCCAAGCGGTTGATGCGATCATCAAAGACGGGCGGCGGATCAGCGACGTGATCGAGCGGATTCGAGCGTTAATCAAGAAGAGGCCAACCCAGATTGATGTGGTGGATATCAACGAAGTCGTCATGGAGACCCTCGCCCTGACCCGCGGCGAAATTCAAAGGAATAGAGTCTCAACGGAGATTGACCTCGCAAGGGATTTGCCATCCATCCGCGGAGATCGTGTTCAGCTACAGCAAGTCCTTATGAATCTGGTGACGAATGCTTTCCAAGCAATGAGCAATGTCGACGAAGGAAGACGAGAGCTGCAGATCGTCACCGGTAAGGACGGGGACGATAAGATTTGCGTCACGGTCCGTGACTCTGGTCCGACACTTAAGCCGGAGGCCCTTGATCGCTTCTTCGAAGCGTTCTACTCCACCAAATTCAGTGGTATGGGGATAGGATTGTCGATCTGCCGTTCGATGATTGAAGCGCATGGGGGCCAAATTTGGGCCACCGCGAATGCACTGCGCGGCGCCACTCTTCACATCACCCTGCCTGCTTCAGAAATATCTTGAGGCAATGCGCCGCACACGCTGGCGCTTACCCACGCCAACCGGGTCGTCACCATGCCAAGTGTTGGTGAGCGCACCAGGATTCGAACCTGGGATCCGCTGATTAAGAGAAAGCTCGCAAGGCTGCGGGCGCCAGGGCGATTTTCATCAACAGTTCAGTGCCGTCGCTGGGCGTGTGGCCCTGAGCGGGTTTAAAGGATGTGTCAGAGAACGTCTTAGTGCCACTCGCCACAACTCGAAAAGAGGTAATATATAAGTCTCAATCATGCTGGAGCGGAGCGTGCGCAACTTCCTCCACGATCATTTAGACCCGGGCGTATTTGCTCCCGACGCGGTAAGCACCTTGATTGCGGCATTCGATGGCGCTTGGCAGTCCATTATTGCCAGCGGCGCCAGACTTTCGGATCAGCAAAGCGAGCTTACGCGGGAATTACTTGCAAAGTACATCATTGAGCTGGCTCGGCAGGGCGAACTTGACGAGCGCCGTCTGCGCGACGGCGCCCTGCGTCGCTTAGCTCATTCAAACCTGAGATCTTCGCCGCCCGTCCGGAAGTGATTTCACTTCCGGTCATGACCATCCAATCACGGCTAGGACCCTGGGCAGCAGCGAATATGCGCTTGTTGGAGGAGGAATTTAGCGGCTGGCCTGAAACGAAAGCGCCGGCTCGCGCGTATGGACACTAGACGGCAACCGCGCGGGGACAGCCAGCTCCCACCGGGTGTCGCTTACATGCCCAAACCGTGGCAGCCGCTCAACCTGCTGATCGCTGCCGAACAGGCGTTGGCATCTCGGGTGTGAGGCGCCCGCCTTAGCTTAATTCGCGCCAAGTCTTTGCCGGGATCAACTCCCCAAGCGCGCGGTCATGCAGTTGCACGGGATCACGCTCTCCTTCCATCGCGAGATGGCAGATTCGTCGCGCGAGCTCGTTAGGCCTGATGGTAGCGCTGCCGTTACTCTTGAGAGTTATCCACGCTTCATCAAAGGCGGTTTCCAGGATTACGAGGGTCTCAGGATCAAAAGATCCACTTCCGAGTCCAAGCATGTTCCCTCCATACGATCGAGGTTGCTAGGAACAAGGTCTTTCAGCCTTCTCCCACAGAAATGAGTCGACTTTTTGGAATTAACTCGCGCTTCGGGCGATCATTGCAAATTGGGGCCACAGAACAGCGCGGGGGAACTCCGGGAACTCCTAGATCAGCCCGGGAACTCCTAGATCAGCGTTCCAATCAGGCGCAGGAGTTCTTGCTTCTCTGGCCCATTGCCGGTTGCAATGAGAAAGGCTCCGATCTCAATGTCGGCCACTTGGCCGCCCGAGGGAAGATTGGGCTCATGCCTGACGAATACCCTCGCACTATCAGGATCGCGGGCGAGCAACCACCGGTCCCCGTTAGCGCTGCGATAAATTTCTCTGGTCCGAACGGCCACGCTAGTGGCCTTTCCTATTTCTGCGCTTCGCGCTAGCCCCATCTGCTCCTCCGGTTCCGCGCTGACCCTCTAACGCGCAGACATAAGTCGTGTTCCCCGACATTCTGGGGTCCGATCGTCGGCGAAACGAGAGCCCCGCCCGGCGTTGACCTGGCGGGGCCTCGGGAACCCTCCAGCAAAAGAACGCAACAGCCAAAGGGCTCCGCCCGGTCAACCCGTCGGGGCCGTAGTTGTTTCCTGGGGTGTGTGGCAGGGACAAGCCGCTGCTCCCCCCTGACGGGCAGCATCAACCGTGTGACCCGACCGCAGGGCGGGCTAACATCCGCCGGTCGGGGTCGCCACATCCAACAGAAGCTAACGGAGACAGCGCATGCCCGAGAACATTCTTATCTTGGTCGACTGGAGGCTTGCCGGCCTCGCAGACGACACGATGTCGCCGCGAGACCCCAATGGCCATGATGACGAGGAAGAAGAGGACGAGGAGGAGGACGAGGAGACGAACGATCAGCCGCCAGTCGTCAGGGAACCCGAACCCGACGAATAGCCCGCAGCCGCTCTACCAGCCTCCGCAGGCTCGGCACAAAAAATGCGGCCAGTCTGATCCGACATCTTTAGGACATTCTGACGCTCGCGGATGAAATTCAAGATGGACTACAGCGATGGCAAAGGAAGAATTGAAGTGGCAGAACATCGATGCAGATGAGGCCAGCTGCCTCATGGAGCGCTTCACCGCTCCCAGCGTGAGCCTAAAATGATGCTGCAGAGATTTCCGCGCTGAAAGTCAGGATCTTTGAATGCGAGAAAATCATCGTTGAAGGTGCCAAATGTGCTGTCGGGCCGATGCTTCATCCCGTGATAGAACGCCTCGATGATCTCATGCTTGAAGTCGTTACCACGTGGATAGGCGGCAATCACCGCCTCGCGTTGGTCATCCGTAAAGTGGTCATAGCCACGGCCCACTACATCCATTCCCGCCCCTGCCTGCACTAAAGCGATCTCTGGATGCATGTGTTCCGGAATCCCTGGGGTCGTGTGCAGAGCAACGGCGGTCCAAACTTTCTCGATATCTCTTTCGGAGATGCCGTGGCTTCGCAGAAAGTCACGCGCGGCATTCGCACCATCCACTTCGAAGCGAAGCTGGCTCCCTCGGTAGCTTTGTGTAAGGCCGAGGTCGTGGAACATGGCTGCGGTGTAAAGCAGTTCCGGATCAAACATTAGGCCCTTCCGCTTCGCGGTCAGGGCGCCCCAAAAGTAGACCCGAGTGGAATGGTAAAATAGCAAGTCGCTCTCCGCATCGCGAATGAGCTGCGTTACCTCGCGAGTCAACTTGCTGTCAGGAATCCTTACGCCGGAAATGTCGTCAGCTGCCACGGCTTCCTCCTCCGTCCTGGCAGGATTCAATGACTCTGGACACTCGTCATCCCGCGATGACCGTGTAACTCGGAGGCTTTTAGTCGCTCAACTTGCCCCGACGGTAAGCACGATCTTTCCTTTCGGCTGAGGCCGTAAGTGTTCCAGCATGAAATGAGCCTCGCGCGCATCCGCGAGGGGTAGGACTGCACCCACGCGGGTTCTCAGCTTTCCACCATCGATGAGGCCCGCTATCTCCGCCAGATGCTGGCTTGTGACGTTGACCAGAAAGAACGCGGCTTCGACGCCATGGCTTTGCGCAAGATGCTGGTCAGGTGGGGACACCGCCGAAATCAGCTTGCCGCCTCGACGGAGGACCTGAAACGAACGCTTTTGCGCTTCACCGCCGACCAGATCAATGACAGCGTCCGCATCCCGAACTTCTTCCTCAAAGCGCTGGCTCTTGTAGTCAATCACCGTGTTTGCGCCGAGGTCGCGCAAAAAGAGGATATCATCCGTCGACGGGCCAGCTGGACCGCATAAGCTCCAACGTTTCCTGCCGCTCCATGAATGACCACCGTTTGGCCTGCCTTGAGTTGGGCTTGGTCAAACAACGCCTGCCATGCCGTCACGGCAATCACAGGAACAGAGGCAGCTTCAATATGGGTTAGTGAGGTTGGCTTCCTCGAGACCATCGCTGCGGAAGCCAAAGCATACTCGGCATAGGCCCCGATAAACTGGGGGTTCGTAACACCATAAACCTGATCTCCCACACGCAGGTCCCCCGACTCCACGGCGACGACTTCGCCGGACAGATCCGAGCCCAGAGTGAGGGGCAGTGGTTGCGGCAAAGCGCTCTTTCCGGCCCTGATCCAGCCATCCCATGGACCGACCCCAGCGGCTTTGACTTTGACGAGGACCTCGCCAGGACTCGGATAGGGCCTGAGGATTCGCTCGAACCTCATGACATCTGGTGGCCCGAACTCATGCACGCGCCACGCCATCATTGATGAATGAGTGTGGTCCTCATTACTTTGATGAGCGATGCTGCTGGGAGCCATCTCATGCTCCTTACGCTATCGTCAGGCCATCTATCGCGATCTCTACTTCTGGTCCGGTATAGTCAAAGGTTTGTCATTGGAATCGACGACGAAGACAGCCAAGAGGCTTGCAGGGTCCCTGTCACTGGCATTCTCACTGATCCTGTGATGCGAGCCGGGCACCTCGTAGAAGCCTTGGCCGACCTGGTAGACTTTTGCGGGCTCATCGCCAACCTGGCTGCGAATGGCGCCTGACAGTACGTGAGCGTAGATGAAAGCCGACCGGGCATGGTGATGGGCCGGCGATTCGCCGGCCGGAGGATAGGTCACGACGACGGCAACCATGCTCTTTCCTTCGATGTTCGGGATTATGTGCTCGAAGACGAGTTTCTCCTGCTCCACATTCTGCGCAAGTCCGAGCGAACCCCCGAGTGCTATCGCCGCCAATACTAGTCCCAAGGAGCCCGTTCGCATTACTCTCCTCATGGTTTTGCCCTCACTTGGAAATGTCTCCTCCCCACAGCAAGGCGCGCCTTCTCAAAGCTGGCGGTAACATTGCCGGGTTGAACGTAGCCATGCACCGAAGTCCCCTGTTACGGAGGAGCGGTGACGTCATCTCCAACAGCCGCTGCAGCCTGTTCGACTAGCTCCACAACGGCGTCAGCATGCGACATCATGACGGCGTGTGAGGCACCTTCGATCGTGACGGTGTTCTTCGATCCGGCGCGTTCGGCCATAAATGCGAGTAGGTTAGCGGGAATGCTGTTGTCGCGCGTTCCGAAGATGAACCAAGACGGGATGGCTTTCCAGGCGGCAACATCGGACACCTCCGTCATGGCGCGTTCCGCCATCGGGCGCTGTGTCAGGGCCAGCAGCTTCGTTTCGGTTTCCGGGAGATCAGCCGCATACTGCTCCCTGAACCTATCAGGTTGAAAGTAGAGGTCCTGGCTACCGTCCGCGAGCAGAATGGGGGCCGCCGTGTTCGCCTCGACGGTGCTGCCGGGAAAGCGGCGCAACAGCGTGGCCACGCTCTCCCTGCATCCGGCGCAAAGGCGGCCACATAGACCAGCGCTTTCACGCTTTGGTTGCCGGAGGCCGCGTTGGTGATGACCGCGCCGCCGTAGGAATGACCAACAAGAATGATAGGGCCGTCAATCGTGTTGAGGAAAGAAGATACATAGGCGGCATCGCTGCTCACACCGCGTAACGGGTTGGGAGCCGCGACCACCTTGTATCCCTTGGCGAGCAG
>VAZM01000255.1:0-7025 GCA_005883135.1 Alphaproteobacteria bacterium
TCTCTGGGCCGGAGGCCGCGTGCAAGACGGTGACGCCGATGCTGGAGGCGATCGCGCCGCGCGGCGTATCCTACGTGGGCGAGGGCGAGCTCGCGCGCATCTGCAAGATCGCCCACAACGTCATGCTCGGCGTGGTGATCGAAAACCTGATCGAGATCACGCTGCTCGCCAACAAGATGGGGGTTCCCCGCCACGCGTTCCTTGCCTTCATGAACAACGGCGTGATGGGCTCGATGTTCACCGCCTATAAATCGCCAGCGCTGGTCAACCTCGATTGGACCACGACGTTCACGCCGGAGCTTTTACGCAAGGACCTCGATCTCGGCCTGGCGCTCGGCCGGGAATGGGACGTGCCCATGCCGGTGACCGCGGCGGCGCGCGAGGTGCTGCAGAACCATTTCGGCGCGGCGACGCTCAAGCCCGATCCGCAGGAGTATCTGCAGAAGGACTTTGCCGCGCTCATGGAGACCATGGCGCTCGCCTCCGGCATGAAGCTCAAAAGCGAGAACAAGAACGTGCCGACGGGATTGGAGAGCTAGTCGCCCCCACCCCAACCCTCCCCCGCAAGCGGGGGAGGGGGCAGACCGAGCTTGTTGCTCGCGCTGAACTCACTTTCGGCGTCGTTGAGAGGTTGCGCAATGTCCCAGCCCGCTCCCACGCCCTTTTACTATGCCGATTACCTCAAGCTCCCTGCGCTTCTCGCCGCCCAGCAGCCGGAGAGCGCGCGCCACGGCCGGCCCGCGCACGACGAAATGCTCTTCATCGTCGTGCACCAGACCTACGAATTGTGGTTCAAGCAAATTCTGCACGAGCTCGACCGCATCCAGGCCGATTTCGGCGGCGAGGTGGTGGAGGACGAGTATCTCGGGCGCATCGTCCACGGCCTCGAGCGCATCTCCGAGATCCTCAAGCTCCTGATCCAGCAGCTCGAGGTGCTGGAGACGATGACGCCGCTCGACTTCCTCGATTTTCGCGATTTCCTGATTCCGGCCTCCGGCTTCCAATCGGCGCAATTTCGGCTCATCGAGATCAGGCTCGGGCTCGGGCGCGCCATGCGCTCGGAGTATGCCGGCAAGCCGTTCGACGACACGCTGAGCGAGGCCGACCGCGCCCGCGTTGCCGCCGCCGAAGGTGCCCCGAAGCTCGTCGACCAGCTCGACCGCTGGCTCTCGCGCACGCCCTTCGTGCACCGCAGCGATTACGATTTCTCGCGCGAATATCGCTCGGCGGTGAAGCGCATGCTCGAGGACGACGCGGCGCGCGTGCGCGCCAACCAAGCGATGGGCCCGGCGCAACGGGAGGCCGAGGCGAAACGGATCGAGGCGTCGCTCGCCGAGTTCCAGGCGATTTTTGCCCCCGCATCCGGCCCTTCGCCGTGGCAGATGTCGCGCGCCGCGGTGCAGGCGGCGCTGTTCATCATCGTCTACCGCGACCGGCCGGTGCTGCAGCTGCCGTTCCGCCTGCTCGCCGCGTTGATGAATGTCGACGAGTTGCTCTCGCTGTGGCGCTACCGGCACGCGCTGATGGTGCAGCGAATGATCGGCGTGAAGATAGGCACCGGAGGCTCCGCCGGCCACGATTACTTGCGCGACACCGCGGCGAAGCATCGCGTCTTCTCCGACCTGTTCCGCCTCTCGACCTATCTCATTCCGCGCTCGCGCCTGCCCAAGCTGCCGCGCGAGCTCGAGGACGCCATGGGCTATCGCTACTCGTCAGCGCCGAGCGAGCGATGACGCTGGATCTGCGCGGCCACTTCTCCGAGTTTCGAGCCGCGCAGCCCGGACGCATTCATCTCGCCGCGCACAGCCACCATTTCTGGCCGGACGCGGCGTGCGCGGCGCATCGCCGCGCGCTCGGCGAGGCCGCGCGCCTCGCCGACGCCAAATGGGACGCGATCTTTGGCGAATTGATTCCGCGCGTGCAGCGCGGCATCGCCGCGATGCTCGCGCTGCCCGATCCGTCGACCATCGCGTTCGCGCCCAACACGCACGATTTCCTCAGGCGCCTCCTCTCCGCGCTGCCGCCGGGACGCAGTCCGCGCATACTGACGAGCGACAGCGAATTTCATTCCTTCACGCGCCAGATCGCGCGCCTTGAAGAAGAAGGACTGGTCGCGGTCGAGCGCATTAGCGCCGAGCCGTTCGACAGCTTCGGCGAGCGGTTTGCCTCGGCGGCGCGCCGCGGCGGCCATGACCTCGTGTTCGTGAGCCAGGTCTTCTTCAATTCGGCGGCAACCGCCGGATCGCTCGACGCCATCGCCGCCGCGGTGCGCGATGCGCCCACGTTGGTCGTGTTCGACGGCTATCACGGCTTCATGGCGGTGCCGACCGCCTTGGCGGGAAGCGCCGACCGCGCCTTCTATCTCGCCGGCGGCTACAAATACGCCATGGCGGGGGAAGGCGTTTGCTTCATGCATTGCCCGGCGGGCTTTGCGCCGCGGCCGCGCGACACCGGCTGGTTCGCCGCGTTCGGCGCGCTGCGCGGCGCCAGCGCCGGCGTCGCCTACGGCACGGACGGCAGCCGCTTCATGGGCGCAACCTTCGACCCCACCGGCCTCTACCGTCTGGCGGCGGTGTTCGACTGGATGCAAGGCATCGGGCTCTCCGTGGAGGCGATTCTCGCGCACGTGCTGGCGCTGCAGGCGCGGTTCCTCGCCGAGCTTGCGCGCGCCAAGGTCAAGCCGCTCTGCGATGCGCGGTTGGTCACACCGGTGGCGGCGGGCACGGCGCGCGGCCATTTCCTCACCTTCGAGTTAGGTAGCGCGCAAGCGATCCATGATCGGCTCATGCGCGCAAAGATCGTCACCGACGTGCGCGGCGAGCGTATCCGCTTCGGGTTCGGCTGCTATCACGCCGCGGAAGAGATCGACGCCGCGGTCGCCGCCATTGCGCGGGCGCTCGCGTGAACGATCTCCAGTCTTGATCGGCGCCCGCAGCTGCGGGCAAACTCGCAGTGAATTGCCGGCATGCCGAGCTCCGCTGAGCGAAGCTGGCGCGCGGGCTTGCGCTTGGGAGAACGAGATGTCGGGTGCAGTCGATTTTGCCGCGGGCGGCTTCCGCTTCGTGCCGAGCGTGTTTCAGTTTTCGGCCGGGGTCGCGGCGCTGCCGGGTCATGCCATCGAGCGCGTGCGTTTTCGCGCCCCCATGCCCCTCAAAGCGGGTTTCGAGCGCATCGAGCGAATGATCACCCAGGCGGGGCGGCCGCTGACGTCGTTCTGCGCCTGCGAATTGCGCTCGCCGGCGCCGTTCACGGAGCAGGGCTTTCGCGCCTTCAACGAAGTCTACGTGGTCACCTTGCAGAAATGGGGCCTGTTCGACGGCAAGGTCAATCCGGTCGCGCGCAGCAACGTCTGTCCGGAGATCGACCCGCCGCCGGAGCCGTCGTTTCACGCCTTCTCCTTCACCGTGGCGGCGGAGGCGGCGCCGAGCTTCGTCATCGCCGGCAGCGCCGAGGCCAGGGAAGGAGGCGCAAGCTATCGCGAGCGCACCGTCCGGCACGGCGAGACCACGCCCGAGGCGATGCGCGAGAAGGCGCGCTACGTGCTGGGCGAGCTGGAGCGCCGCCTCGCCGCATTCGGTGCCGGCTGGGCGGATGCGACGGCGACGCAGGTCTACACCGTGCACGACCTCCATTCCTTCCTCGCTGACGAGATCGTGCGGCGCGGGGCGGCGCGCGCCGGGCTGACATGGCATTATGCGCGGCCGCCGGTGCAAGGGCTCGAATACGAGATGGATTGCCGCTCGGTCGGCCGGGAAAGCGTCGTCTGAGCGCCGCGCTCCGCGCGGCCCGCCCCGCTGGGCCAGGCCGTTGCTCGGTGCCGAAATTCCAATAACAATCGGCGAGCGCAACAATTGCGGCGAGGTCAGGCGTGCTCAGCGCGGAAAAAAATCGCCTTCTCACCCAGGTCGGCCCAGGGACGCCGATGGGCGAGCTGTTGCGCCGCTATTGGATGCCGATCGGCGGCGCGAGCGAGTTCGATGACAACCCGATCAAGCCCATTCGCCTCCTGGGCGAGGACCTCGTGCTCTACAAAGACCAGGGCGGCCGTTTCGGGCTGCTCGATCGCCACTGCCCCCACCGCCGCGCGGACCTCTCCTATGGATTCGTCGAGCAGCGAGGCATCCGCTGCAACTACCATGGCTGGCTGATGGACGAGAGCGGGCGCTGCGTCGAGCAGCCCTATGACGACATCGTCAATCCGCGCTCGCGCGCCAAGGAGCGTTGCGCGACGACCGCCTATCCGGTGAAGGAATGCGCCGGGCTCCTGTGGGCCTATATGGGGCCGCAGCCGATCCCCGAGCTGCCGGTATGGGAGCCGTTCACCTGGCCAAACGGGTTTCGCGAGGTCGTACTCTCCGACATTCCCTGCAACTGGTTTCAGTGCCAGGAGAACTCCTGCGACCCCGTGCATTTCGAGTGGATGCACGACAACTGGAGCCTGCGGCTGAGCGGCGAGGCCGGCCCCTACGCCGCCAAGCATCTCAAGCTCAAGTTCGAGGAGTTCGACTACGGCTTCATCTACAAGCGGGTGCGCGAGGGCTCCGACGAGCGCAACCCGTATTGGACGGTGGGTCGCGTCGCGCTGTGGCCGAACGGGTTCTTCCTCGGCAACCATTTCGAATGGCGCGTGCCGATCGATGACGAGAATACGCTCAGCGTCGCCTGGTTCTTCATGCGCGTGCCGAAGGGACGCGAGCCCTACGTCCAGGAGCGCGTCCCGACCTGGGTGAGCCCGATCAAGGACGAGCACGGCCGCTGGATCACGAGCCACGTGATCAACCAGGACATCCTCGCCTGGGTGGGCCAGGGCCGGATCGCCGACCGCACGAAGGAGAACATCGGCCCGAGCGACCTTGGAATCGTGATGATCCGCAAACGCCTGTTCGAGGAGGTTGAGGCCGTCGCGCAAGGCCGCGATCCGAAGGCGATCCTGCGCGACCCCAACGCCGCCAAATGCGTCGAGCTACCCTACTTCGAGAAAAAGGAGAGCATCGAAGGCATTCCGCTCGAGGACTACGAGAAATACCCCCTGCTGAGGGCACGCCTGAAGGCGTTTCGCCACTGCTACGGCCAGCCGCCCGAGGTGCGGCGGGCTTTTGAACAGGCGATGGGGATAGAGAACTAGGAGCGCACACTCGTAAAATCAGCGCGCCGGCCGGTGCAGACGAGAACGGGTCGCCAGCGCTGCCATGGCGAAATTACAATGATATAAAGGATTACCGTCGAACCAACTTTTGGCACGGGCTGGTCCCATGTTCGAAACGGTGCGGCTGCTCGCCGAAACCAATTTTGCCCTGCTCGTTTTCTCGGTGCTGATATTCGACATTCCGCGCTACACCCTGTCGCTGCTTTCGCTGGCACTGTTCGGCGCATGGAGACGCAGCGACAGAGTGCCTGCGGGCAATGCTTCGGTTAGCGTGATCATACCGACTTTCAACGGCGGCTCCGGGCTCGGTCCCACGATCGCGTCGCTTTACCAACAAACCTTGCGGCCGTTCGAAATCATTGTCGTTGACGACGGCTCAACCGACAACACGCGTGCCGTCGCAGAGCGGGCGCGCGCGGACGGCCTGGTGGACATGGTCATCTGCCATGGCACGCGCTGCGGCCGCAGCGCTGCAATCAATGCCGCGGCTCGGTTTGCCAGCGGCGATCTGCTTCTAACTGTGGATGCGGACACGGTGTTCGAGCCGACTGCTATCGCGAGGCTTGCGGCCGTATTCAGCGATCCGCGCGTCGGCGGCGCGAGCTGCAACATCGCAATCAGCAACGAACAGGAGTCGTTGTGGACTGGGCTGCAAAGCGTCGAATACCTGATGTCGATCAGCGCGGGGCGATCCATACTGGACGTCGTGGATGCGATTGCCTGTCTTTCTGGCGCCTGTTCCATGTATCGACGCGATACATTCCTGCGGCAAGGCGGCCTCGACGTCGGCCCCGGCGAGGACCTGGAATACAGCCTGCGGCTGCGCCGCCTCGGCCACGTCATTCGTTTCGTGCCGGACGCCTGGGCGGAAACCGCCGGCCCGGCAAACGGCATCAGCCTCCTGCGCCAGCGCGCGCGTTGGGACCGCGATGCATTGCGCGTCCGCTTCATGATGTACGGTGAACTCAACTTCTTGCATCCCTTCGAGCGTCTTCCGGACACCCTTCAAAGACTGGACTTCATCATCTTTGACCTTATTCCAACGCTCAGCCTTCCCTTCTACCTCGCCTACGTTGTCCTGCTGTTCGGCGCCGATGCAGCGCTGTTTCTCTCGGCGGTCTATCTCCTGCTGCTCGGGATCGCGGTTTTCAATATGGCGCTTGCCTTCGTCATGTTCAATCGATCGGTCGGTCTCTTCGGTCTGGGGGCGGCGTTGATCTTTCCCTTCTACCAGGGCGTCTACCTGAAATGCGGCCGGTTCTTTTCCTACTCTTCGGAAATCATCTTCGCTTCGTCGCGGCACGATGACTTCGTACCACCGCGGGTTCGCCGTGCGCTGTTCGACGACCGGATCGAGGGGGCGGCCCGATGAATATCCACCTCAAACGCCTTGATCCCACTATCCCCGATCCCGTCGAGAGCCGCCGCCGCGCGGCCGGACGGGTCGTGCGCATTGCCTATGCGGCAATCGTGTTCGGGGTACTCGCTTTCTTTGTTGTCTATTTCGGCAGGCCTCTTGTCTTTCTCAGCGGACCCGGCACTGTTTCTTCGTCGCGATACGTGGTTTCGCTACCCTATATCGTGCAGGTCAGCCAGGTGAGCGTGATGCGCGGCGCCAGGGTCGAAGCCGGCGCGGTGATTGGACAGGTGCGAGCGCCGCAGCACGACGACATCGTCGCGACCTATATGCGCGCGATCGCTGATGTCGCCGGCCGGAGCGCGGAACTGCGCATCAAAGCGCGGGTAGCGCGGGAATCTCTCGATGTCGCGCGCACATATCTGAAGCTGGCCGAGGAGGCCGTGGCCCGCATCGAGGCCTCGTCCGCGGCCAGCCTGACTTACCGGGTCGACATGTCCCGCGAACGCGCGCTGGCCCATA
>VAZM01000255.1:7077-7475 GCA_005883135.1 Alphaproteobacteria bacterium
GAACTCAGCCGACACCTTGGCAACCGCCTCGCCGAGGTCGAGCGCAATTTCGCCAACGGCCAAATCTTCGCGCCGATTGCGGGAATCGTTTCGAGCAGTGTCGCGCAAGCCGGCCAATCGCTGGTGGCAGGCACTCCGATTGCCGAAATCCTCGATCCAACCGATATTTTTATCGCTTGGCACATTCCCAACGAGCGTCTGGCGGATCCCAAGGTTGGACACGAGGTCTTCGTGCTGTTCGGCAACCGGCGCATTTCCGGAACGATTACGGAAATCCTGCCACTGTCCGACGTGTATCAAGGGACATCCCAGTCTATCGCGCGCGAGCGCACCGCCACACAAATCGCGCGAATTCGGTTTTCTCCAAGTGGGCGCCCACCGGCGCTGAACGCGACGGT
>VAZM01000256.1 GCA_005883135.1 Alphaproteobacteria bacterium
GCTTGCATGCGGTCCGCGCATCAACTTAAGCGCCGCCTCGACGTGCCGCCAAGTTTCGGCCTCTTCCCGTTGGCCCTGCTCTTCCAAGGAGCGAGCCTTTTGAGCGGCCTCGACAACGGCTTTGTCGCCGCGGGCCTCGAATAACTGGCGCGCGTAGTCGTGGATGTCGATTTCTTGCATTCGCATGGCATCATGCTCCTTTTCTTCAGAGCGGGTTGCAATGGCGGCACGGGAACCGCGCACGCTGAACCTCGGAGCCATTTCCAAAGTGATAATCTGTATCTTCGCAGGTTGTTCCTGCAAGGGTCCCAAGTCAGAACTCTTCGAAGCGACGCGTTCGTGGGGCTCGCAACAGGACCCGCTGCGCCGCGCCGCGCCTTTTCTGCGAAAACGGCGGCCGGGTTCGTGGCAGATTACTTCTTGAAGAGCGCGACCAGTTCCACGTGCGCGGAAAACAGGAATTGGTCGACCGGCGTGACCTGCACGATGCGATAGCCGGCCTCGACGAGAATGCGGGCATCGCGAGCGAAGGTCGCGGGATTACAGGATACTGCGACCACCGTCGGCGCAGGCGAAGCTGCAAGCTCGCGCGCCTGCGCCTCGGCGCCTTGCCGCGGCGGGTCGAACACCACGGCGTCGAAGCCTTTGAGTTCACTCGCCGCCAACGGGCGCCTGAATAGGTCGCGCTGCTGCGCCACCACCGGCTTGAGCCCCGGGGTTGCTGCCGTCGCGCGCTGCAAGGCCGCGATCGCGTCGGCGTCGCTGTCGAGCGCGGTGATGCGGGCGCGCTCCGCCAGACGAAGTGCGAACGGCCCGAGCCCACAGAATAGGTCAGCGGCTGCGCGCGCGTCTTGGCAGTATCCTACGACCAGTTGCGCCAACATCGCCTCGCCGGCGCTCGTCGCCTGCAGGAAGGCTCCCGGCGGAAGCACGACCTGGGCGCGGCCGATCGTAAGGATGGGGAGGCTGCGCTGCGCGACAATTTCGCCGTGGCGCGTGAGCCGCGCAAGATTTCGGCGCTCCGCGACGCCGGCGAGCGCTGCGGTGTCCGCCACGGTCAACCGGCCCGATCCGCGCACGTCGACATCGAGGCCGGCGTCGCTCGCGGTTACCTGGATGTCGAGCGGCTTGCGCGCCGGCGCAAGCACTTCGGCAATGTCCCAGGCCGCCGCGATCGCGCCAGTGAGCACTGGCGCCAGGACCGGGCAGCGATCGATCGCCACGACGCGGTGGCCCTTCATCGCCGTAAAGCCAACCGCCAGCACGTCACCCGCGCCGCACCGCGCGTGAAATACCGCGCGGCGGCGGCCCTCGCCATGAGCCTCGATCAGCTCGCCAACCGGCGCGTCGAGCCCGGCTCGCGCCAGCGCGGCGATGACGAGGCCACGTTTCCAATCGCGATATGGGGCGGCGGCCAAATGTTGGAGGGCGCAGCCGCCGCAGGCGCCGAAATGCGGACAGATCGGCGCGGTGCGCGCGGGACTGGCGACCGCGATTCTGTTGAGGCGGCGCCGGTCGGCGTGACCGGGCCAGGGCTCGACCTCGACGATCTCGCCCGGCAGCGTGTAGGGCACATAGACGTCGCCTGCGGCGGTGTCAGCGATTCCCTCGCCGTGCGACCCCAGGCGGATGATCACTAGCTTCTCCACCATAGACTTTCGATAGCCAGCGATCGGGAGTCCGTCCAGATCAGGCGAGAGAGAACGGATGAACTGCTGCCTATGTCTCCTTCGTCCTTCCTCGCCCGTCCTCCGACATGGTCAGCGCGTGGAAGCGGGAAATGAGCAGCGCGGCGAATGTCGCGACGCCGCTGGAGAATCCGATCCAAATTCCGACTGCTCCCAAGCAGCCCGGGAAAGCCAGTCCGTACGCGCAGGTGAAGCCGATCAGCCAAAAGCTCACTGCGGCAAAAAACATCGGCACACGGGTATCGTTAATTCCGCGCAATGCACCGGCGGCAATCGCCTGCACCCCATCGGTCACGAAGAAGCTCGCGCCGATGAGTAGCAGCGTGGAGGCAAGCCGTGCTGCCGCGGCGTTCCCGCCTGCATCATGGCCGAGGAAAAGCAGCGGGATCAGGTCACGGAACGCGACCACGATAAGGGCCATTGCCACCATAAGGGCAGCTCCCAATGCGATCGCGCCGAAGCCGGCTCGGCGCACCGCGATCGGGTCGCGACGGCCGAGCGCGTGTCCGACCCGAACGGTCGCTGCAAGCGAGATGCCGAATGGGATCATGAACAAGATGGCTGCGACCTGCAACGCGATCTGATGAGCGGCAAGCGCGGTGGTTCCGATCCACCCCATCAAGAGCGCGCCCGAGGAGAACAGCCCCCATTCGAGCATGAGGGCGCCAGAGATCGGCAATCCGATCGCAATCAACTCACGCAGCAACTCCCAGTCCGCTCGCCAGAATCTCCCGAGCACGCGATACTTTTTGAACGGGCGGCAGGTATAGCAAATCCAAATCGCGGCGGCACACATTGCAACGTTGACGAACGTGGTGGCGAGGCCGGCGCCGAGCAGATCAAGCGGAGGCGCCCCGAACGCACCATTGATCAGTGCATAAGCGAGCAGCCCGTTTACTGGGATGGCAGCGATGGTGACCCACAGCGCCGGTTCAGGACGATTGACCGCGCCCATGAAGTTGCGCACTGCGATGAAGCACCAGGCCGGGATCATCGACCATGCCAACCCAGTCAGATAGCGGGCGGCGAGGGCCGCTGTGGCAGATGATTGCCCGGCCATAATGAGAATGTCCTCGCCCCAAAGCTGTGCGACATTCACGGGAATGCCAAGCATCAGCGCGGCCCAGAGTCCCACCCGCAGCGAGCGGCGGACCATTCGCGGTTCGCGTGCACCGAACGCCTGCGCCGCCAGTGGTGTGACCGCAGAAACCGGTCCCATCCCAAGCACGAATCCGACGAACAGGATCAGGTGTGCGAGGCCGACCGCAGCTATGGCGGCGTCGCCGAGTCGCCCAATGAGCGCCAGGTCGGTCGTCATCATGGCGATCTGACCGAGTTGGGTCAGCGTCATGGGCCATGCCAGTTTGACCGTTTCGATGATCTCGGCGCGCCAAGCCGCACGCGCCCGCGCCGCTGCGGCCGCCGTGATGTTTCCTGGCAATGTCATCTCGCGGCACCATAGCGAATGCTATGGCAACAGAAAGGTGCAGCAGACGGGGTTCAGCTGCGCTCGGCTGCGATGAAGAATTCGCGGTTGCCGTCGCCGCCCGGAATGGGCGAGGGGACCATTCCGGCGACCATACACCCGCAGGACGCGACAAAGGCCGAGATGTCGTCGCAGACTGCGGCATGAACGCGCGCATCACGCACGATGCCGCCCTTCACACGGTGTCGGCCGGCTTCGAATTGTGGCTTGATCAGCGCGATGAGGGACGCCGGTGTTTGCACCAATCCGAGCGCAGCCGGCAGCACGAGCTTGAGGGAGATGAAGCTCACATCAATGACGACAAAGTCGGGCCGTTCGGCGAGGCGCGTCGGATCGAGGCGGCGAACGTCGGTCGCTTCCATGCATACGATCTCCGGTCGCGCGCGCAGGCTTGGGTGCAGTTGGCCGCGCCCGACGTCCACGGCATAGACCCGCCGTGCGCCGCGCGCCAGCAGGACCTCGGTAAATCCGCCAGTCGCGGCGCCGACATCGAGACAGACGCGGCCTCGCGGATCGAGCAACGGATCGGACCGGAAGCGATCGAGGGCGACTGCGAGCTTCACCCCAGCGCGCGATACATAAGGATGCGCAGGCTCGGCGCGCAGCACTGCGTCGGCGGAGATCTCTTCGGACGGCTTCTCGACGATGAGCTCGTCGGCCGTCACATTGCCGGCGGCAATAGCCGCCTGCGCCTTGGCTCGGCTCTCGAACAAGCGGCGTTCGACGAGAAGGCGATCGATGCGAACGCGGCGGGTCATGCGCTTATTATCGAACCAAACAACGACCGTAGTGCCGCGCACGCACAATGGAACAAATAACGGCGGTTTGCTGTTGTTTCAGTCGGCTCGCTGTGGCCCGAGCCGCAAAGCGGGTTTCGACCCAGCTCGGATCAGGATGGAGTAGAACCATGGCACGACGATATTCGCGCGGTGCTTCGAAGGACGTCGAGCGCGCAATGCGCAAGCGCAAACGCGGAACTCTCAAGAGCGGTAGAAGCGGAAGAAAGGTAAAGAGCCGCAAGCAGGCCATCGCCATCGGCCTTTCGGAAGCTCGCCGCGAGGGAAAAAAGGTGCCGCGTCGACGCAAAAAATAGCGGACGCGCGGAAGGCCGTTATCCGCGCCCTATCTTCACCGCCTCGCCGCGCAGGTTTTGCCCCAGCGCCTCGAACGCCGCGGCAACGATCCCCTTGGCGTCCAGGCCAGCCTTCGCGTACATCGCCGCCGGCGAATCCTGATCTATGAACTCGTCGGGCAGTATCATGGAGCGCAGCTTGATGCCGCCGTCGAGCACGCCGTTGAGGGCCAACGCTTGCAGCACATGGGCGGCGAAGCCGCCGATGGCTCCCTCCTCGATGGTGATGAGGACCTCGTGCTCGCGTGCGAGCCGAAGGAGGAGGTCGGTGTCGAGCGGCTTGGCAAAACGCGCATCGGCGACCGTGGTCGAGAGTCCGAGTGCGGCAAGCTCGTCCGCCGCCTTGAGGCATTCGGCAAGCCGTGCGCCGAACGAGAATAGCGCCACCTTGGTGCCCTCGCGCAGCACGCGTCCTTTGCCGATCTCGAGCGGTCTGCCTTCCGCCGGCATCGGCACGCCCATGCCCTCGCCGCGCGGGTAGCGCAGCGCCGACGGACGGTCGTCGATCGCGGCAGCCGTCGCTACCATATGCACAAGCTCCGCTTCGTCCGCCGCCGCCATGACCACGAAGCCGGGAAGGCAGCCGAGATACGCCACGTCAAAGGCACCCGCATGGGTCGGGCCGTCGGCGCCGACGAGGCCGGCGCGGTCCATCGCGAAACGAACCGGCAAGCGCTGGATCGCCACATCGTGCACGACCTGGTCGTAGGCGCGCTGCAAGAACGTCGAATAAATGGTCGCGAACGGCTTGAAGCCTTCGGTGGCGAGCCCGGCGGCGAAGGTCACCCCATGCTGCTCGGCGATGCCGACATCGAAGCAGCGATCGGGAAACTCCTTGGCGAAAAGGTCGAGCCCGGTGCCCGACGGCATCGCCGCGGTAATGGCAACGATCTTGTTGTCCTTCCTCGCTTCCTTGATGAGGGCTTCGGCGTAGACTTTGGTGTAGGCCGGCGCGGCCGCTTTCGACTTGGCCTGGGCACCCGTTGCCACGTCGAACTTGACGACGCCGTGATATTTGTCCGCCGATTTTTCTGCCGGGTCGTAGCCCTTGCCCTTCTTCGTGACGACGTGAACGAGAAACGGCCCGTCCTTGGCGTCGCGCACGTTTTTGAGCACCGGCAAGAGATGATCGATGTTGTGGCCGTCGATCGGCCCGACATAGAAGAACCCGAGCTCGTCGAACAAGGTACCCCCGGTCACGAGACCGCGGGCGTATTCCTCGATGGCGACCGCGCGCTGCTCCAGGAACGGCGGCAGCAGCTTGGCCACCTTTTTGACGGTATGGTGCACCGAGCGGTAGGTGCGCCCGGAGACCAAACGCGCGAGATAGCCCGAGAGCGCGCCGACCGGCGGCGCAATCGACATGTCATTGTCATTGAGGATGACGATCAGGCGCGAGTTCATGGCGCCGGCATTGTTCATGGCCTCATAAGCCATACCTGCGGACATCGCGCCGTCGCCGATGACGGCGACCACGTGATTGGAGTTGCCGGCGAGGTCGCGAGCGACCGCCATGCCCAGCCCGGCGGAGATCGAGGTGGAGGAGTGGGCCGCACCGAACGGGTCGTATTCACTCTCGGCGCGCTTGGTGAAACCGGAAAGCCCGCCCCCCTGCCGTAAGGTGCGGATGCGGTCGCGCCGGCCGGTCAGGATCTTGTGCGGATAGGCCTGGTGGCCCACGTCCCAGATGAGTCGGTCCTCCGGGGTGTTGAACACGTAATGAATGGCGACGGTCAGCTCGATAACCCCCAGCCCGGCACCGAGATGGCCGCCCGTGACGGCGACTGCGTCGACGGTCTCCTGGCGCAGCTCGTCAGCCAGCTGGCGCAGTTGGCTGCTGTCCAGTTGACGCAGGTCCGCCGGCGTCTTGACGAGGTCCAGGAGTGGCGTTTTGGAAGGCTGAGGCACGGGCAGCTCCACCGACAATGGGGGCGGTAACCTAACGGGTTGCCCAGGGTTTAACCAGCCAGGAAGGGAAGGGCAAACCCCGAATGCTGTGAAGTGCTTAACCTGGCTCGGCTTTTCTGCAATGCTCCGGAACTTGCCCCGCCGCCGCGGCGTTGCCCTCATCGCCCACGGGGCGCGAGTTGCGTCATGCCATCACTTGCGATTTGCACGCATTTCGGCCGCAAGTCGACACCCGGCCTCTCATTGGCTGGCACTACACGGGATCGCGTCGCCTTCGAGCCCGCCCCGGTAAACTCCAGGCATGCGAGCTGACCCGTGGGGCTTCAGGTATATCGCAGGAAACGCAAGTTCAACGTGACCCCCGAGCCGCGGGGGCAGGTGCGTCGGACCGAAGGACACCAGTTCGTCATCCAAAAGCACGCCGCGCGGCGTCTGCATTATGACCTGCGGCTCGAGCTTGGCGGGGTGATGAAGAGTTGGGCCGTGACTCGCGGCCCGAGTCTCGTTCCGGGCGAGAAGCGCCTTGCGGTCCACGTGGAAGACCATCCCATCGAATACAACGCTTTCGAAGGAACCATCCCGGCGGGCGAGTACGGCGGCGGCACGGTCATGATTTGGGACCGCGGGCGTTGGCATCCGGCAGGCGATCCTGACGCTGGATACAAGAAGGGCCATCTCGACTTCAGCCTCGAGGGCAAGAAGCTGCACGGACGCTGGCATCTCGTGCGCATGCACGGCAGGGCGGGAGAGAAAAAGGAGCCCTGGCTCCTGATCAAGTCCAAGGATGAGGCCG
>VAZM01000257.1 GCA_005883135.1 Alphaproteobacteria bacterium
CTCGAAACCGGCAGCGGCGTGTCCAAGTTGAGCTTTCCGTCCTCGAGCTGCTCGAAGAGCAGATAAAGCGTCATGATTTTCGTCAGCGACGCGGGATGGCGCGGTTGGTCTGCGCTGACCTCGTGCAGCACGAACCCTGATTTGTCGTCGACCACGATGGCCGCGTACGGCGGACGATAGTTGGGCCCGTGAATGACGCGCTTGGGCGCCTCCTTGTGGGGAGAACGGGCCTGCGCCTCACTCCACCCGGCGCTGGCGATGATGAGTGTGATCAGCAGCCCGGACACTTTAAACCAATGGGAGGCTGAGTAAGCCTTTGCGGCCATCCAACCGCTCGCCGGCACGAGGCGGGCCCCGGTTGCTGCTGGCCTGCGGTCGTATCGCGATCCACTCACGGGCATTCTCCCCAAATGACAGGTCGTGGAAGGTCTTGCCGCGCGGGCCCCAAAACTCGCTGAGCGCGTGCGCGGCAACGAAGGAAATCGCCGCCGCCAAGCCGCAGTTACAGCCCGCTGTGTCGGTGCAAGGCGCCCCCAGATTTTTACCATCCCGCAGTCCGGCGCTCGCGCCAGGGAATGGCTCCCGACTATTCGTCGCCCTCACCGGTCGATTGGTTCAAATTCGGTAGGACAAAATCGGAAGGCCGGGCCGACCGTTAAATTAACCCAGGCGTGTTGCGCCGGCACGCGCGGCGGGGCTCGCCCGACGTCCCGCTCCAACCGCTGTCGGTCTCGCTACCGGGCTCCGGCCGCGCGTAGCCAACTACCGCCGCCGCTGCATGGGCGGACGATTGCCGCGGGTAACGCGGCCCAACCGAGGGAAAGGCGCAGCGTCCCGCCGCGTGCGAATTGAACCCCTCTGCCGGTCGGCGCGACTAATGAATCGGCCGAAGGGGGCGGTACATGCATTCACATCAGGATCGATTTGCGACGAGCACCTCACACGGGGATTACCGTTTGGGCGTGACGGTTGGGGCCGTCATTGCCGCCTACGCCGGCTTTTTCCTCGTTCTCTATTGGTTGATGCAGCCTACCATGAGCGCGAATGCCGGGCTGGCCGCATATCGGCCGCCGCCCAAGACCGTCGTCAAATATGCAGACGCGCCGTGGGTCCCTCCGGACCCCTCGGAAGCGATTCCCTTCCGCCGTGCCTCGGACGAGCGGCCCCCGATTGTGGCAAAGACCAGCGTGACCGAAGAGCCGAAGAAAGAGGTCAAGAAGCCGGAGAAACGGACAGCGCCCCGGCAGGCGCGCCCCGTTCAACAGCAACCAAATTCGTTCTGGGGCTTTGCTTCATCATCCCGTTCATCCGGCTCTCGGCCCTGGTTCTAGTTTGCCGCGCGGCAGAGATCGCAGGCGGGCGCGCCGGGTGTTCCTGCTGGCGCGAGTGAGAACGATTCTTGTTCGGCCGAAAGGTCCGCCGACGTCGCCCGACGAGAGCAAGGGGAGCACGCAATGATGGAAGTCACGGCGTTGGACGTCCGAATTCCTGCGGAGATCATCCACAATTGGGGCTGGTTTTTAGTTCTCGGCATCGGCCTGCTGCTCCTTGGGATTCTGGCGGTTGTGCGCGCTGTCGCAGCCACGGTCGTCTCGATGCTGTTTTTCGGCTGGCTGCTGGTCATCGCGGCCGGCATCGAAGTGGTTCAAGCCATCATGGTCGGCAAATGGGCCGGGCTCTATCACCATTGGCTTGCCGCAGTCCTGTTCGGCGTGGTCGGAGCGCTGATCGTGTGGCGTCCGGTGGCCAGCGCCGAGGTTTTGACCTTGCTGATGGGTGCCTTCTTCCTGGTGGCCGGCTTGTTCGAACTGATCACGCCGTTCGCGGTTTCGCTGCCGGACTGGGGCTGGCACGCGCTTAATGGCCTGATCACGCTGCTGCTCGGCATCCTGGTGCTGGCGCAATGGCCGGTTTCGGGCCTCTGGGTGATCGGCATGTTCGTCGGCATCGCGCTCATCTTTAACGGCGCTTCGTGGATCGCGCTGGCCCTCGACCTGCGCTCGTTGGGCTAGGAGCGGGTACGGCTCGAGAGCGGCGATCCGGACCAGCTACACCTACCACGCGTATCGGATTGTGCCCGTGCTCGCGCCCGAGAGCATGAGCGCGATCGAGCCGACCGCAATGCCGGTCTTGGTCAGGCCCGAGATGTCCACGGCACCGCCCGCAAGGCGAACTCAATCGCGTTCGCACCGGCTGACCGAACCTGGCCGATTGGATATCGTTACAATCATCGCTTAGGGGCTGAATCCCTCGATTACGAAAGGAAGCAACGAATGTCGAATCATTTCACCGGCCTGAGCCTCGGTCCACCGCTCGGCGACCAAAGACTCGACCTGTGCGATCTGTATGCGTTCCAGTCGCACTCGGATCCGTCGAGAACCGTGATCATCCTCAACGCAAATCCGAATGCCGACGCACTCCATCCCGACGCCATTTACCGGCTCAACATCGACAACGACGGCGATTTGCTGACAGACCTCGCGCTGAGTTTCGTGTTCTCGAAGCCGCAAAACGGCAAGCAGATCTTCAACGTGTTTCTAGCCAAAGGCGCGGAGTCGCGCTCGGTCGAAGCCGTCGGGAAGAAGATCGTCGCCGATGCGGAAGTCTCGTTCGGCCCCAAGCCCAACCTCGTCAAGGCGGGCGACTACACATTCTTCGCCGGCAGTCGCAGCGACGCTTTCTTCTTCGATTTCGACGGCATCAAGAATCTGTTCGACATCAGGGGCAAGCGGAATTTCACCGAGCCTCATCTCACCGGCAAGTCGCCATGGACCGGCGTGGATTCGAATACCGAAGCCAACGTTTTCTCGATGGCGGTCGAGCTGCCGACGAGCGACCTCAATCCGAAGCCCGAATTGCACGTCTGGGGACGATGCAGCGTGCGTGAGGATGGCAAGCTGCTGCACGTCGATCGCGCCGGCCATCCGAGCGTCAGTAGCTTTTTCAACACCGACGACACGAAGTTGGAATACAACGCCAGCGAGCCGGTGAACGATCGCAAGCGCTGGCTCGATCAGTTCGTGCATCTGATGGGCCACACGGGAAATTACTCGCGCGAAGAGGCGATTGCCGAGATCGACAGGGAGCGGACACTACCCGATGTGCTGAGTTTCGATCCGTCGAAGCCTGCGAAGTACCCCAACGGCCGGGTCTTCACCGACGACGTGATCGATTACCGCCTCGCGTTCCTGACCAAGGGCGAATGCCCGCCCAGCGGTTTGAAACCGCACGCCGACACTCTCAAGGAGTTTCCGTACCTCGGCACTCCGCATCAAAAGAAGAGCTAGCAGCCTTGTAGCTTCGTAGCCTGGATGGCTCCATGCGGGCTACCAGCTCACCAGGTGTATCGCACGGTACCGGTGCCGGCGTAGGTGGAGGAGTGCGCGGCGAACTCGCCGTCGAACTTGCCGATGAGCGCGACGCCGTTGGCAAGCCGCAGCTCCGCGCCGGCGGAGGTCAGCGCCGAGTTCTTCGCCGGCGTTGCGCCGTTGACGACGAAGCTCGCGCCCGGAAGCGTCTGGAAGAGAGCAGCCAGCGTCGGGTCGCTCACCCAGTCGTGCGCCCACGCGACGCGCGCGCGCATGGTCAGCGCCGCGTCGGGGTTGAGCAGCAGTAACCTGTCGAAGCGCGCGCCCAATTCGCTGCGCGTGTCGCTCGCCGTGCGCGCGGCGTAGCCGAGCGCAAAGCCGCCGGCGGTGAGATCGGTCTCGCTGTAGCCCGGCGTGTGGAAGCTCTGCGCCTGGATCGCCGCGTACGGCGTGATCCCAGCCGCAATTATCAAAACTCTGTGTGACCCGCGAAGTCGGGCAGCAACGCAATGCTGATAGGGCCCATGTGGTTCCGGTTTTCATGTCATTGTGTGTTGCATTTTTTCTTTTTTTGGGAACACCATCGGTAACGCTGAGCATCGCTGCGCGGGAATATCTTCGTGTGCCCCAGAGCGATCCAGGCCCTTCAAGCCAAACTACTAGCTCCGCTGACGATGGCAAAGGTGCGGGGTCGATTCACGACCGTGGCCGATCGGGCGTGCGCCGTCGCCTGAAAGGCGGGCATTGAGGCCTGCGGCCTGAATTCGATCCTAGTTGCGAGGGCACCGCATGGAAATGCTCCTCGTCAAGTTCTTTGCGACCGCGCTGGCGCCAAGCCAGGTAACGACCACGTCGCAATGTGTCGCAAGGTAGCAGCAAGCGCCCCAGGAGAGAGAGGCGTTGATCCAACCCACGCAACCACGAAATCCGATTGCAGGTCTTCGTGGCGCCTGGCGCGGCAAGGGACTTGTCCGCGCTTCGCTTCTTCTAGTCGCGGCCGCGGTGATCGCCGCAGCTGCTTCAGCATTCGGCATAGCTCACGACTATGGTTACCTGCGCGCCTCGATTCTCACGGGCTCTCCCGGAGGTCAGTATCACGCGCTGGCCACACGCCTGGCGGACCGGGCCAAGCGCGAGCACGGTACTCTTATCGTCGTACCTACTGCGGGCTCAATCGAAAACGTCAGTCGCTTGGCCAATGGTCGCAGAGCCTGCGCCGAGAAATTCGCCATCGTCCAAGACGGCACGCCTGTGGCGGGTGATGCTCGGCTCGAGCTCCTTGGTCGGCTCCCCGAACCGGAATCCCTTCTACTTCTTGGGAAACCAGGCAACGCCTTTCACAGCTTTGCCGATTTGCGCGGCGCATTGATCGGGATCGGTCCGGAAGGCTCGGGCACGGCGTACTTGATGCAGCAACTATTCGAGGATTCCGATCTCCAGGAATTGGATATCCATCTTTCGCATCATGGACTGCTCGAACAGGCTGAGTTGGTGGCCCAGAGCAAACTGGACCTTGCCGCCTTCGTGATTCAGGAGGACGCCGAACTTCTACGCACCATCATTCGCCAGCATGGCTTGGATATTGTCTCGCCCCGGGACCTCCAGGGCTTAATTGCTCGCTATCCGTGGCTCAGTCTTGGCCGTATCCCAGCCGGTCGTTATGACGTGGTGCGCCCACTCCCCGCAGTGGACAAGCAAATTGCGCGCCTCGGAACCCTAGTTATCGCGGGCCCGTGTGCTCAGCGGGCGGACCGGATCACGCTTCTAATGTTACTCGCCGCTGAGTTGCCGGGTTTCGTGCGAGCCAACCCTCCAAGTTCCACAAGCTCAGCCACCGTATTGCCACTCGCACGCGAGGCGCATCAATTCTTTCTTACCGGTGAACCCGAGATCGCTGATCGGTACTTCCCGTGGCTCGTGAACCTTATGTCGCCAGCCTACTGGGTGTACCTGGTCATGGCGGTGACCATCCTTTTCAATGTGTTGAAAGCATTCAGCCGGTTTCGACTCTGGCGGATCGATGCGGCGCGCGAGAAGCTCGAGACGGCCCTCAAGGAGCTTATTGATCCCGTGCTCACCCACGCACAAATGCGTGCAGTTCCCGCAGAACGGGTGACGGCCGTACCGGAGAGACGCGCCGCCGCCCAGGCTATTCTGGAACGACTGATGGAACTGCGCGCCCGTTGCCAGCGTCAGACGAGCTCCCTCGTCACCCCTATGGGCGACGAAATGTTCTATCGCTATCAGCAATCCCTGATCGACGAAGCGGCGACCACCCTGGGCGCCCTGCTCCAGCGGTCGTCAAGCCCCACCAGCCGCTCGACAAGCTCCGCACCCCCGCCTGAAACCAACAATTGAAGGTCGCCGCTTGAGGACGGATGGCTTGAAGACGGATGCTATTCTTGCTCTGGGCGGGCGGGACAGAGCTCTGGAGTTATGACGACGAATCGCTACGCGCGCGCCGCTCCGCCATGAACTGATCGAACTCGACTTTGTCCTTCGCCGCCCGCAAGCGAACGAGGAAGTCTTGAAATTCCCGCTGTTCCTCTTCGAGGCGCCGCAAGGTTTCCTCACGATAGTCGTCGAAGACGCGATTGCCGCTTGATCGCGACGGGTGCCACCAGGTCCCGGCCGAACGCATTGGGCCCGCCGCCTCGTGCCAACGAGTCACACTGCAGCCTTTCCAACTCATTCGCCCGCTCCCAATGATGAACGCTAGGGTGGCGAGGCCGACCGGCCACCACACCATGAAGCCGAGGATCATGAGCGCGATCCAGGCTGGTTTTCCCAACTCGTCGAGCTTTGCAACGATAGGCATGAAGGCCTCGCCGTTAATGTTAATTACATTTACATTATTAGCCACCGTCGGTCCCGTTGTCAAGGAAGACGCGTCACGCGCGGACGGCGTGGCTTGGGAAATGCAGCACCGCCATATTGGAGAGGGTCGTGTGATAGCGAGCTAGCCCGATTATGCGGGACGTCCAGCGGTCGGAGACACGGTGAAGCCGAGACCGTTCAGATAAATCAACACGGCGGCTTCCAACAAATCCTCCGGTGACATGGGGAGCGACCGCCGCGCGGAGTCACCCCGCCCGAACAACGAGGCGATACCATGTGACACCGCCCAGATGTGCAGTGTCATCATCAGGACCGGCGGACGGTCGCGCACCGGCATGGTCGCGATCAGCCGTTCGACCGCCGTTCGCAAGACGGCCAAGGCCCGCTCCGCCCCATCCCGCAATTCCGGGCTTGCCTCGGGCGGGATGCCCGCTTCGAACATCGCGGAATAGTAAGCGGGTTCGCTCCGAGCAAATTGGAGATAAGCCTTGCCCATGCGGTCCAAGGCGGCAAACGCGTCTGGACGACCATCATCCCAAGCGCGGGCAAGCACAGCTTCGAATTGATCGAAGCCGCGCCGCGCCACGTCGATCAACAGTTCGTCGCGGTCGCGAAAATGCCGGTACGGCGCGGCCGGACTCACTCCCGCCCACCGCGCAGCTTCCGCGAAAGTAAAGCCGGCGGGTCCTTTCTGGGCGATCAGCTCCAGCGCCGCGCGGATCAGGGCCTCTTTCAGATTGCCGTGGTGGTAGCCGCGGGGACCCGAACGGCCGCCTTGCCTGGACCAACTCATGTGAATGGTATTTACATGACTCGGCACCCCAGGTCGACATCGCTGTGGCTCTCCGGCGCCGGCTCCGATGCACCTGGCCGTGGCGAGGCCCTGCGATCTTCGTTGATCGCTGACGTGATCACATCGATCGCCGCCTGAACCTTCACTATTCGCTCGATCTGATTGTCCGTCTGTCCTTTCTTGTAACCGCCCGCCAGCGCTTCAGCCAAAAACCGACGCCGGCCGAGCAATTGATCCCGCGCTTTCTCGAACGTCCGCATGTGGTCTTGGGTCATGACCATTACTCCCAAAAGTGCAGAGGCCGCCGATCGGCAGCGTTGCGAGCTTCGACAGTAATGGAGCACCGCGCAAGCGACGAAAACCGCCGCTTGTTAA
>VAZM01000258.1 GCA_005883135.1 Alphaproteobacteria bacterium
AGTCCTGGTCTTTCTTCGGCTGATGACATGCGAAGCATTGCTTGGCGGCGTCCGTCACCAGCGGCTTTTTCGGATCTCCGCCGTCCCAAAGCTGAAATCCCCAGCCGCCGGTCGATGCGTACTTCTTCGCATCCTTGACCATGATGGCCAGTGCCTTGCGCGCGCCTTCCACCTACGAGCCGTCGGACATCATGAATTCATGCAAGTCAGTTACGAAGTTGCTCTTATCGGGATAAGGTCCGCCCTTCTTGAGCGCGGCGAACCAGTTGACGTAGACGTTGTGCATTCCGCCGAGGTCGGCGAACAGCGGGCTTCCCTTGTCGACGATCATCGTATTGACGTGGAACCATTGCCGGTACCCGCTCGGCGGCTTGATATCGTCGGCGGGTTCGGCGGAGAATGTGCCGACGGCAAGGAGGGCGAGGGTCATCGAAACCAAGCGTAGTCTCTGCCACATGCCGTGTCCTCCGATGTTGATTCGCCGGCGACGCAAGGCTCGCGAGCGCAGTCTAGGGCCCGGCACGTTGGAAGCAAATGCGTCTCGACCGTGCTGGTCCGTCGCTTGCGCCGGGCTCGCCGCCGAGGAGGAGAAATTCGAATCCGGGGAAAGGAGAACGTCATGTCCGCAACCGTGAAGCAGATGCTGGAAGCCGCCAATGCCGCGGTGCCGCGCATCACGTCGGCGCAAGCGCGCGAGATGATCGCCAAGGGCAACACGCTGGTGGTCGACGTGCGCGACCCGTCGGAAGTGCAACAGAGCGGCAAGGTTGCCGGCGCGGTGAACGTCTCGCGCGGCATGCTGGAATTTCGCGCCGATCCGGAATCGCCGTACCACGACAAGAATTTCGCGAAGAACAAAAGTGTCATCGTGTATTGCGCCTCCGGCGGGCGCTCGGCCCTGGCCGGCAAGGTGCTCAAGGACTTCGGCTACGAGCAGGTCTACAATCTCGGCGCCTTCAAGGATTGGGCCGAGGCCGGCGGCGCCGTCGACAAGCCGAGCGGGTAGGCGGAATCGATCGCCGGGCCTCTATGGCTTTGCCGAGAATCGGTGCTGTTGCTCCGCTGGTGCTGGCGGCCCTCGCATTGGGCCTCCTGGCACTGGGGCCGTTCGGCTTGCGCCTCGGTTGGTGGGCTTATGGCTTCGGCCTCTACCGGCTGATGCCTGCTTCGGGGCTGCTCGCGGCCATCGCCCTCGTCCTCGCCATCCTCGCTCTCGCGCGCGAGTGGTCGCGGCTGCGTCCCGGCGGCCGCGCCATGCTGTTCGTTGCGCTCGCCCTGGCCGCATCCCTCGTCTACGTACCGGTGTTCTACTGGCAGACGCGCAAGACCGTTCCACCCATTCACGACATCACCACCGACCTCGATAATCCGCCGGCGTTCAGCGCCGTGTTGCCGGCGCGCGCGGCCGAGCGCGCGGGGAGCCTCGACCGTCGCACGCCGCAGCTCGGAGAGCTGCAGAAGGCTGCCTACCCCGACCTCGCGCCGCTCGCGACCACGCTGCCCCCGACGCGGGCGTTCGCGGAGGCGCTCGAGGTCGCAAAATCGATGCCGGGCTGGACCATCGTCGCCGCCGACGCCAATGCCGGCCGCATCGAGGCGAGCGAGCAAACCCGTTGGTTCCGCTTCACCGACGATGTCGTCATCAGGGTCGTCGGCGACGGAGCAGGAAGCCGCATCGACATGCGCTCCACCAGTCGACAGGGCCGCAGCGACTACGGCGTGAACGCGGCGCGCATCCGCGCCTACATGGGCGCGTTGCGCAAGCGCATCGGTTGACGCGCGCCGCCGCGAGTTCAAGCGCTCCCCTCGCGACCAGGACACGACCGCAGCTCTGATCGAGTTGCCGCGCTTGGTGACTGTTGCCCCGGCATGACCAAAGTTTAACTTGTGCGGTCCGATCGATGATCACGATCTCATGCGACAGTCCCATCGCAATGCCGCGGTCGAGTCTATGCAAGCTTGACTCGCTTCGGCAGGAGGCGTACGGGCCGACCGTCGCTCCGTAAAGAGCGGCAAGACGAGTGTGCAATCGTATACGACCAGCGAATGGGTAGTACTTTCTTTGGTGACGCGGGTCGAATGACTTCGACCGGATCTGCGGCACCGCAAGACATCGATGCCAATCGCGGCGATGACGGCCGCGTTAGGGTAAGCGACCGCGACTAGGCGATCGCTTTCCTTTGCGCTCACCGGCTCCGCCGCACAGTGGAAACGAGGTGAGCGATGTTCACAAAACTCGCAGCACTGCCGGGCGATCGCCGCCGCCATGGGGCGCCGGTGACGCCGGTCCATTCCAACGACAATCGAGCGGGCCGCCGCCTTGCCGCCGTTCCTCACCGGGTGAAGCGGCAAATCCTCCTGTGCCGATGGCGGCTCGATCCGAGCACCGGCAGGCTTGAATGCCGATGGCAGATCGAATCGGCGGGTGAGACCTCGGCCGCGGAGCTGCCATGGATGCGCAGGAATAGGCGACGCGCCGTGGCCGAAGGGCGTGCGTTTGCACGCGGCTCCGTGCCTCGCCGCACGACGAAGACAGCGGACAGATGATCGGGGGACGGCCATATCGATCGAACAGGCGGCGCTCAACCATGCGGTCGCGTTTTGCCTCAGCGCGCTCATCGGCTTCGAGCGTCAATGGCGCAACCGCCTTGCCGGCTTGCGCACGAACACGCTGGTGGCCTTGGGCGCGGCGAGCTTCGTCGTGTTTGAGGCCATCGTGCCGGAGGAGGCGAGCCCGACCCGTGTCGCCGCGCAGGTCGTATCGGGCATCGGCTTTCTCGGCGCCGGCTTGATCTTCCGCGAAGGCATGAGCGTGCGCGGGCTCAATACCGCGGCCACGCTGTGGTGCTCCGCGGCGATCGGCGTCCTCGCCGGAGCGGGCTATCTGGCCTATGCCGCGCTCGCCACCGGATTCGTCGTGTTCGTCAATCTTTTGTTGCGGCCGATCGTCAGTTTCATCAATCGGCAGCCGCTGGTGTCGAGCGAGGTCGAGACCGGATACCTGATCGCGTTGACCTGCCGCGCCGAGGATGAAGCGCATATTCGCGCGCTGCTCTTGCAGGGGCTCGCCGGCGGCGCGTTGGCGCTGCGGGGGCTCGACAGCAACGATCTCAACGCAACGGGCCGCGTGCGGGTCACGGCGCATCTGACGGCGTCGACTCGGATCGACGCCGAGGTCGAGAAGATCGTCGGCGCATCAGTCTCGAGCCGACCATCACCGCCGCCCGCTGGGAGGCGGAAACGCAGCTCGATCCCGAGAGCCGATCCGCGCTGGGCCAGTGAAAAACGCGAGGCGGATGCGCAGCCGCCGCAGGACCGAGCAAATCGCGGCAATCCCGGCAAAGTGAGGTCCGCGCCACGGGATTACATTTGCCTTGCGGGTTGCACCGGGCGGCCCAGCGCGGATGCTCGCCGAGCACAAGGCCGAAGCCATGCTGACACGTTTTGCGATGGCGTTGACGGGGGTGCTTTTGGGCGGCGGCGCTGCGCAGGCACAAGTCCCCAGCATCTCTCCCGGATTGCCTTTGGGCATCACCTCTCCGCTCGGCATCGGTCCGGCTGCGCCAGTCGGGCCGACGCGAATTCCCCTGGGTGCGACCGAGCTCGCAACGCCGGGCGCGAGCCCGATCCTGTCCGGCGCGTCGCCGCTTGATCCTCTCACCGGCGTCGCATGCGGCAGCGCGTTGTCCGCCGCGGCGACCTCCGCCGCGGTGACAAGCGCAGCGACGGGCGCCGCGAGCAGCGCGGCGTTCGACGGCGGCGGGACGGGCGCAAGCGCCGGAGGCGGCGGAATGGGCGCAAGCGCGGCGGGCGGCGGCACGACGGCAGGCCTGTCCGGGCCTTGTGCTCCGATCGGCGGCGGTGGCGCGGCCATAGCGACGGCCGGGACGGCGACGCCCGGATCACCCGTCGGCGCGGTTGGGATTCCCCTGGGCGCGACCGAGATGGGCGGTGGCGGTCTCAGTCCGCCTTCCGTTGCGCTGATCCCGAATCCTTCGGCGCCGGTCATGAGCACGCTGAGCCCACTGGCGCCGCCGTCCCCCATTTCCTCCGCACCGTCGACGCCGTCGACCTCGCTCAACCCGCCGCCATGCACGGCGACTGAGAGCGGTGTCCCGACGATCTCCGGCGTGCCGACGACGTTCGGATCGCCGCTGGTGGGCCGTTTCCTGGGCACAGGAAACACCGGCTGCTGAGTTCGGGCTGCGTCGCGGCACGGCGCGTCACGAGCCGATGCACTGGACGGCGATGAGGTCGTTGAACGCGTCGATCTCGGCGTCGAGCGTGTTGAGATTGCGTTTGCGGATGGCGCTGTCCTCGCACAAGGCCGCGGCCTGGCGAACCTCTCCACGGCCTCGTAGAAATTCTCGCTCGCCGTAGACGCGGCGGGCCGGCCACTTGCCGCAGGTTGTCACCGTTTGCGGGTTCTTGCCCAAAAGCGCACGCGATGGCATGTGAGGCGCCGACGCGATCACCAACAAGCGGCAACTCGATCTTGAGATAGTTGCAGGGCAGGGACGGGAGGGACTCATGCCGCGCGACGACGATGGAGATGACCTCGCACGTCCCGGCATTCTCGCCATTTTCAATAACGTGACGCTCGGTCGCGAGGGCGAGTTCGAGGAATGGTTTCAGCACGAGCACTTGCAGGAACGCCTCGACGTGCCCGGCTTCCTTCTCGGCCGGCGCTACGAGGTGGTGCGCGGCGAGCCAAATTACTTCAACTTTTATGTCACTCGCTCGGTCGACGTCCTCGCCTCGGCCGAGTATCGGACGCGGCTGAACGATCCGACCCCCATGACGCGGCTGGTGATGTCGGAAATCTTCAAGGACATGATCCGCACCGTGTGCCGGCAAAGCTTCCGCACCGGCACGATGCGCGGCGCGTTCGCCGTGGCGGCACGCTTTGCCGCGCCGCCGGACGAATCCGCACTGAAGGCGGCGCTACAAGACTTGGCGCCCGACAGGGGAATCGCATGCGGCGAAATCTGGTTGGCCGCGCCGGAGGGCAACCTTGACTCATCTGAGGAAGAGCGGTTGCGCGGCGGCGACCGCACCCTTGCAGCCTGCCTCGTGGTCGAGACGCTGCGAATGCAGGATGCCGAGCGCGTGGCGGCAGCGCTATCCGGCCAATTTCCCGCGGCGGCGGTCGGGGTTTATCGCTTGCTCTGCGAAATCTGCCGTGGGGCGAGCGTAGCTAACCCACGCGAGGAACGGACGCCATGAGCGATGAGCGGCAAGTCGATCTTCTCGTAGTCGGCGGCGGCGCGGCCGGCATGACCGCGGCGCTCACCGCCGCCGTACTCGGTCTCGACGTGCTGCTGGTAGAGAAGTCCGATGTTGTCGGCGGCACGAGCGCGCGCTCCGCCGGCTCGGTGTGGGTTCCAAACTCGCGCCACAGCCCGCCGGGCCGCGACAGTCCCGACAATGCGCTGCGCTATCTGCGCGCGGTTCTCGGCAACCGGTTCGACGAGACGCGCGTGCGCGCGTTCATCGCGGCGGCTCCCGAGATGGTTGCTTTCCTGGAGGATAACACCGCGGTTGCTTTCCGCGCCTATGCGCATCACCCGGACTACCGGGCGACCCTCGAGGGCGCGACCTTGTCGGGACGCGTGCTCGAGCCGGTGCCGTTCGACGCATCGGTTCTGGGCAAGGACTTCGCCAAGCTGCACCCGCCGCTGCCCGAGTTCATGCTGCTCGGCGGCATGATGATCGACCGCACGGACATCGGTCATCTTCTCAACGCCACGCGGTCGTTCGCCTCGCTGCGCCACAGCCTCGGGCTGTTCGCGCGCTACGGCGCCGACCGCGTCCGTTTCCCGCGCGGCGCAAGACTGGTGATGGGCAATGCGCTCGTCGCTCGCCTCTACTACTCGCTGCTGCAGCGCCGGGTGCCGATCCTCTTCGCGACGCAGACCTTGTCGCTCACGCAAGCCGCGGGGCGCACGACCGGCGCGCTGCTGCAGTCAAACGGCACGCGCATCGCCGTGCGCAGCCGCGGCGGCGTGATCCTGGCGACCGGCGGCTTCTCCCAGAACGCCGCCATGCGTCGGCGCCTTCTCCCGCCGGCGCTGTGCCCGCACTCGCCGGTTGCCGAAGGCGCGCAGGGGGACGGCATCGCGGTCGGGCAAGCTGCCGGCGCACGCCTGAGCTCCAGCGACGACGGCAATGGCTTCTGGTCACCGGTGTCGCTGCGCCGCCGCCGCGACGGCTCGCTCGCCGTCTTTCCTCACCTCGTCCTCGATCGCGGCAAGCCCGGCGCCATCGCCGTCGACCCGCGCGGACGCCGCTTCGTCTCCGAAGCCATCGACTATCACCGCTTCGCCGCGGCCATGCTGACGGCGCTGGCGGGCTCGCCCGACCGACCCTGCTTTCTCATCTGCGATGACGCGTTCATCGGCAAATACGGCCTCGGCATGGTGCGGCCTGGCCGCATCAACCTGCGCCAGGCCCTGCAGGAGGGTTACGTGACGCAAGCGCCTACGCTCGAAGCGCTGGCGCAGGCCATCGGCATTCCTGGCGAGGCGCTGGCGCAGACGGTTGCGCGTCACGCCGGCTTTGCTCGCACCGGCGTCGACGAGGGCTTCGGTAAGAGCAGCGACGCCTATCAGCGGAACCTGGGCCATCCGCGCCAGCGCCCCGATCCGTGCATCGGCGCAATCGAGAAGCCGCCGTTCTACGCGCTCGCCATCCATGCCAGCGACATCGGTACGAGCTGGGGCCTACTGACCGACGAGTTCGCGCGGGTGTTGCGGGACGATTCCTCGCCGATCGCTGGCCTCTACGCCTGCGGCAACGACATGGCCTCGATCATGGCGGGCGCTTATCCCGGCCCCGGAATCACCATCGGACCCGGCATGACCTTCGGCTTCGTCGCCGCCCGCCACGCCGCCAGCGATCTCAAGACATCCGGTGCGCTCTAGCGGCGGGGAACACTTGCGCTCCGTGCTTGGCGCCGCTTCGGCCCGCTGCATCGATTGCGACGTCGGCT